>AXCX01000297.1 GCA_000767215.1 Actinotalea fermentans ATCC 43279 = JCM 9966 = DSM 3133
CCACTACCTGGGCATCTACCTGCCGCCGGGCTACGACGCCGACCGGCCCGAGCCCTACAAGGTGGTCTACCTCTCGCACGGGATCTTCGGCGACGAGACCGACTTCATGGTCCCGGCGAACGTGCCCAACATCCTGGACAACATGCAGGCCAGGGGCGAGATCGAGCCGACCGTCGTGGTCACCATGGGCAACCACTTCACCGGCACCGGGCTGAACTTCGCCTCGTACAACCGGCAGAACGCCGCGGACAACCTGGTGCAGGTGATCCTCCCGTACATGGAGGAGCACTACAACGTGGCCGACGAGCGCGAGGGCCGCGCCTACGGCGGCTTCTCCTACGGCGGCTCGACCGGCGGGTTCGTGATGAACTCCTACCCGACGACGTTCGGGTACTACGGGCACTTCTCGGGCAACCCGTCGCTGACCCAGGCGAACTTCGACGCGATCGCGGCCGCCGTCGGCGAGAACGGGATGTCGGTGTTCCTGGGCAACGGCGTCTTCGAGGGCACCCTCGCGTCCGCGAACGCCATCGCGGACAACTTCCGGTCGCGCGGCATCCCGGCCGCCACGGCCCAGGTGCCGGGTGCGCACGACGGCATGACCGCCGGCCAGCTGTTCACGATCTACGCCCGCGACTACCTGTGGGCGAACGCCGACACCCGTGACGGCGTGCCGATCCAGGCCGAGATCCCCGAGGGCGAGGACGGCGCGCTCGCGCTCACCGTCGCCGACTTCGGCGAGGCCGTCCAGCTGTCCGCGCCCGAGAACGTCGGCGACCGCCTGCGCATGACCGGCACCCTGCCCGAGGTCAAGATCACCGACTCCCGCACCGCCACCCAGGCCGGCACCGGCGGATGGGCCGTCTCCGGCCAGGCCGACACCTTCACCTCGGCCAGCCGCCCACTGACCGCCGACCACCTCGGCTGGACCCCGAAGGTACTCACCCCACGACCCGGCCTGAACGCCGGCGCCACCATCACCACCGTCCTGGACGGCGGACCCGGCCTGGCCACCCCGGCCCGGCTCGCCTCCGCCGACACCCAAGGACGCTGGGGAACCGCCACCCTCGGTGCCGACCTCACCCTCGAGGTCCCCACCGACACCCAGCCGGGCACCTACACCGGCATGCTCACCCTGTCCCTGTTCCCCGTCGACTGACCCGTCGACGGGAGACCCACCCCTGCAGGTCCGTGTGGCCGGCCGGCACCCGCCGGCCGGCCACTCGGCCCGCCCGAGGAGGATCGAGGCTGCCGTGCCGCTCCGCGCCCTGTCCCTGCTCGCCGTGGTTCTCGGCTCCGTCCTGGGCCTGCCCGTCGCCGCGGCCCCGACGGCGACCGCGGCGGTCGCACCCGACCCCGCGACGTCGACCACCTGGGCCCTGCAGCCGGCCACCGCCGACGGCCCGGACGGACGGATCTCGCTGCGCCACGTCGTCGACGGCGGGGCTCGCGCCGACGACCTGGTCGCCCTGACGAACTTCAGCGACCGCCCCGCGACGTTCGCGGTGTACGCCAGCGACGGCGTCGTGACCGCCGACGGCAGCTTCGACGTCCTCGCCTCGGGGCAGGCGCCCGTCGACGGCGGCGCCTGGATCACCGTCGGGCCGGTCGACGGGGCGCAGGCTCGCGACGGCGGCGGCCTGGTCCTGGAGCTGGCCGCCGGCGCGACCGCCCTGGTGCCGGTCGGGATCGCCGTCCCGGCGCAGGCCACCCCCGGCGACCACCCGGCCGGCGTGGTCGCCGAGCTCGTCCAGGGGGCCGGCAGCGCGGTCCAGCTCACGTCCCGGGTCGGTGTGCGGGTGCACCTGCGGGTGTCCGGCGACGTCGCCGCCGCACTGGCACCCGAGACGGTCACCGCCTCCTACACACCGTCCTGGAACCCCTTCGCGCCGGGCACGCTGACGGTGACGACGACCGTCACCAACGCCGGCAACGTGCGCCTGGGCGCGCGCACGACGACGTCCCTGGCCGGGCCCGCGGGCGTGGCACCCACCTCGGCGGCCGACGAGCAGCGCGAGGTGCTGCCCGGCACGACGACGACGAGCACCGTCGAGGTCGCCGTCCCGCCCCTGGTCATGGCGTGGGGCGAGGTCACGGTGACGCCCGTCGTCGTCGGGGAGGACGACCTCGGTGGCGCGGCCCTGTCGCCGGCGACGGCGTCGTTCACGGTCTGGACCGTGCCGTGGTCACAGCTGGCCCTGCTGCTCGCCCTCGTCGCCGGGGTGCTCCTCGCCCGTCGGGCGCGGCGACGGAGCGCGGCCCGGGTGCAGGCCCGGATCGACGCGGCGGTCGCGGCCGCCACGGCCGCCG
>AXCX01000031.1 GCA_000767215.1 Actinotalea fermentans ATCC 43279 = JCM 9966 = DSM 3133
GGCAGCCCGGCGACCACCACGCCGGCGCCCCCCGCGAGCAGGACGGGCGCCAGCACGGAGGATGCGCGGCGACCCAGCCGGTGCGGGAGCCCGCGGACGCCCGTGGCGGCGTCGTCCTCGAGGTCGGGGAGCACGTTCGCCAGGTGCGCGCCCACGCCGAGCAGAGCGCCCGTGGCGACCAGGGCCGGCGGCGGTGTGCCCCCGGCCGCCGTGACGAGGAACGCCGGCAGCAGCCCGAAAGACACCGCGTAGGGCACCCACGACGCGGCGGTGCGCTTCAGCCCGAGGTTGTACGCCCACGCCGAGCCGACCGCGAGGACGTGCAGGCTCCCGGGGAGCAGCCCGGTGGCCCACGACGCCGCGGCGCACACCACCGCCGCACCGACGGCGGCGGCCCGCACGGCGCGCACCGACACCGCGCCCGTGACCACCGGCTTGTCGCGCCGCGCGACCGCCCGGTCGCGCGCCGCGTCGAGCCAGTCGTTGGACAGCCCGACGGAGAGCTGCCCGGCGAGCACCGCAGCGCCCACGAGGACCGCCGTCCCCACGGGGGCGCCGGCACCGACCGCGAGGACCACGGCGAGGGCCGTCACCACCGCGGTGGGCGCGGGATGGCTCGCGGCGACGACCCCGACGACGAGCCGCATGCCCCTCCCTCGCCCGGTCCGGGCGGCGCCGCTCGCGCCGCGCGTGCCTCCACGCATTTTGTACGGCCGCGACCGTGCCCGATTCGTCACATCGTGTCAGACTCGGCCGATGGCACGGATCCTCGCCGTCGCACCCGTGCTCGGGCCTCACGCCTACCCGCAGGCCGAGATCACCGCCGCCATCGCCCCGCTCCTGGCCGACGACCCGACGCGACGGGCGCTCATGGAGCGCCTGCACGCCTCCGCCGGCGTCACGACACGACACCTCGCCCTGCCCCTGGACGCGTACGCGCACCTGACGTCCTTCGAGGCCGCGAACGACGTGTTCGTGCAGGTCGGCGGCGACCTCGCGGAGGCCGCGAGCCGGGCCGCCCTCGCCGCGGCGGGCCTGTCCCCCGCCGACGTCGACTACGTCTTCTTCACCTCCGTGACCGGGGTCTCGGCGCCCTCGCTCGACGCGCTGCTCGCGACGCGGCTCGGGCTGCGTCCCGACGTGCGGCGCCTGCCGTCCTTCGGCCTGGGCTGCGCAGGCGGGGCCGCGGCGCTCGGGCACGTGCGCGACCACGTGCTCGCCCACCCCACGCACGTCGCGCTCCTCGTCAGCGTGGAGCTGTGCTCGCTGACCGTCCAGCACGGCGACGACTCCACCGCCAACCTCGTCGCGAGCGGCCTCTTCGGGGACGGGGGCGCCGCCCTCGTGATGGTCGGCGCCGCCCATCCCGCCGCGGCGGGCGCCGGCCCGCAGGTCGTGGACGCCGCGACCCGGCTCTACGCCGGTACCGCGGACCAGCTCGGCTGGCGGGTCGGCGGCAGCGGCTTCCGCATCGTGCTCGCACCCGGCCTGCCCGGCGTGATCGAGCAGAACCTGGCCGACGACGTCCGCGCCCTGCTCGAGCCGCACGACCTCAAGCCGCGACGTCGGCACCTGGGTGGTGCACGCCGGCGGTCCGCGGATCGTCGACGCGGTGCGCGACGCCCTCGACCTCGACGAGGCTGCCGTCGCTCCCACGCGCGACGTGCTCGCCCGCACGGGCAACCTGTCGTCGGCCTCCGTGCTGCACGTGCTGGCGCGTGCGATGGACCGCCCGCCGGAGCCCGGCACCTGGGGCGTCGCCCTGGCCTTCGGCCCGGGCGTGGGCGCCGAGCTCGCGCTCCTGAGGTGGGACTGACGGTGCTCACGCTCTTCGTCGTCGTCCTCGCCGCCACCGCGCTCGAGCGGCTCGTCGAGCTCGTGCTGTCGGCCCGCCACGCGCGCTGGGCCTTCGACCGGGGCGGCGTCGAGCGAGGGCGCGGGCACTTCCCGGCGATGGTCGTGCTGCACACCGCACTGCTCGTCGCCCCCGTCGTCGAGGTCGTCGTGGCGGACCGGCCCTTCCTGCCGTGGCTGGGCTGGCCCGCGCTGGCCCTCGTGGTCGCCGCACAAGGACTGCGCTGGTGGTGCATCGCGACCCTGGGGCCCCAGTGGAACACCCGGGTGATCGTCGTCGCCGGCGCGCCACTGGTCGCGCGCGGTCCGTACGCCCGGCTCGCGCACCCCAACTACGTGGCCGTCGCACTGGAAGGGCTCGCCCTTCCGCTCGTGCACACCGCTTGGGTGACCGCGGTCGCGTTCACGCTGCTCAACGCCGTGCTGCTGCTGGGCTTCCGGATCCCGGCCGAGGAGCGCGCCCTGGCGGACCTCGCCCCCGCCCGATGACGCCGCCGGTGACCGACACCGACGTGCTCGTCGTGGGCGGCGGGCCGGTCGGGCTCGCCACCGCGATCGAGGCGCGACTGGCCGGACGGGAGGTCGTCGTCGTCGAACCGCGCACCGGGCCCGTGGACAAGGCCTGCGGCGAAGGGCTCATGCCCGGGACGCTGCGCGCGCTGCAGCGGCTCGGCGTCGACCCGGCCGGCTGGGACCTGCGGGGCATCAGCTACCGCACCGTGGGTGGGCGCCACGTCGACCACGCGTTCCGGACGGGCGCCGGCCGCGGTGTGCGGCGGACGTCGCTGCACGCCGCGCTCGGCGCGCGGGCGGACGCGCTCGGCGTCACGCGCGTGACCGGCCGGGTCACCACGGTCGAGCAGGACGCCGAGGCCGTCACCGCAGCCGGTGTGCGCGCCCGGTGGCTGCTCGCCGCCGACGGCCTGCACTCGACCGTGCGACGCCTGGTCGGCCTGGAGCGCCCGACGCCGACCCGCCGACGCCGTTTCGGGCTCCGCCGGCACGTCCCGCTCGCGCCGTGGACGGACCTGGTCGAGGTGCACTGGGCGCCGGGCGCCGAGGCGTACGTGACGCCGGTGGGACCCGACCTCGTCGGGGTTGCGGTGCTCGGCCCACCGCACACCGACTGGGACGCGGCCGTGGCGGCACTGCCGCGGCTGGCCGAGCGACTCGGGGGGCTCCGGCCCGTCGGGCCGACCCTGGGCGCCGGCCCGCTGCGCCAGCTCACCACGGCGCGCACGCGCGGACGCGTCGCGCTCGTCGGGGACGCGTCGGGCTACGTCGACGCGCTCACGGGCGAGGGGCTGCGCGTCGGTCTGGCCCAGGCGCGCGCCGCCGTCGCGACGCTCGGGGACGCGGGCGCCTACGAGCGCGCATGGCGAGCCGTCACGCGCGACTACCGTCTGCTCACGACGGGGCTCGTCACCTGGGCAGCATCGCCGGCCCGGGGAGCGATCGTGCCGGTCGCCCGGCGCGCCCCCTGGCTGTACGGCGCGGTGGTGGAGCGACTGGCGCACTGAGATGGCGACGGCGGCCGGCGCGCGACCGGTGCTGCAGGTCGGGCCGGCCGCGCCGCGTCAGCCCTCACGCGGGTTGAGCATGTCCGGGTCGGCGTCGGGGTCGCCGGCGTCCTCTCCGGCGTCCGGGATCGCCGCCGCGCCCGTGCGGGGCGACAGGGACTCCGGGTCGGCGTCCTGGTCGGCGGCTGGGTCGTAGCCCTCGGTCGACGGGGTGGTCTCCGGGTTCTCGGTCATCGGCTCACGCTCGCACCGCGGGCGCGGAACCGCATCCGGGGCGTCGTCACCCCACTGGCACATACCCCCCGGGGCATGTGACCTTGGTCCCTGTCGCCATACCCCCCCGGGTACCTAGCGTGAATCTCGGGACGGCACCGCCGCCCGTGCCCGGTCGCCCGGGCACACCTCCGCTTGGTGGAGCGTGAGAGATGAGACGTCTCGTCGTCATCGGCGCCGGTACCGCCGGCACCATGGTCGTCAACAAGCTGCGCCCGAAGCTGCCCGCCGACGAGTGGAGCATCACCGTCGTCGACCCGGCCGGCGTGCACTACTACCAGCCGGGGTTCCTCTTCCTGCCGTTCGGGATCTACTCCGACCGGCAGGTGAGCAAGCCGCTCGCGCCGCGCCTGCGCAAGGGGGTGGACCTCGTGCGGGCGGCCGTCGACCGCGTCGACGCGGCCACCCGCACCGTGCACCTCGAGTCGGGCGACGAGCTGGCCTACGACTACCTCGTCATCGCGTCGGGCACGACGCCGCGCCCCGCCGAGACCCCCGGCCTCGCCGAGGCGCTCGGCGGCAAGGTGCACGAGTTCTTCACGTACGCCGGCGCCGGCGCCCTGGCCGCCGAGCTCGCCGCGTTCGGCGGCGGCCGCGTCGTCGTGCACGTCGCCGAGATGCCGATCAAGTGCCCGGTCGCGCCGCTGGAGTTCGTCTTCCTCGCCGACGCGTACTTCACGAAGCGCGGCATCCGCGACAAGGTCGAGCTCACGTACGTGACGCCGCTGCCCGGCGCGTTCACCAAGCCGATCTCGGCCGCCTACCTCGGCGACATGCTCACCGAGCGCGCGATCGCCCTCGAGCCGGACTTCGTCGTCGAGAGCGTCGACGGCGACGAGCAGGTCCTCCGGTCCTTCGACGAGCGCGAGATCGGCTACGACCTGCTCGTCACCATCCCGGTGAACATGGGCGCGGACTTCGTGGGCCGCTCGGGGCTCGGCGACGAGCTCAACTACGTCCCCGTCGACAAGCACACGCTGCTGTCCAAGGCGGACGACCGGATCTTCGCGATCGGCGACGCCAGCGACGCGCCCGCGTCGAAGGCCGGCTCGGTCGCGCACTTCTCCGTGGACGCGTTCGTGCCCAACTTCCTCGCGCACGTGGCGGGCAAGGCCATGCCGGAGAAGTTCGACGGCCACGCCAACTGCTTCATCGAGAGCGGCCACGGCAAGGCGCTGCTCATCGACTTCAACTACGACACGGAGCCGCTGCCCGGCACCTACCCGCTGCCCGGCGTCGGGCCGATGCGGCTGCTGCGCGAGAGCCGCCTGAACCACTGGGGCAAGCTCGCGTTCCGCCACCTGTACTGGCACATGCTCCTGCCCGGCCGGCGCCTGCCGGTCTCCGCCCACATGTCCATGGCCGGCAAGAAGCGACCGCCGGCCCCGCCGGCCAAGCCCGCCTCCGACATCCGCATCCCCGCCGACTTCTGACTCCCCCGGCCGCCAGACGGCCCCTTCGAGAGGACCCACCATGCCTGTCACCACCATCGCCGGCCGCGACGTCCACGTCGACGACGAGGGCTTCCTCACCGACCCGAGCGAGTGGGACCGCGAGCTCGCGGCTGCCCTCGCCGAGGCCATCGGCATCGAGATGACCGCCGAGCACTGGAAGATCGTCGAGTTCCTGCGCGCCGACTTCGCCACCGAGGGCGAGACCGCGACGACCCGCCGCGTCCAGGCCGTCGGCGGCTTCCCGGTCAAGCAGCAGTTCGAGCTCTTCCCCAAGAAGCCGGCCAAGAAGATGGCCTACATCGCCGGCCTGCCCAAGCCCCGCGGCTGCGTCTGACGCCCCGGCCACCCGCCACCACCGGACGCACGGACCCGCCACCAGCAGGAAGGACCTGACATGACCCCCATCGTGCCCAGCTTCGACGACGAGGCCGGCGAAGGCCGCAAGCTCGCGATCATCTGCTCCAAGGGCAACCTCGACATGGCCTACCCGGCGCTCGTGCTCGGCAACGCGGCGCTCGGCGAGGGCATCGAGGTGCACCTGTTCTTCACCTTCTGGGGCTTCGACATGATCGCCAAGAAGCGCATGCACGACCTGAAGTTCTCCCCGGTCGGGAACACCGCCATGCACATGCCCATCGGCGACGTCCGCGTCCCGCAGGCGCTCGCGCCGGTGCCCGGCATGCAGGCCATGGCCACGTCGATGATGAAGAAGCAGATCGCGGACCTCGGCATCCCCGAGGTGCCGGAGTTCCTGGACCAGATCGTCGCCGCGGGCGGCCACCTGTGGGCCTGCCGGATGAGCGCCGACATGAACAAGTTCACCGACTCCGACTTGCGCGACGACGTCGAGGGCATCATCAGCGCCACCGACTTCATCGAGATGACCGAGGGCGCGCAGCTGCTGTTCATCTGAGCGACCCGGACGTCGCACCTCGGCCGCGCCACGGCGGCCGACCCCAGCCGGCCGGGATCTGCCGCAGCCACCACTGCGGCGGATCCCGGCCCCACCCATGTCGCAAGGCCCACCGTGATCGCCACCGCGCTGCGATCATGGTCTGGCGTTGGCGGGCCACCGTACGATGCGAGCCATATACCCCGGGGGGTATGCTTCCACCCATGAAGAAGACGACGATCGCCGGTCTCGGCCTGGCGACCCTCCTCGCGCTCGCCGCCTGCAGCAACGACACCGAGGGGACCTCCGGCGCCTCGGCTGCGACCCCCGGCACGGACCCGGTGGCCTGCGTCCAGGCCGCCGAGTGCACCACCCTCGCCCCCGCGGAGTTCGCCGACCTCGCCGCGGCCGACGGCGTCGTGCTGCTCGACGTGCGCACACCCCAGGAGTTCGCCGAGGGACACCTCGACGGCGCCGTGAACCTCGACGTCTCGGCCGCCGACTTCACCACCCGGCTCGCCGACCTCGACCCCGAGGCCACCTACGCCGTCTACTGCCGGTCCGGCAACCGGTCGCAGACCGCCCTCGGGCTCATGTCCCAGGCGGGGATCGACGGCGCGGCCGACCTCGCCGGCGGCATCGGGGCCTGGGTGGGCGCCGGACTCCCGGTGACCACGGACTGACCGGCACCCGAAGGGCTCGGACGGTCCGTCACACGGACCGCCCCCACCCGGGGCGGTTTCGTCCGCATCCTGGCAGGCTGGGGGGCATGCGGATCTGGCCAGGCCACGCCTACCCCCTCGGTGCCACCTTCGACGGCAGCGGCACCAACTTCGCGCTCTTCTCGGAGGTGGCGGACCGGGTCGAGCTGTGCCTCCTCGACGAGGACGGCACCGAGACACGCGTCGACCTCCCCGAGACCGACGGCTTCATCTGGCACGGCTACCTGCCCGACGTCCAGCCAGGTCAGCGGTACGGCTTCCGGGTGCACGGGCCGTACGACCCCGCGCACGGCCACCGGTGCAACCCGGCCAAGCTCCTGCTCGACCCGTACGCCAAGGCCATCGACGGCCAGATCGACGGCCACCGCTCGCTGTTCTCCTACGACTTCGCCGACCCGGAGAAGCTGAACACCGAGGACTCGGCCGGGCACACGATGGTGTCCGTCGTCGTGAACCCGTTCTTCGACTGGGGCCACGACCGCCCGCCGACCCGCGGCTACGCGGACTCCGTCATCTACGAGGCCCACGTGAAGGGGCTCACGCAGCGGCACCCGGGCGTCCCCGAGGACCTGCGCGGCACCTACGCCGCGCTCGGCCACCCGGCGATCGTGGACCACCTCACCGACCTCGGCGTCACGGCGATCGAGCTCATGCCCGTGCACCAGTTCGTCCACGACCCGCACCTGCAGACCAAGGGCCTGTCGAACTACTGGGGCTACAACACGATCGGCTTCTTCGCCCCCCACAACGGCTACTCCCGCGCCGCGAACCCGGGCCAGCAGGTCCAGGAGTTCAAGCAGATGGTCAAGACCCTGCACGAGGCGGACATCGAGGTCATCCTCGACGTGGTCTACAACCACACCGCCGAGGGCAACCACCTGGGCCCCACGCTCTGCTTCCGCGGCATCGACAACGCTGCCTACTACCGCCTCGTCGACGAGGACCAGGCGCACTACTTCGACACGACGGGCACCGGTAACTCCCTCCTCATGCGGCACCCCCACGTGCTCCAGCTGCTCATGGACTCGCTGCGGTACTGGGTGACGGAGATGCACGTCGACGGCTTCCGGTTCGACCTCGCCGCGACCCTCGCGCGTCAGTTCCACGAGGTCGACCGCCTGTCGGCGTTCTTCGACCTGGTGCAGCAGGACCCGGTCGTCAGCCAGGTCAAGCTCATCGCCGAGCCGTGGGACGTCGGCGAGGGCGGCTACCAGGTGGGTGGTTTCCCCCCGCAGTGGACCGAGTGGAACGGCAAGTACCGCGACACCGTGCGCGACTTCTGGCGCGGGGAGCCGGCGACGCTCGCGGAGTTCGCGAGCCGCCTGACCGGCTCGTCGGACCTGTACGAGCACACCGCGCGCAAGCCAAACGCCTCGATCAACTTCGTCACCGCGCACGACGGCTTCACCCTCGCCGACCTCGTCTCCTACAACGAGAAGCACAACGAGGCGAACGGCGAGGGCAACAACGACGGCGAGAGCCACAACCGGTCGTGGAACTGCGGCGTCGAGGGCCCCACGGACGACGAGGGCATCGCGGCCCTGCGCCGCCGGCAGCAGCGCAACTTCCTCGCGACCCTTCTCCTGTCGCAGGGCGTGCCGATGCTCGCGCACGGCGACGAGCTGGGCCGCACGCAGCAGGGCAACAACAACGGCTACTGCCAGGACAACGAGCTGACCTGGGTCGACTGGGACCTCGACGAGCACCGCGAGGCGCTGCTCGAGTTCACGCGCACGCTGGTGCACCTGCGCCGCGACCACCCCGTGCTGCGGCGCCGCCGCTTCTTCGCCGGCAGCGCCGACCACGGTGGCGAGTCCGACCTCGGCGACATCGCGTGGTTCGCCACGGACGGCGAGCACATGACGGACGCCGACTGGCGCGAGTCGTACGTGAAGGCCGTGACCGTCTTCCTCAACGGGGAGGCGATCACCGAGCCGGACCCGCGGGGCGAGACCGTCATCGACGACAGCTTCCTCGTCATGTACAACGCGGCACCGAACACCGTCATCATCACGGTGCCGCCCGCCGACTTCGGCGCGAGCTGGACGTGCGTCCTCGACACCGACCACACGCTCGAGCCGGGCACCGTCGTCAAGGCCGGCGACTCCCTGGAGATCACCGGCCGCAGCACGCTCGTGCTCAGCCGCCCGCCGACATCCGCGGCCACCGCATGACGCTCGAGGCCCGGACCAGCCCCACCCGGCGCCGACCCGGCGCCGACCGCCCGGTGCCCGTCTCGACGTACCGCCTGCAGCTCACCGAGGCCTTCACCTTCGACGACGCCGCAGCGCAGGTCCCCTACCTGGCTCGGCTCGGCGTCACGCACCTCTACCTGTCGCCGATCCTGCGGGCGGCTCCGGGCTCCACGCACGGCTACGACGTCGTCGACCACGACGAGATCTCCCCCGCCCTGGGCGGTCGCGCGGGGTTCGAGCGGCTCGCCGCCGCCGCCCGGGCCGCCGGGCTCGGCCTGGTGGTCGACGTCGTCCCGAACCACATGGCCGTGCCGACGCCGGTCTGGCACAACCGGGCGCTGTGGTCGGTGCTCGCGCACGGGCCCGACTCGCCCTACGCCTCGTGGTTCGACGTCGACTGGACGGCGGGCGAGGGCGCGCTGCTCATGCCGGTCCTCGGCAGCCGCGTGGGCACCGTGCTCGCCGCGGGCGAGCTCTCCCTCGAGACGACCGACATCCCCGGGCTGGACGGGCCGCAGACCGTGCTGCGGTACTTCGACCACGTGTTCCCCGTCCGTCCCGGGACCGAGCACCTGCCGCTCGCCGAGCTCGTCGAGCGCCAGCACTACCGCCTCGCCTACTGGCGGGTGGCCAACGAGGAGCTGAACTACCGGCGGTTCTTCGACGTGGGCACCCTCGCGGCCGTGCGGGTGGAGGACCCCGCCGTCTTCGACGCCACGCACGCGCTCCTGACGAACCTGGTCCGGTCGGGTGCGGTCGACGGCCTGCGCATCGACCACCCCGACGGCCTCGCGGACCCCCGCGGGTACCTCGACCGGCTCGCCGCCGCGACCGACGACGCGTGGGTCGTCGTGGAGAAGATCCTCGCCCCCGCGGAGGAACTCCCCGACGAGTGGGCCACGGCCGGCACCACGGGCTACGACGCGGCGTGGCGGGTGAACCAGGTGTTCGTGGACCCGGGCGGGGCCGGCGAGCTCGGCGCCGTCATGCACCGCCTGACCGGCGATGCCCCGGACGCGCTCCCCGGGCTCGTCGACGAGGCCAAGCGCGAGATCGTCACCGGCCCGCTGTACGCGGAGGTGGACCGGCTCGCGGAGCTCGCCGCCGACATCTGCCGGGACGACGTCCGGCTGCGCGACCACACACGGCGCTCGCTGCACGACTGCCTCGTCGAGCTCCTCGTCGCCGCCGACCGCTACCGGTACTACGTGGTTCCCGGGGAGCCGCCGACGCCGGACGCGGCGGTCGCGTTCGCCGAGTGCGTCGCGCGGGCACGGGGCCGGCTTGAGGGTGACCGCCTCGACACTCTCGACCTGCTCGCCGACCTGCTGATGGGCCGCGAGTCGGGGTCTGCGGGCCGCACCCGCGAGACACGCCGCGACGCGCTCATGGTCCGCTTCCAGCAGACGTGCGGGGCCGTGATGGCCAAGGGTGTCGAGGACACGGCGTTCTACCGCTGGACCCACCTGGTCGCCCTGACCGAGGTCGGCGGCGCGCCGGAGCGCTTCGCGATCAGCCCCGACGAGCTCCACGCGTGGGCGGGCCGCGCGCAGCACCGGGCACCGGTGGCGATGACCGGCCTGTCCACGCACGACACCAAGCGCTCGGAGGACGTCCGGGCGCGGCTCGGGGTCCTGTCAGAGCTCCCCACGGAGTGGACGGACCTGGTCGAGCGCGTGCGCGCGGCCACCGCAGAGCGCCGCGGCGCGCTCGTCGACGGCCGCACGGAGAACCTGCTGTGGCAGACGGTCGCCGGGACCTGGACCGCGGACGGTCCGCTCGCGCCCGACCGGCTCGGCGACTACCTCGTCAAGGCGATGCGCGAGGCCAAGCAGCACACGGGGTGGACCTCGGTGGACGAGGCCTACGAGGCCGCGGTGCTCGACCTCGCCCGCGGCGCGCTCGAGGACCCCGCGGTCGTGGACGCGTTCGAGGGCTGGGTGCGCGCGTCGGCGCCGGGCGTCCGCGCCGCCACCCTCGGCACGAAGCTCGTCCAGCTCACGCTGCCGGGCGTCGCCGACGTGTACCAGGGCACGGAGGTGCCCGCCGTGGCCCTGGTGGACCCGGACAACCGGCGCGCCGTGGACTTCGCGCGCCTCGCCCGTACGCTCGACCGGCTCGAGACGGAGAGCCCGCGCGACCTCCGCGAGGAGAAGCTGGTGGTGACGTCACGCGCGCTCCGGGTGCGGCGCGCGCACGCTGCCGCGTTCGTCGGCCCGCAGGCCGGCTACCTGCCGGTGCCGACCTCGACGTCGGCGGCGCTCGCGTTCGCCCGCACGGCGGGCGGCGACCCGGTGACCGTCACGGTCGTCACGCGGCTGGCCCTCGCGCTCGAGCGGCTCGGCGGCTGGGGCGAGCACACCGTCGTCCTGCCCGAGGGCGGATGGCACGACGCGCTCACCGGCCGCGAGGTCATGGGCGGGTCCGTCCGGCTCGCGGACCTCCTCCACGCGCTGCCCGTCGCCCTCCTCGTGCGCGACGGGGCGCCCGCGGTGGAGGCGTCATGACCCTGTGGACCTGGCGGCCCCGCGTCTGGGCACCTGCCGCGCGCGCCGTCGACCTGGTGATGCCGACCACGGACCCGAGCCGGCGCCCGACGGGCCGTCCGCGCGTCATGCCGCTCGAGCGGGCCGAGGACGGGTGGTGGGTGTCGGGACCGCTCACGCTCCCGCACGGCACGGACTACTGGTTCTCCGTCGACGGCGCCGACCCGCGCCCCGACCCGCGCAGCCCCTGGCAGCCGTCGGGCGTGCACGGCCCCAGCCGTACCTTCGACCCGGGCCGGTTCGACTGGACCGACCGCGACTGGCCCGGCCGTGACATCCGCGGCGCCGTGGTGTACGAGCTCCACGTCGGGACCTTCACGCCCGAGGGGACCCTCGACGCCGCCGTCGGGCGCCTCGGGCACCTGGTCGACCTCGGCGTTGACGTCGTCGAGCTCATGCCGGTCGCGGCCTTCCCCGGGACCCACGGGTGGGGGTACGACGGCGTCGCGCTCTACGCGGTGCACGAGGCGTACGGCGGCCCGGCGGCGTTGCAGCGGTTCGTGGACGCGGCGCACGCCCGGGGCCTGGCCGTCTGCCTCGACGTCGTCTACAACCACCTCGGCCCGTCGGGGAACTACCTCGGCCAGTTCGGGCCGTACTTCACGGACCGGCACCACACCCCGTGGGGCGCTGCGGTGAACCTGGACGGGCCGGACGCAGGCCCGGTGCGCGCCTTCCTCGTCGACAACGCCGTGCGGTGGCTGCGTGAGTTCCACGTCGACGCGCTCCGGCTGGACGCCGTGCACGCCCTCGTGGACGACTCCCCTCGCCACCTCCTCGCCGAGCTCGCCGACGCCGTCGCGAGCCTCGCCGACGAGGTCGGGCGTCCGCTCTCGCTCGTCGCGGAGTCCGACCTCAACGACCCGCGCACGGTCACCCCGACCGCCGACGGCGGCTTCGGCATGACCGCGCAGTGGGCCGACGACGTGCACCATGCGGTGCACGCGTTCCTCACCGGCGAGCGGCACGGGTACTACGTCGACTTCGGGACGCCGGAGGTGCTGGCGAAGGCCCTGACCTCGGTGTTCGTGCACGACGGCTGGTGGTCGACCTTCCGCGAGCAGCACTGGGGCGCACCGGTCCCACCCGAGGTGGACGGCCACCGGTTCGTCGTGTTCGCGTCGGACCACGACCAGGTCGGCAACCGGGCGCTCGGCGACCGCCCGTCGGTCCGGCTCGACCAGGGCGGCCTCGCGATGGCGGCGGCCCTCGTCCTCTGCTCGCCATACACGCCCATGGTCTTCATGGGCGAGGAGTGGGGCGCCCGCACGCCGTGGCAGTTCTTCACCGACCACGCCGAGCCCGACCTCGCCGACGCGATCCGCCGGGGCCGCACCGAGGAGTTCGGGGGGCACGGCTGGGCGGACCTGTACGGCGGGACCGTCGAGGTCCCCGACCCGCAGTCGCCGGCGACGGTGGCCGCGAGCCGGCTCGACTGGGACGAGCCCGGCCGGCCCGAGCACGCCCGGCTCCTCGCCTGGTACCGGGACCTCATCGCGCTGCGGCACCGGGAGCCGGACATCGCCTCGGGTGACCGGACGGCCACGGGCGTCGAGCACGGTGAGGGCTGGCTCGTCGCGCGGCGCGGTCGGATCGAGGTCGCGCTCAACCTCTCCGACGAGCCCCGGCGGGTCCGCGTCGGCGGGGATGTCGTCACCGTGCTCGCCGCCTGGGCACCCGTGACCGCCTACGGTGACGAGGTGGAGCTCCCGGCGAGGGCGGTCGCCGTCCTCCGCACGGCGTCGACGAAGGAGTGAGATGGGCCACGACGGCTGGCAGGTGCCCGCGCCACAGGCGTTGCGGGCCGGCCCGGGATTCGACCTCGCCGCGCTGGACCGCGCGTCCACCCCGGGGTGGTCGGGTGACCGCGAGGCCGGTGAGCCGCACGCCGCCGCCCGCGGCGAGCGCCTGGCCGAGCTGCAGGAGCTGCTCTTCGCGCACGGTCGGACCGGCGGGACCCGATCGGTGCTGCTGGTGCTCCAGGGCCTCGACACGGCCGGCAAGGGCGGGATCGTGCGGCACGTCATCGGTGCGGTCGACCCGCAGGGCGTGATGCTGCGGTCCTTCGGCGTGCCCACCGAGGAGGAACGGGCGCACCACTACCTGTGGCGGATCCGCCAGTCGTTGCCGCGCCCGGGCTACCTCGGCGTCTTCGACAGGTCCCACTACGAGGACGTGCTCGTCGTCCGCGTCGCCGGCCTCGTCCCCCCGGAGGTCTGGCAGGCGCGGTACGCCGAGATCAACGCGTTCGAGGAGGAGGTGACGGCGTCGGGCACCGTCGTGGTCAAGGTGGCGCTCGCCATCTCCCCCGACGAGCAGGCGGCACGTCTGCGCGAGCGCCTCGAACGGCCCGACAAGCACTGGAAGTACAACCCCGGCGACCTGGACGTGCGCGCGCAGTGGCCCGCCTACGAGGAGGCCTACCAGGCCGTGCTCGACCGGACGTCGACGGACGTCGCCCCGTGGTACGTCGTGCCGGCCGACCGCAAGTGGTACGCGCGCCTGGCCGTCACGGAGCTCCTGGTCCACGCCCTCGAGGGCCTCGAGCTGTCCTGGCCGCCCAGCGACATCGACCCGGCCGCCGAGCTCGCACGGCTGGACGCCATCCGGATCCCTCAGCCCGGCGGCGCCGCGGCCGACTGAGCCCGGCCCCGCGCGGCCAGCTCCGCCAGGCGCGAGAGCGCACGCAGGTACTTCTTGCGGTACCCGCCGCGCAGCATGGCGTCGGTGAAGAGCTCCTCGGTGCCCCGGCCACCGAGGAGCACCGGCACGTCACGGTCGTAGAGCCGGTCGACGAGGACGACGAGGCGCAGCGCGTCGGCCTGGTCCCCCACGGGCCCGACGCCGGTCAGTCCGAGCATCGCGACGTCCTCGAGAAGGGCGCCGAAGCGCACCGGGTGCACGCGGCGCAGGTGCGCGATCAGCGCACCGAGGTCGTCGCACGCGGCGCCGGGAACCGCTGCCGTGGCCGCCCGCACGTCGTCGTCGGACAGACCGGGCGCCACGCCGGGCGCGCTGCGGTGCCGGTAGTCGGGGCCGTCGATGCGCAGCACGTCGAAGCGCGCGGCCAGGGCCTGGATCTCACGCAGGAAGTCCTCGGCGGCGAACCGGCCCTCGCCGAGCGACTCCGGCAAGGTGTTCGAGGTCGCCACGATCGTCACGCCGGCGTCCGACAGCTCCCGCAGCAGCCGGGACATGAGCACCGTGTCCCCGGGGTCGTCCAGCTCGAACTCGTCGATGCAGATCACGCGTCGCTGCCCGAGCGCCCGGACCGCGGCCCCGAAGCCGAGCGCCCCCACCAGGTGCGTGTACTCCACGAAGGTCCCGTACGCGGCGACGCCCGGCCCGACCTCGCGCGCGAGCGCGGCGAGCAGGTGCGTCTTGCCCACCCCGAACCCACCGTCGAGGTAGAGGGCGGGGGGCGGGGCCGGGCGACGCAGGCGCGGCCGACGGCGCGGGGCGGCGAGGCCGGCGGCGAGCGCCGCCATCCGGTCCCGGGCCTCGGCCTGGCTCGGGTGCTCCGCGTCGGGCACGTAGCCGTCGAAGCGCGCCTCGGCGAAGTGCCGCGGCGGGACGAAGGCGGCCAGCAACCGGTCGGCCGGCACCTGCGGGAACCGGTCGGTGAGGGTGGCCGTCACGCGGGCGAGCCTAAGCCAGACGACGCTACGGTCAGGACATGGCGGACGTACCCACGCTCGAGGTCCTCCTGCCCCCGGGCGCCGAGCCCATCGGTCCCGACGACGCGGCCCGGCTCGACGAGCACTACGGCGAGCCGCGGCTGCCCTGGCTCCGCGCGAACATGATCGCCACGCTCGACGGCGCGGCCACGGGGCCGGACGGACGCTCGGGCTCGATCAACGGTGCCGCCGACCACCGCGTGTTCGAGGCGCTGCGCGCCTGGGCGGACGTCGTCCTCGTCGGCGCCGGGACCGTGCGCGCCGAGGGCTACCGCGCGCCGCGCACGCCGGAGCACCTCCGCGACGCCCGCCTGCGTCGAGGTCAGCCCGACCACCCGCCGCTCGCGGTCGTCACGGGCGGCGGCGACCTGCCCGACGCCGTGCTGCAGGACGACCCGGCGCCGTGGGTCGTGACGACGACGCACGCCCCGGGCCTGAGCCGGCTGCGCCGTCACCTGCCCCGTGGCCGGCTCCTGGTGCACGACGGCGCCGTGGACCTCGAGGCGGTCGTCGACGCGCTCGTGGACGCCGGCCTGCCGCGCATCCTCGTCGAGGGCGGCCCGACGCTCCTGGGTGCGCTGCTGCACGCCAGGCTGCTCGACGAGCTGTGCCTGACCTCGAGCCCGGTGGTCGTGGCCGGGCCCGCACCGCGGCCCGTCGTGGCGCCGGCGTGGCTGACCCCGCCCGTCGACGCCCACCTCGCCGGCCTCCTGCACTGCGACGGGGTGCTGCTCGGCCGGTGGCTGCTGCGAGCATGAGGGGCGCACCGCCGTCGGCCGATACGCTCGACCCGTGAGCGAGATCGTCGTGGTCCTGACCGAGGACGCCCTGACCGAGACCGACGCGGCCCAGATCAGCGGCCTGTACACCGGGCAGGAGCCCCCTCGGGACGTCGTGTTCCACGTGCTCGTGCCGGCGGACACGGAGCAGAACATCCTGGTCTCGCTGGTCGACCACCTGAGCCTCGGCGAGCTCCGCGAGGCGCTCGACGCGGCGCTGGGCCGGGAGCCGGAGCCCGCTGAGGCCCGCAGGGACGCCGCTGACCAGCTGGCCGCGAGCCTGGCCGCGTTCGCCGCGGCCGGGGCGACGGCGGACGGCGTCGTCGTGGCCGACGACCCGCTGCCCGCCCTGCGCGCCGTGGTCGCCGACCGTGAGGTCAGCGAGATCGTCGTGGTGACGCTGCCGCACGCCCTCGAGGACACGTTCCACCGCGACTGGGCCTCCCGGGCGCGCGAGGAGCTGCAGGTGCCGGTGCTGCACCTGTACTCCGGGACCAGCCAGCTCGGCTGAGCCACGGCCGGCCCCGCGCGGGCGGCATCGGCCGGTCAGGCCCGGACGGTCCCTCCCGCGCGCTCGATCGTGCGCCGCGCGAGGACGTCCAGGGAGTCGACGAGGCTGCGGTCCTGCGCGAGCAGGTCGAAGTCGGCGGCGACCACCGACAGCTCCGTGCAGCCCAGGACGACGGCCTCGGCGCCCTGCGCGCGCACGCGTTCGACGAGCGTGCGGAACTCCTCGAGGTCCACCGGCCGGCCGGCCTTGACCTGCTCGTAGATGATCCGCATCAGCGACGCCTGGCCCTCGTCGTCCGGCAGCACCGTCCGCGCCCCGGCGGCCTCGATCGCGCGCTGGTAGACACCCGCGCGCACGGTGCCGCTCGTGGCCAGCAGCCCGACGGCGCCGACGCCCGGGACGCGTCGGCGGACCTCGGCGACGGTCTCGTCCACGATGTTGACGAGCGGCACCGCGACCGCCGCCTCGATCTCCTGCGTGAAGTGGTGCGCGGTGTTGCAGGGCAGCACGAGGAAGTCGACGCCGAAGGCGGCCAGCCTGCGTGCGTCGTCCGCCATCACGGGTCCGGGGTCCTCGGTCGAGCGCCCGAGGATGAAGGCCGTCCGGTCCGGGATCGACGCGTGGTTGAGCACCACCATGTCGAGGTGGTCCTGGTCCCGGTCCGCCTGCGTGAGCCGGACCACCATGTCCAGGAAGTACGCGGTCGCCTGCGGACCGACGCCCCCGATCACGCCGACCGGCAGCCGCCGCGCGCTCATCGTGCCCTCGCTGCGTCGGCCCGGCGCGCGGGTGCCGGGTAGTACCGCGCGTACTTGCGGAACTGGTTCAGCTGCGCGATCACCAGGTAGGCGAGGCGTCGCGGGTCACGCTCGGCGGAGTACCAGAGCGGGTTCGTGGCCCGGCGGGTCCGGAACAGGCGCCGCGTCCTGGCCCGCAGGGCCGGCTCGGCGACGTAGCGCAGGAGCAACGGCCGTGGCAGCACCGTGTACAGGTGCTCGTCGGTGAGCTGCTCGTCGGCACCGGGCGGCAGCGGGTCCAGGCCCTGGATCCGCTCGCGCACGTAGAGCTCCGTCGTGTTCCGGCCGGCGGCAGTGATGTAGAAGTTGCTGCGCCCGAGCCGCGGGTTGAGCTCGAAGAACACCGTCCGGCCGTCGCGCGGGTCGTACTTCAGGTCGAAGTTCGCGTACCCACGCCACCCGATGTGCTCGAGCAGCCGCCGGGCCTGCTCCACGATCTCGGCGTCGCCGCGCGTGATGATGCCGGCCGGGTTGCCGAGCGCTCCGGGCGTGTGCTCCTCGAGCAGCACGTGGCCGAACGACGCGAACCGCATCCGGCCCGCCGTGTCGCAGTAGCAGGTGAGGATGCGCATCCCCGAGTCGTCGCCCGGGATGAAGTCCTGGATGACGAACGTGTCCGTGTAGCCCGCCGTCCGGAGGCGCCCCATGAGGTCGGCCAGCTCGGCGGGCGTGTCCACCGTGAAGACCTTCTTCTTCCCGGGGAACTCGACGTGGTGGTAGGCGGCGGTGTTGCCCGTCTTCGCGATCACGGGGAAGCGCAGGTGGGAGGTGTCGGGCACCCCGCCCGCGCCGACGTCGTGCACCACCGTGGTGGGGTGCCCGAGCCCCAGCTCGGCGCAGAGGCGACCGAAGTTGTCCTTGTCGGTGACCAGGTCGAGCGTGGCCTTGTCGACGTACGGGATGACGTACAGGTCCTCGAGCTCGGCCCGGTTCTCGACGATGGTGCGCACCAGCCAGTCGGCGGAGCCGAGCAGGAGCAGACGCTTGCCCGGGAACTGGCTGGCGATGGCGCGCAGGCGCGCCACGGCCGTGCGCGGGTCGTCGATCCCCGGCTCGACGACGTTGTGCAGGATCCGGGAGTGGCGCACGACGCCGGTGGCCACCGACGAGACGACCACCGCGCGGACGCCGTAGGCCTCGTGGAAGGCCCGGGCGACGCTGTAGGCGCCGATGTCCCCGCCGAGGACGACGGGCTGGAGCTCGGGAGCGGGGACCGCGGCGCGCACCGGGCTCAGGCCTCGGTCTCGGTGCGGTCGCCCGACCAGTCGGTGTGGAACGTGCCCGGTCGGTCCGTCCGCCGGTACGTGTGCGCGCCGAAGTAGTCCCGCTGCGCCTGGATCAGGTTGGCAGGCAGACCGGCGGCACGGACGCCGTCGTAGTACGCGAGCGAGGAGGCGAAGGCGGGCACGGGCACACCGTGCGTCGCGGCGGCCGCGACGACGCGACGCCAGGCCGCGACGCCCTCGCCGACGGCCGCGGCGAAGTACGGGTCCGCCAGCAGCAGCGGCAGGGCACCGTCGCGCTCGTACGCCTGCGTGATCCGGTCGAGGAAGCGCGCACGGATGATGCAGCCGCCACGCCAGATGCGCGCCATGGCGCCCCGGTCGATGTCCCAGCCGAACTCCGCGGACGCCGCGGCGATCTGCTCGAAGCCCTGCGAGTACGCCACCACCTTCGAGGCGTACAGGGCCCGGCGGACGTCCTCGACGAACGCCGCACGGTCGGCGACCGCCCACGGCGTCGTGTGCGCCGGCAGCTCCCGACCCGCGGCGCGCTGCGCCGCCGACCCGGACAAGGCGCGCGCGAACGTCGCCTCCGCGATGCCCGTGACGGGCACGCCCAGGTCGAGCGCGCTCTGCACGGTCCAGCGCCCGGTGCCCTTCTGCTCCGCCGCGTCCATGACGACGTCGACGAACGCCGACCCCGTCGCCGCGTCGGTGTGCGCGAGCACCTCGGCGGTGATCTCGATCAGGAAGGACTCGAGGTCGCCCGTGTTCCACTCCGCGAAGACCTCGGCCAGCTCCCCTGCGGACGCCCCGAGCCCCTGGCGCAGGAGGTCGTAGGCCTCGGCGATGAGCTGCATGTCGGCGTACTCGATGCCGTTGTGCACCATCTTCACGAAGTGCCCGGCCCCGCCCGGCCCGACGTGCGTGCAGCAGGGGCTGCCGTCGACCTGTGCGGCGATCCGCTCGAGGATCGGCCCCAGCGACGCGTAGGCCTCCACCGTGCCGCCCGGCATGATCGACGGACCGTTGAGCGCGCCCTCCTCGCCGCCGGAGACGCCCGTCCCGACGAAGTGCAGGCCGAGCGCCGCGAGGGCCGCCTCGCGGCGGACCGTGTCCGGGAAGTGCGCGTTGCCGGCGTCCACGACGATGTCGCCCGGCTCGAGCAGCGGCACGAGCTCGTCGATGACGGCGTCCGTCGCGGCGCCGGCCTTGACCATGATGACGACCTTGCGGGGGCGCTCCAGGGCGGCCACCAGGTCCGCCATCGTGCGCGCCGGCACGAAGCTGCCCTCGTCGCCGTGCTCGGCGACCAGCGACTCCATGCGCCCGACCGACCGGTTGTGGACGGCGACCGTGTACCCGTTCTGGGCGAAGTTCCGGGCCAGGTTGCGGCCCATGACGGCCAGGCCCGTCACACCGATCTGGGCAGTGCCGGCAGCAGTCATCCGTGAGACCTCCGTGCTCGGTTCGCGTACGCGCTCGGGTGGCGACGTCGAGACAGCCTAGTCGGGGGCGCAGTCGGGACCACGGCCAGCGTGCCGGTCCCGGACACCCGGCCCGCGCGGCCGTACGCTGCCGCTGTGATCACCCCCGACGCGGACGTGCCTGCAGCGTTCGTGCAGGCGCTCGAGTCGCTGGGCAGCCGCCGCCTGCGGGCGGAGGTTCGCCTGAGCGAGATCCCTGCACCCGCGCGCATCGCGCCGTACGCGGTCGCGCTGAGCGCCGAGGTGGTCGCGGCGGACGACGAGCTCGTCCCCGAGGTCGAGCCGGCCTCGGGCCGGTTCGTGCTGCTGCACGACCCGGCGGGCCAGGAGGCGTGGGAGGGCACCTTCCGGGTCGTCACCCTCGTCCGCGCCGCGCTCGACACGGAGCTGGGTGGCGATCCGCTGCTCTGCGAGGCCGCGTGGACGTGGGTGGAGGACGCCCTCGGGCACGCCGACGCCGGCCACCACGCCCTGGGCGGGACGGTCACCCGCGTCGTCTCGCAGTCGTTCGGCGCGCTGACCGAGCGGCCGGGCGAGGTCGAGGTCGAGATCCGCGCGTCGTGGACCCCCGAGGGAGACCTGGGCGACCACCTCGCGGCGTGGGCGACGGTGCTGTGCACGGCCGCCGGCCTGCCTCCGCTGCCCGACGGCGTCACGGCCCTGGCGCCCCGGCGCTGACCTCCGCGCAGCCCGTCCGCCGGGGACGGTGCGCACGCACCCGGTGTGTGCCATCCTGCGAGACAGTGGGCGGTATGGCCTCAAGGCGGGCCGCGCCCGTGCCGATATGGCACGAACAGCGTCCCCCGACACGGAGCGACAGGTGACAGTCGAGCAGCTCCGCACTCCCCCGGTGCCTCGGTCGCGCGCACACGCGCCCGTCCGCGCCGTGAGCCACGTGGTCACGCAGCCCACCAGCGTGACCGACGAGGGCCCGCTCTGCCTCGTGATCCCCGAGATCGCCGAGGGTGGCGCCGGCACGCTCGTCCGCTCCCTGCGACGGCGCGACTCGACGCGCGCCGTGGTGCTCACCCGCAAGGCCGGGCGGCGCGACATCGTCGTCCTGCTGGGTGGCGGCGTCCGCGGTGCGGTGACGGCCGAGCCCCCGGGCTCCCCGCGCGGCAGCGGAAACGGCCAGGCACCGGCGGGGGTGCCCGCCCTGACGGCGCGTGAGGTCGGCGTCCTCCGGCTCGTCGCGGACGGCCGGTCGAACCGTGAGATCGGTGAGGACCTGGCGCTCTCGGCCCTCACCGTCAAGAGCCACCTCGCCCGGATCTCCCGCAAGATCGGCACCGGCGACCGCGCCGAGATGGTGGCGTTCGCCATCCGCCACGAGCTGCTGCGCTGACGGGTCTCTGCTCGGCCGCGGATCGACCGTGAGCGACGGCTGATCGACTGCTGATCGGCCGCTGATCGGCCCTGTCGTCCGGGCCGCGCGCCCTGCAGGCCGTACGGTGGATTCATGGCTCACCCGGACTCGGCGGACACCCCGCCGGAGACTCCCGCGCCTCCGGTGGCCGCCCGGGAGGCCGCACAGCCGCCCGCCGAGCCCACCGTGATCCCGCTCACCGAGCCCGCGGACGGGGTCCCCGACGTCGTCGACACCCCCGAGGCCCTCGCGGCCGTCGTGGCGGCCTTCGCCGCCGGCCACGGTCCCGTGGCGGTCGACGCCGAGCGCGCCTCCGGCTACCGCTACGGCCAGCGCACCTACCTCGTCCAGCTGCGGCGCGAGGGCGCCGGGACGGCGATCATCGACCCCGTCGCCCTGCCGGACCTGTCGGCGCTGTCCGCGGCGTTGCGCGGCGTGGAGTGGGTGCTGCACGCCGCCTCGCAGGACCTGCCGGGGCTCGCCGAGCAAGGGCTCGTGGCTGACGAGGTCTTCGACACCGAGCTCGCCGCGCGCCTCCTCGGCATGGAACGCGTGGGGCTCGCGGCGGTCGTCGCGGACGTGCTCGGCCTGGGCCTGGCGAAGGAGCACTCCGCCGTCGACTGGTCCACCCGCCCGCTCCCGCGGGACTGGCTCCGGTACGCGGCCCTGGACGTCGAGCTCCTCGTGCAGGTGCGCGACGTCCTCGCCGGGCGACTGGCGGAGGCGGGGAAGGCCGAGTGGGCCCGCCAGGAGTTCGCGGCCGTCCGCGACGCGCCACCCGCGCCGCCGCGCGTCGAGCCGTGGCGCCGCACCTCCGGTCTGCACGCCGTGCGCAGCACCCGCGGCCTCGCCGTCGTCCGTGCCCTGTGGGAGGCGCGGGACGCCGACGCGCGGGCGCGG
>AXCX01000298.1 GCA_000767215.1 Actinotalea fermentans ATCC 43279 = JCM 9966 = DSM 3133
GGGTCCGCTGGTCGGCGGAGGCGGCGTACGGGTGCCCGATGCCGGCCGGGCGGTGGCGCAGGCTCATCGTTCGTCCTTCGGGGGGAGCAGGCCGAGCTCGTCGGCGAGGACCAGGTACATGCCGTGCGACCAGAGCAGCGGCGTCGCGACGGTGCCCCAGCGCTCGAGCCACTCGGCCCGGGCCTCGGGGTGCAGCAGGTGGTCGGGGACCTGCTCGGGCAGGTGGCCCTCGGGCGTGGCGTGCGCGGCGACCCACTCGAGGCGCGCGCGGGCCGCGGCGACGTCGCCGGTCGCGGCCTCGTTCCAGCCGAGCAGGCAGGTGAGCAGCAGCCACTGGCCGCCGCCGTAGAACACGTCGGCGGCGAAGCGGTGGACGCCGGGGGTCGCGAGGTCGCGGCGGATGGCGTCGAGGGTCCCGACGGCGAGCGGCGACCCGGGGGCGACGAGCCCGTACGGGACCGCGCAGGCGGCGAGCGAGGCGTCGACGGCCGTCGAGCCGACCCACTTCGCGAGGTGACCGTCCGCGACGGCCTCCGCGAGCACCGTCGCGCGGATGCGTTCGGCGGCGGCCGCGGCGGCGTCGGCGCGGGCGGCGTCGAGGGCGCCGGAGCGGGCGGCCGCCGTCAGCCCCGCGAAGATCGCGCCGAACGTGGAGCCGTGGCGGTGGCCGACGTGCTCCTCCCACCAGTCGTAGCAGGGCCGGTCCCAGAACGCGGCGAGGTAGTCGGTGGCCACAGCGATGCCGTCGGCCCACCGCGCGAGGTCCAGGCCGTGCCGCTCGGCGTGCGTGACGACGGACCACAGCCACGTCCCGTAGCCGTCCGTCTGGAAGTCCCACCAGGGGTCGTTGCCGTCGGCGCCATCCAGCGTGAAGCGCGTCGGCAGCATCTCCTCGTTGCCGGGCTCGTCCCCCGCCGCGCGCCTGGCGACGAGCGAGCGCACGACGTCGGCCCGCGCCACGAGCACCCGCGTCGCCCAGTCGTGGAACGCGTCGACGGAGGCGACCGCGCCGTAGCGGGACATGCCCTCGGCCGTGAACGCACCGTCCCGGTACCAGGCGTAGCCGCGGTACGCGGAGAACGTCGGCGAGGCGGGGTACGCGCCCGACGGCGCCTGGTGCTCGGCGATGACGTCGTGGCTGCGGCGCGCGAGCGCCTGCAGGGCGTCGGTGCCGATCGGCTCGGCCGTGGTGGGGTGCATGCGTGGAGCTCCTGGTCGTGCTGGTGCGGTGGCGGCTCGCCGCCGGTGGTTGCTGATGCGGGTGGGGCCCGCCCGGTGATCAGGCGGGCGGGCCCCGGTCTGCAGGCCCTCGTGGGCGCGCCCGGGCAGGTCAGCCGAGGATCGCGTCCACCTGCTCGGCCATCTGGGCGGCGGCGTCGGCGGCGCTCAGGCGGCCGGCGGCCACCTCGGTGAGCATCGAGTTGACGACGTCCTGCACCTCGGCCGCGCGCTCGCCCAGGTCGGGCGTGAGGGCCACGTTCTCGAGCGAGTCGAAGACGGCCTGACGGTTGGCCGGCTTGCCCAGGGTCAGGTACTGCTCGAGGACGGCCTCGTCCGACGTCGGCGGGAGCTCCCAGCCGGCCTCGAGGCGGATCTGCGCGGTGGTGTCGGAGCCCGCGAGGAACTCGGCGAACTTCGTGGCCTCGGCGACGTGCTCCGAGCCCGCCGAGACGGCGACCGCGTTGGAGAACATGGCCGACGCCTGCTGGGTGTTGCCCGGCTCGACGGCGATGTCCCACCCGTCGGCCATGTCGGCGAAGGTGCCGAACATCCAGATGCCGCTGTGGAACATGGCGAGCTTGCCGTCGGCGAACAGGCCGGAGTCGAAGTCCGGGGTGCCCGCGCCCTGCTCCGGCGTCGGCATCACGGTGCCGGACTTGCCGGCCAGCCACTCGATGGCCTCGATGCCGCCGGGGGTGTTGAACGCGGCCTTGCCGTCCTCGCCCAGGAAGCTCTCACCGTTCTGCTCGAGCGCCTTGTAGAACTCGTAGTAGCTGATCGGCTGGTAGTCGCCGAAGACCCCGGCGGCCTGGTCGGTCAGCGCCTCGGCCGCGGCGCGCTCGTCCTCCCACGTCCAGTCGGCGGTCGGGTAGTCGAGACCCGCGGCGTCGAACAGGGCCGTGTTGTAGAAGAGGACGACGTTGCTGAACGACGTCGGGATGGCGAACTGCGCCCCGTCCGTCTGGTACGTCTCGAGCAGGGTCGGGTCGAACGCCGACGGGTCGGCGACCGTGAGCTCGGCGAGGACGCCGTTGGCCTGGTAGGCGTGGTACTGGCCGTACTCGATGTCGAAGACGTCGGCCACGGTGCCCGCGGCGAGGTCGGTCTGCAGCGCGGTGAAGTAGTCCGCGTACGCCATCGTCGTCACGTCGACGGTGATGCCGGGGTTGGCCTCCTCGAAGGCCGCCACGATCGCGTCGAGGTTCTCCTCGTTGCCGTTGTTCGAGATGAAGTTCGTGTAGGTGATGGTGACGGACTCCGGCTCCTCGGCCGGGGCGTCGTCGCCGGCGTCGGCGTCGCCGCCGGAGGAGCACGACGCGAGGGCGAGTGCTGCGGTGATCGCGGCGAGCGCCACGAGGGGTGACCTGCGGTTCATTTCGGGATCTCCTTCGATCGGTGGTGCGGAGAGGGGGCTCGGGCGGCGTGGGGGCGCCGCCCGACGACGGGAGGGCCTACTTCAGGCCCGAGGAGGCGACGCCCTGGACCACGTACTTCTGGGCGAAGACGTAGAGCGCGAGCATCGGCAGGATCGAGACGACCGAGCCGGCCATGACCACGTCCCACTGGGTCGTGTACTGGCCCTGGAGGGTCTGCAGGGCGACCGGGAGCGTCTGCAGCTCCGGGGAGCGCAGGATGATCAGCGGCCACAGGAACGCGTTCCAGCTCGACATGAAGCCGAAGACCGTGAGCGTGGCAATGGCGGGACGGATGTTCGGCAGCACCACCTGGGCGAAGATCCGCAGGTGCCCGGCGCCGTCGATGGTCGCGGCCTCGTCGAGCTCGCGCGGCACCTGGTTGACCGCCTGCCGCAGCAGGAAGACGCCGAACCCGGAGGCGATCGACGGCAGCAGCGCGCCGAGGTAGGTGTCGATCAGGCCGAGCCACTTCATCTCGACGAACAGCGGCACGATGAGCACCTGGAACGGGATCATCATCGTCACGAGGTAGAGCGCGAAGACGACGCCGGAGCCGCGGAACGGCAGCCTGCTGAAGCCGTAGGCGGCCATCGCGCTCGTGACCACCTGGGCCGCCGTCGCCGCGATCGCGAGCGCGAGGCTGTTGACGACCACGCGGCCGAACGGCAGGTCCGCGAAGAGCTGCGAGTACGCCGCGAGCGACGGGTCCTCGGGGATGAGCTGCGGCGTCGCCGAGAGGCCGCTGCCGGGGCTGATCGAGGTGACGACCGCCCAGACGAACGGGAAGAGCATGACCAGCGCGCCGAGCACGACGACGGCGTGCAGCGCGACCGAGCGCGGGGTCAGCAGTCGCTCACGCATAGGTGACCCACCTCTTCTGGCCGCGCACCTGGATCACCGTGACCGCGAGGATCACCGCGAACAGGAGCCAGGACAGAGCCGCCGCGCCGCCCGCCTCGCCGTACCGGAAGGCCAGCGCGTGCACGCGGAGCACGACCGTCTCGGTCGAGGCGTCCGGGCCGCCGCCGGTCATCGCGTAGACCTGGTCGAACACCTGGAACCCGTTGATCAGCGAGATGACGACGACGAAGAACGTCGACGGCGACAGCAGGGGCAGGACGATCGACCGCAGCCGCCGCCACCAGCCGGCGCCGTCCACGCGCGCGGCCTCGATGACGTCCGTCGGGATCGCCTGCAGGCCGGCGAGCAGGATGACCATGACGAATCCGAGGTCCTTCCAGGCCGACGCGAGCACGATCGACGGCATCGCCCATGCGGGGTCGGTCCACCAGCCGGGACCGTCGATCCCCACCAGCCCGAGCGCCCAGTTCACGACGCCGACGCTCGGGTTGAGCAGCCAGCGCCACACGAGCGCGACGACGATCCACGACGACACGACCGGCAGGAAGTAGATGCCGCGGAGGAGCGACCGGCCCTTGAGCCGGGCGTTCAGCGCGAGGGCGAGCGCGAGGCCGCCGACGTAGACGAGCGGCAGGTAGCCGAGGATGTACGCGAGCGTGTTGCCGAACGCGTTGCGCGTCGCCGGGTCGCCCAGCTGGTCGGCGAAGTTGTCCAGCCCCACCCACTGCATGGGCGAGAGCAGGTTCCACTCGTGGAGGCTGATCCACGCGGCGCCGAGCATCGGGCCGATCGTGAAGGCCAGCAGCGGGATCGCGCTGGGCAGCAGGAACAGGCAGATCCAGCCCGCCCGCTTGGCCCGCGCGCCGCGGCGGCCGGCGCCGGGGCGGCCGCTCCCGCGGAGGCGG
>AXCX01000299.1 GCA_000767215.1 Actinotalea fermentans ATCC 43279 = JCM 9966 = DSM 3133
CGGCCGACGGCGCCGTCGGGGGCACGGGCGGTGCGGCCGTCGGGGCCGCGGAGCCGGCGCGACCGACGGGTGGGGCGGGGCCGCAGCAGACCGCGAAGGTCGGGCCGGTCACGCTGTTCAACGAGATGGGGAAGCTCGAGGCGGCCGGGCGGCACGGCTGGCGCGTGGTGGGGTCGGGCACGGCCCTGCACGTGGTCACCCGGACCACCGAGCAGTGGGAGTACCGGCGGGTGTTCGCGTCGCGGGCGACCGGGCGGGCGCTCGAGACGGACGGCTGGCAGCGGTTCAGCAGCGGCTGGTTCCCGTGGGGCTACTACCAGCGCCCGACGGGCCTCCCGGCCGAGGAGGAGCCGGTCATCGGCGGCTACCTCCTGGAGCCCTGACCCGGTCGTCGAGCCCGCCGACGGTGCCCCCTACCAGCCAGAACGCCCTCGAGTGGAACGTTGTGGGAGCACAACGTTCCACTCGAGGGCGATTCGTGGCACTGTCGTTCCACCCGAGCGGTGAGCTCGCGCGGTGACCGTCAGATGATGCCGAACGCCAGCATCGCGTCGGCGACCTTCTGGAAGCCCGCGATGTTCGCGCCCATGATGTAGTTCCCGGCGTGGCCGTGGGCCGCGGCGGTCTCCGCGCAGTTCGCGTGGATGTTCTTCATGATCTCGGTGAGCCGGGCCTCGGTGTGCTCGAACGTCCACGAGTCGCGGCCGGCGTTCTGCTGCATCTCGAGCGCGGAGGTGGCGACGCCACCGGCGTTCGCGGCCTTACCCGGGCCGAACAGCACGCCCGCCTCCTGGAACAGGTCGGCGGCGTCGGGCGTCGTCGGCATGTTCGCGCCCTCGGCGACCGCGAGGACGCCGTTCTTGACGAGCGTGCGGGCGTCGTCGCCGGTGAGCTCGTTCTGCGTCGCGCACGGGAGGGCGACGTCGACGGGGACGTCCCAGACCGTGCCCTCGGTGACGAGCTTCGCGGAGCCGCGCTCGGCGACGTAGTCGGCGACCCGGCCGCGCCGGACCTCCTTGATCTCCTTCATGAGGGCGAGGTCGACGCCGGCCTCGTCCAGCACGTAGCCGGAGGAGTCGGAGAACGTCACGACGGTCGCGCCGAGGGCCTGGGCCTTCTCGACGGCGTAGATCGCCACGTTGCCGCCGCCGGAGACGGCGACGCGCTTGCCCTCGAGCGACTGGCCGCGCGTCTTGAGCATCTCGGAGGCGAAGATCACGGTGCCGTAGCCGGTGGCCTCGGTGCGCACGAGCGAGCCGCCCCAGGTCAGGCCCTTGCCGGTGAGGACGCCGGACTCGTAGCGGTTGGTGATCCGCTTGTACTGGCCGAACAGGTAGCCGATCTCCCGGCCGCCGACGCCGATGTCGCCCGCGGGCACGTCGGTGTACTCGCCGAGGTGGCGCCACAGCTCGGTCATGAACGACTGGCAGAAGCGCATGACCTCGGCGTCGGACTTGCCGTGCGGGTCGAAGTCGGAGCCGCCCTTGCCGCCACCGATGGGCAGGCCGGTCAGGGCGTTCTTGAAGATCTGCTCGAAGCCGAGGAACTTGATGATGCCCAGGTACACCGAGGGGTGGAACCGCAGGCCGCCCTTGTACGGGCCGAGCGCGGAGTTGTACTCGACGCGGAAGCCGCGGTTGATGTTGACCTTGCCCTTGTCGTCGACCCACGGCACCCGGAAGATGATCTGCCGCTCCGGCTCGCACAGCCGCTCGAGGACCGCGAGGTAGTCGGGGTTCTTCTCGACCGCCGGGCCGAGCGTGTCGAACACCTCGCGGACGGCCTGGTGGAACTCCACCTCGCCGGGGTTGCGGCGCAGGACCTGCGCGAAGACGGGCTCGAGGGCACTGTGCATGGGAGTTGCTCCTTCAGACCGGGCTGTCAGGTGCCCGGGGGTGGTGGTGCGAGCACGCCGGGGGTGGCCCGGCTCCGACACCCGCGCCCCGAGTCGCCGTCGGGTGTGACGGCCGTTCGACGTGCGGGGATCGCGGCTTGCGACCGCGGTCCAAGGGTCAATGGTCGTAAATATCTTGATGTCGAGATTAGGACCGGAGTCCCTCCCGGTTGTGGCGTACGTCACACCGCCGGGAGGCCCGTTCCACGCCTCTCCCGGAGACGCTAACCGACACGGCCGCAGGCGTGCGAAAGTGTCCGCGGTCCGGCTCGGCGAACGGCCCGCGGCTCGGCCCGCGGCCCCGCACCGCCGCTCACGGCTGCCGCGCGTCGAACTCCTGCGCCGCCGCCAGCCACGCCTCCAGGTCGGCGCGGTGCGCCTCGTAGAACTCCTCCTGACGGTCCAGCCACAGCTGCGCCAGACGCTCGTCGTAGCCGACCTCCGCCCGGCACGTCATGTCCGCGACCGCGAGCTCGATCTCGACCGGTGCCATCTCGGCCTGGAGGGCCGCGATGTCGGCCTGCTGCTGCAGGTACGCCGGGTCCGTGAGGTAGTCGTCGGTGCTCAGGTCGAGCTCGACCCCCACGCTCGCCTGCTCCCAGATCTCCGCCGACCGCCGCTGCATCTCCTCGAGCGGCTCACGGACGCCGGTGTAGCCGGGGTGACCCTGGTCCTCCATGCAGGCCATCCACCCCTGGCGCACGTCCTCGAGCGCGGGGTCCGCGTCGAGACCGTCGCGCAGCGCGTAGATCTGCTCCCGCAGGTCCGCCCAGGGCGAGTCGTCGAAGCTCTCGCGCACGTCGGTGCCGAGCTCGTGGGCGGCCACGCCCGAGCAGCCGTACTTCGTCCAGTCGTACGGCTCCTCCTCGGCGATGTACGCCTCGCCCTGCCCCGGCCCCCAGAGCGCCAGGTACCAGGCCCGCTCCTCCGCCTGCGACATCTGCGCCACCCGCTCGTCGTTCGGGTCCTGCACGACGGCGCCGTCGCCCGCGGGGTCCTCGGGTTCCTCGGGGGTGGTGAACAGGCCGTACCCGTACGTCCGCGCGGCCTCCACGGCGTCGGCGGGGTCGAGGGCGGGGACCGGCTCGTCCCACTCGGCCTCGCGGGCCCACTGGAGCTCGAGGATCGCCGCCCAGTCCATCGGCTCGTACTCGAAGCCCTGCTCGGCCATGCAGGCGGCGACGATCTCCTCGTTCTCCAGGAGCCGGGCGAGCTGCGCCTCGTGGGTCTCCGTTCCCACCTGGGAGACGGCGACGAGCAGGGCGTCCAGGGGACCGAGGCGGGGTTCCTCCACCGGCGTGGCGGAGGGCGACGCCGGCGCCGCCGCCGCCGTGGACGCGCCGGGGGCAGGGGCGCCGTCGTCCGTGCACGCGGCGAGCAGCGGCGCCATCACGACGGCGAGGAGGCCGGCGACGGTCCGCCGAGCGACCGTGCGCGCCGTCACCACCCCTGCCGTCGCCACCCCTGCGTCGACCGTGCCCCGACGTCCCGCGCGTCCCCCTGCTGCCTGCACCCTGACCTCCCCCGAAGCGGCCGACGATCGACCTACTGCGACAGACGCAGGGCGCGGCGGAACCGTTGTGGGCACGCGGGGCCCGGCCCGGCAGGACGGCGCCTCAGTCCCCGGCCTGGAACTCCTCGAAGGCGGCCAGCCACGCGTCCAAGTCGACGCGGTGCGCCGCGTAGAACTCCTCCTGCGCCGCGATCCAGGTGTCCGTGTAGGCGCGGTCGAGGTCGACCTCGACCTGGCAGGTGGTGTCCGCGACCGCGAGCGCGATCTCCTCCTGCGCCAGCTCCGCCTGCAGCCGCGCCACCTCCGCGGCCCGCTCGACGGCGGCCGGGTCGGTCGGGTCCGCCATGGCCTCCGGGTCGGCGGGACCCCCGCCCGCCTCGTCCCAGATGGCCATCGACCGCTCGATGACGCTCGCCACCGGCTCCCGCGCGTCGGTGTACCCGCCGTAGCCGGCCGCCGTCATGCAGGCCGCCCAGCGGGCGTGGGTCTCGGTGAGCCGGGGGTCGTCCCACACGCCTGCCTCGAGCGCACTGATGTCCTCGCGCAGGCCGGACCAGGCGGAGTCGTCGAAGCCCTGCCGGGGCTCGGCGACCTCCGTCTCGTGCGCGGCCCGCCCGACGCAGCCGTAGCGGCTCCAGTCGTAGGCCTCGCTGCCCTCGTGGTACGCCTCGCCCTGGCCGGGACCGGTCAGCGCGAGCTCCCAGGCCCGACGCTCGGCGTCGGACATCGCCGCGACGCGGTCCGCGTTCGGGTCCTCGACCGTGGTGGGCTCGGTCGCCGCGTCGATGAGCGCCGTCGTGGAGATCCCGTAGCCGTAGAGGGCGGCGGAGGCGACGAGGTCGACCGCGACCGCCCCCAGCGGCGCCACCTCGAGCGCTCCGGGGTTCGCGCGCCAGTCGGTCGGCGTGTACTCGAAGCCCTCCTCCGCCATGCAGGCGGCCACGACCTCCTCGTAGCGCACCGCGCGCGCCAGGACCGCCTCGGCGCTCGTCGCGCTCCGCTGGTCGACCGTGTCGAGGAGCCCGTCGAGCGGGCCCCGGCGGACGCCGCCGGCCGTCGCCTCGGCGGTGGCGTCGGCCGCGTCCGGTGCACGGTCGGTGCTCGGGGTGGGCGACGGCGGCTCGGGCTCCCCAGCGGCGGAACAGG
>AXCX01000300.1 GCA_000767215.1 Actinotalea fermentans ATCC 43279 = JCM 9966 = DSM 3133
GCCCGGACCGACGCCGGCGGCGCGCACCTGGAGCTCGCCGACGGCGCCGCGCTGGACGTGGAGCGGCTGCTCGTGGCGACGGGCCGTCGGCCGCAGACCGGCGACCTCGGGCTGGAGACCGTCGGCCTGGAGCCCGGCGCCCCGCTCGCGGTCGACGACGCCGGCTGCGTCAGCGCTGTCGACGGCGGCTGGCTCTGGGCCGCGGGGGACGTGACCGGGCGAACGAACACCACCCACCAGGGCAAGTACGACGCCCGGGTCACCGGGGACGCGGTGGCCGCGCGGTTCGGCCCGCGCGCGGGCGACGGCCCGGTCGACGCCGACGGCGACGACGGCTGGTCACCGCTGCGCGCGCTGGCGGACCACGCGGCGATGCCGCAGGTCGTCTTCACGCGCCCCGAGGTGGCCGCCGTCGGCCTGACCGAGGACGCCGCGCGCGCGGCCGGCCTGCACGTGCGCGCGGTCGACGTCCCGTTCTCGTCCGTCGGCGGCACCACGGTCTTCGGCACCGGCCCGCACGACGACGGCGGCGCGGCGCGCATCGTGGTCGACGAGGCGCGCCGGGTGATCGTGGGCGCGACGTTCGTGGGGCCCGAGGTGGCGGAGCTGCTGCACGCGGCGACCATCGCCGTCGTCGGGCAGGTGCCGTTGGGGCGGCTGTGGCACGCGGTCCCCGCCTACCCGACGCGCAGCGAGATCTGGCTGCGCCTCCTGGAGGCCTACGGCCTGTGACCGGGCGGGCGCCCGTGCTGGCGCGACCGCCCGGTCAGCGGCTCGCCGGCCTCAGCCCGCGCTGCTGAGCGCGGCGTCGGAGGAGAAGACCAGGCCGAGCGCGATCTGGCCCTGCTGCAGCGCCGCCTTGGTGAGCGGGCCGCCGGCGTCGAGCGAGGTGAACTCGCCGATCTGGAGGCCGTAGAGGTTCTCCAGGCCCGGCTGGCAGAAGGGCCGGTCGGGGCACTCCGGCGGGCCGCCGAGCGCGATGTCA
>AXCX01000301.1 GCA_000767215.1 Actinotalea fermentans ATCC 43279 = JCM 9966 = DSM 3133
GCGTCGAGACGCCGTTCTCCTCGGCGAACGCGACGGTGACGGCGAAGGCGTTCTGGTCCTGGGCGGCGGCCGGCTGGCCGAACACGAGACCGACCTGCTCGCCGAGCGGCGCCAGCGCGGCCATCGTCGCGTCGAGGTCCGAGCTCGCGACCGCCTCGGCGTCGGCGCCGTTGACCTTCTTGTTGAGGAACTCGGTCAGCGTGCCGGCGTACTCCGGCACCACGGTGAGGTCGCCGAGCTCGAGGGCCGGCTCGTAGGTCTCGCGGTTGCCGATCGTCTGGGTGCTCGCGTCGAACCCGGCCGCGTCGAGCGCGGCCGCGTAGATCTCGGCGAGCGTCGCGCTCTCGGAGAAGTTCGCCGCACCGACCAGCACGGACGCGCCGCCGCCGACCGCCTCCTGCTGGTCGAGCCCCTGCTCGGCGACGAACTCGGCGGCCACCTCGCTGGACGTGCGGCGGTCGACGTCGACGGCGCGGTTGAGCTCGATGAGCGTCGGGGTGTCGAGGGTCGCGGACACGGCGTCGAGGACCTCGATCAGACCGGGCGACGCCTCGGCCGCGGCGGCGTTCACCGCGGGCACCACGTTGTCGACGGTCTGCAGGCCGAGGTCGTCCTCGAGCACCACCAGGGCGTCGTCCGCCACCGGCGCGCACGCGGCCAGGGTCTCGCCACCGGCGGCGGCCTCGCTCGTCTCGGGCGCCGAGGACCCCCCGCCCGACGAGCCGGCCTCACCGCAGCCCGCGGTCAGCAGCAGGAGGGCCGCACCGGCCACTCCCAGGAACGTGTGTCGCAGCGTCATCGGACCCCCAGCTGGTTGCTTCCCCGGTCGCGCGGGCGGGCAATTGCGATCAACCGTAACAACCCGCCCCGACACGCGATTCCCGGGGCGGCCGGGCGAGGTCAGCCGACCCGTGCCCGCACACGCATCGGCCGCGGGGTGAGCACCCGCTGGCCGATCGCCAGGACGAGCTCCGCGAGCAGGCACAGCCCCGCCACGAGCACGGCGCCCGCGACCACCTCGCCGAACCGGCGGTTCGCGAACCCGCTGACGATGATCGTGCCCAGCCCCCCGCCCCCGACGAGCGCCGCCAGCGGCACCGTCGCGACCACCTGCACCGCGGCCGTCCGCAGGCCGGCCCCGATGAGCGGCAGGGCCAGCGGCAGCTCGACCGACAGCAGCGCCCGCGCCCCCGACATCCCCATCCCGCGGGCGGCGTCGCGCGCGGCGGGGTCCACCTCACGGATCCCGGTGAACGCGTTCGCCAGGATCGGCGGGACCGCGAACAGGGCCGCCGCGACGACCGTCGGCCGGTTGCCGAAGCCGAGGCCCGTCATCGCGAAGATGTACAGGAGCGCGAGCGTGGGCAGCGCGCGCGAGGTGTTCGTCGCGACGACCGTCGCCGTGCCGCCGCGGTCGCGGTGCCCGAGCCAGACGCCGAGCGGCAGCGCGACGGCCGCCGCGAGCAGCACGGCCGCCAGCGACATGCCCAGGTGCTCGACGACGAGCGCGGGCACGCCCTCGGAGCCCTGCCAGTTCAGGGGGTCGTTGAGCCAGAGCAGCGCCAGCTGCAGGACGTCGTCGTCGCTCATCGCCCGCCCCCGGCGCGCGCCCAGGGTGCGGCGAGGCGCCCGGCCAGCCACAGCACGACGTCGGCGAGCAGGGCGAGCGCGAGCGTGAGCACGGTCGCCGTGACGACCTCGGCCCGGTACTGCGAGTTGAACCCGCGGTACATCAGCTGCCCCAGCCCGCCGTACCCGATGACGACGCCGATGGTCACCAGGGCGATCGTCGTCACCGTCGCCAGCCGCAGGCCCGTGACGATGGCCGGCAGGGCGCCGGGGAGCTGCACGGTGAACAGGAGCCGCAGCCGCCCGAAGCCGAGCCCGCGCGCGGCGTCGACGACCGCGGGGTCCACGCCCTGGAGCCCCACGAGGATGTTGCGCACGAGCACGAGCAGCGCGTACATCACCAGCCCGATCAGCACCGACTCACGCCGATCCCGAAGGATGGGGTTGAGCAGCGCGAACAGGGCCAGCGACGGGATCGTGTACAGGACGCCCGACAGTCCCAGCACCGGGCCGACCAGCCGCGGCCGCGCGTGCGCGAGCAGGGCCAGGGGCAGGGCGATCGCCGTCGCGACGAGGATCGCCTGGAGGGTCAGCCCGACGTGCTGGCCGAGCGCCTCCGTGATGTCGCCCCAGTTGGCCTGCACGTAGTCCCAGGAGAACCACGGGTTGGGCGCGGCGTCGGCGGACAGCGCGCCGCGCGCGGCGACCCCCATGACCTCCACCCCCGGCACGCTACCCGCCACCCCCGACGCCGTCCCCCGCTCCGGCCTCCCGGCCGGCCTCCCCCTCCGCCCCCTCGCCGTCCCCATGCCCGAGGTCGAGCGTCTCGCCCGAGGTCGAGCGTCACCACCCTCGACCTCGCGCGAAAGCCTCGACCTCGCCGGAGGTCGAGCGTGCGCCTGGACGCGCAGCAGGACGGGCGTCGGCGGGCACCGGTAGCGTCGCGGGCATGGGCGCACCCACGGACGACGTCATCGCGTTCGAGGGCGCCCGGATCGTCTACCCCGGCGGCGCCGTCGCCGTCGAGGGCCTCGACCTGACCGTGCGCAGGCACGAGCTGATGGTCCTGGTGGGGCCGTCGGGCTGCGGCAAGTCCACGACGCTGCGCATGGTGAACCGCCTGGTCGAGCTCACCTCCGGCCGCGTGCTCGTCGAGGGCGACGACGTGGCGCGCACCGACCCCGTCGCGCTGCGCCGCCGGATCGGGTACGTCATCCAGCACGTGGGGCTGTTCCCGCACCGGACCGTCGCGCAGAACGTCGGCACCGTCCCGTCGCTGCTGGGCTGGTCGCGCGAGCGCACCCGCGAGCGCACGGCCGAGCTGCTGGACCTGGTCGGGCTGGAGCCCGCGACCTACGCGCGGCGCTACCCGCACCAGCTCTCCGGCGGCGAGCGTCAACGCGTCGGCGTCGCGCGGGCGCTGGCCGCCGACCCGCCCGTGCTCCTCATGGACGAGCCGTTCGGGGCCGTCGACCCGATCGGGCGCCGCCGCCTGCAGGAGGAGTTCTGGCGCATCCAGCGCCGCGTGGGCACCACGGTGATCTTCGTGACGCACGACGTCGACGAGGCCGTGAAGCTCGGTGACCGGGTCGTCGTCATGAGCAAGGGCGGGCACGTCGAGCAGGTGGCCGACGCCGTCACGCTCCTCGCGCGGCCCGCGCCCGGCATGGTCACCGACTTCATCGGCGCGGGCCGGACGGCGCGGCTGCTGCCCATCACCGAGCTCGCCGCGGAGGACCTGGCGGAGGACCTGGCAGCCGACGACGGCGTCGCGCACGACGGCGCGCCCGTCCCGGCGGCGTCGCGCGCCGGTTCCGCCGTCGGGCC
>AXCX01000302.1 GCA_000767215.1 Actinotalea fermentans ATCC 43279 = JCM 9966 = DSM 3133
CGGCTCAGCCGACCGCGTCGGCGCAGGTGCGCAGCTGGTCGCCGTGGCCCGAGCCGATCGCCTCGACGGCGGCGCGCGCCTCCGCGAGCGTCGCGACGGCGGCCACGTGCAGGCCGCCGGGCTCGTGCCCGACCGCCTCCGCGCAGTTGGACTCCGGCGCGAGGAACCAGTCCGCGCCGTCGTGCCGGGCACCGGTCATCTTCTGCACGATGCCGCCGATGGGGCCGACCGTGCCCGCGAGGTCCATCGTCCCGGTCCCGGCGATGCTCTCGCCGCCCGTCTCGTCCTCCTCGGTCAGGGCGTTGATGATCCCGAGCGAGAACATCAGTCCGGCGCTCGGGCCGCCGACGTCCTCGATCTGGATCCGGACGTCCACGGGAAGGTCGAACACCGGGTCGACGTAGACGCCGAGGAGCGCCCGGCCGTCGCCGCCGTCGGTCGTCGTGAGCGTGACGTCACGCTCGGCGCCGTCCCGCTCCACCGTCACGGTGACGTCGTCGCCCGCCGTGACCTCGCCCATCGCGGCGCTGAGGTCGGAGAAGCTGGTGAGCCGCTCGCCGTCGACGGCGAGGAGCACGTCCTCCGCCTCGAGCACGCCGAAGGCACCCGTCCCCTCGATCGCCTGGGCGACGGTCAGCGTCGTCGGGACCTCGTAGCCGAGCTCCTCGAGCGCCGACACCGTGGCGTTCTCCTGCGAGGAGATCATCGCCGCCTGGCTCTGCTGGTCGATCTCCTCGGGCGTCTGGTCGGTCGGCAGCACGTCCTCGACCGGCACCACCGTCACAGCGTCGTCGAGCCAGCCGCCGACCATCCGCACGAGCGTCACCGGGTTGCCCGGACCGCCCCGCAGGCGCACGGTCGTGAACCGGAGCTCGCCCTCCGACGGGTACATGGGCGCCCCGACGGCGTCGATGAGCGGGACGCCGTCGTGCTCACCCAGCGTGTTGAACGTCGGTCCCGGCGAGTTGACGGCGTAGGGCACCGACACCAGCGAGGCGCCGCCGACCAGCAGCGCAGTCACCACCGTCGCGATGGACAGGGTCAGCGCGCGAGGCGTGACGGGCACCTCCGGCGCCTCGAACGGCGCGGGGAACGGCTCGGGGAGCGGCTCGGCGACGGGCGTGGGCGGCCACGTCGGTCCGCTGGACGCCCGCTCGTTCATCGGGCCATCATCGCCCATCGGGCCGTGATGCCCCGCACGGGGACCTCGCGCCGCCGCTGCGCCCACAGCGAAAGCCACCGTTGGCCCCGCCGACGCACGCGACAGGCGTCGGCGAGTGGTTACGGTGGAGTCCCGACCTGACCACGTGCCGTCCCAGGAGCTGCCCGATGAGCACGACGCCCCCCGAGCCCGACGGGCCGGACGAGGAGGAGCCGCGCCGCGAAGGTCCGTGGGACGCCATCCTGCGGGCGATGCTCGGCCCCGACGCGGACGGCGTGCTCAAGGACCTCTCCGCGCGCGGCGAGCTGCCCGACCTCGGCTCGATCGGCTTCGTCGGCCCGGACGGCACGCCGCTCGACCTCGAGGCGCTCGCGGCCGCCGCCGGCATCGCCGACGACCCTCAGGCGCTCGAGCAGGTGCTCGGCCAGATCAAGCGGGTCCTCGACAGCTCCGCCGACGAGCCCGTCAACTGGGAGATCGCGCACGACCTCGCCCGCCAGGTCGCCGTCACCGAGGGCGACCCGTCCGTGAGCGACGCCGACCGACGCGAGGCCACGGCCGCCTTCTCCGCGGCCGAGACCTGGCTCGACACCGCGACGGACCTGCCCGCGGCGGGCGGTCCCGTGCGCGTGTGGAGCCGCTCGGAGTGGGTCGAGCACACGATGCCGCGCTGGCGCTCGCTCGCGGAGCCCGTCGCCGGCTCCGTCGCGGACGCGCTGGTCGCCGCCCTGCGCACCCAGGCTCCCGAGGTCTTCGGGGCGGGCGAGGCCGGGGCCGCCGTCGGCGGTCAGATGATGCGCCAGCTCGGCAGCGCCGTCTTCGGCATGCAGGTGGGCCAGGCCGCCGGCGCGCTGGCCCGGGAGGTGTTCGGCTCGACCGACATCGGCCTCCCGCTGATCGACGGACCGGGGGTCGCCCTGCTCCCGCGGAACGTCGTGGAGTTCGCGTCGGGCCTGGACGTGCCCGTCGACGAGGTGCGGCTCTTCCTCGCCCTGCGCGAGGCCGCGTACGCGCGCCTCTTCACGCACGTCGCCTGGCTGCGGTCGCACCTGCTCGGCACGGTCGAGGCCTACGCGCGCGGCATCACCATCGACATGGGCTCCCTCGAGGACGCCGTCCGCTCGATCGACCCCACGGACCCCGAGGCCCTGCGCGACGCGCTGTCCGAGGGGGTCTTCTCGCTCGAGACGACGCCGGAGCAGGACGCCGCCCTCCTCCGGCTGGAGACCGCCCTCGCGCTCGTGGAGGGCTGGGTGGACGAGGTGACCGCGGCCGCCGCCCGCCCGCACCTGCCCCACACCGCCGCGCTCCGCGAGATGATCCGGCGCCGCCGGGCGGCCGGTGGACCGGCCGAGGACACCTTCGCGACCCTCGTCGGGCTCGAGCTGCGCCCCCGTCGCTCGCGCGACGCCGCGCGCCTGTGGGCGCAGATCGCCGAGGACGGCGGTCAGAGCGCCCGCGAGGCGGTCTGGGACCACCCGGACCTGCTGCCCGGCCCCGAGGACCTCGACGACCCGGCGGGCTACGCCGGTCGTCTCGCCGCCGCCCGCACCGAGCACGCCGACGTCGACGCCGCTCTCGCCGCCATCTTCGGCGAGAGCGAGAGCTCGGCGGACGACGGCCCTGCGAGCACCGACCAGACGAGCACCGACGACGCGAGCACTGACGACGCGAGCACCGACAGCGCAGCCAGCGACGACGCCGGCACCGACGACGAGCCCGGCGCGGCGGCCCCCGAGCACTCCTAGTCCAGGCCCACCTCGGGCGCCCCCGCGTCGCCGGCGCCCTCGGGGTCACCGTCGCCGGCACCGTCGAGCTCACCCTCGCCGTCGGCGTCGGGCGGCATGTCCGTGGCGTGCGCGACCCCCTCGAGGAAGCCGCGCGCACGGTCCAGGTGCGGGTAGCCGCCGAGCAGCGCCCAGAACGCCGGCCCGTGCCCCGCGCAGAGCAGGTGCGCGAGCTCGTGCAGCAGGACGTAGTCGAGCACCCAGCCGGGCATGCCCTGCACGCGGGTCGAGATCCGAATGGTCCCCTCGGTCACGGTGCACGAGCCCCAGCGGCGCCCCTGCCGGGAGGACCACGTGATGCTCGTCGGGCGCGCCTGCCCACCGAGGTAGCGGCGGGAGAGCTCGGCGGCGCGGGCGGCGAGCTGCTCGTCCGACGGCCGCCGCCGCTGCTCCGACGACTCCACCTTGGCGACCATCCGGCGCACCCATTCGCGTTCCTGGACGCGCGTGAAGCGGTCGGGGATGGCGACGACGAGCCGACCGTTCTCCCGGAAGGCCGTCACCGTGCGGGTGCGCCGACGGCTGCGCCGCACCTCGACGTCGGGCAGCGCGGGCTCCGGGGACGCCGGGCGGGAACGGGGGGGCACGAGCAGCACGGTAGCCGCCGCGGCCGACGTCGCACGCCCGCCGTGCACAGCCGGGGGCCCGGCGCGCCGCGCCGCCCGCCCCGTGGAGAACCCGGCATAGCGGGTGAAATCCGGCACGTGCGGCGCTCCACACCCGCGCGTCGTGCGTGTGGCGAGCGACATGCCCGCACGCGGCCATTACGCTTGCGGCGCACGATGACGTCCGGCCCCACCCGGTCGGGGCGCATCGGTGCCGGCCGGGAGCTGACGTCCCGGTACGCAAGCCTTCCGAACGGAGACGACTCATGGCCGAGACCTACAAGGGCGAGTTCTACTGTGTGAAGTGCAAGGAGAAGCGCGAGGCCGAGGGCGAGGTCGTCGTCGCCAACGGGCGCAAGATGGCCAAGGGCGTGTGCCCCGTCTGCGGCACCAAGCTCAACCGGATCCTCGGCAAGGCCTGAGCGACGGATCGAGAGGGCGGCTCCCCACCGGGGAGCCGCCCTCTCCGCGTCTGAGCGCCACGCCCGGCCCATCGGCCCTGTGGACAGCGCCGTCCACGCCGCCGCGGACCGCCAGGCTTGAGCACCGACCGGAAGGTGGTGCCGTGCGGCTGAGGACACGAGTGGTGCTGTGGCAGGGCCCGACGCGGGTCCGCCTGGGCGCGGACCCCCGCTGGTCGGTGGTGCTGAGCGACCTCAGCCCGTCGGCCGCGCGCGCCCTGGCGACGCTGCCACGCGGCGCCGACGACGAGCGGTCCGTCCGGGCGGCGATGCGCCGCGAGGAAGTGCCCGCCGACGAGGCCGCTGCGGTCCTGGCGCACCTGCGAGACGCGCGGCTGCTGGTCCCGTCCCG
>AXCX01000303.1 GCA_000767215.1 Actinotalea fermentans ATCC 43279 = JCM 9966 = DSM 3133
ACCGCAGGCCGCGCTCCTGCCCGCCGCCGTGGGTCAGCGGCTCCACCGGGACGCCCCGCCGCACGACGAGCGCGCCGACGCCGACGGGCCCGCCCAGCTTGTGGGCCGAGACCGTCATCGCGTCCAGGCCCGCCGCGGCGAAGTCGACGGGGAGCCGGCCCACGGCCTGGACCGCGTCCGCGTGCACGAACGCCCCACGCTCCCGGGCGACGGCGGCGAGCCCGGCCACCGGCTGGACCGTCCCGACCTCGTTGTTCGCCCACATGACGCTCACCACCGCGCCCGGTCCACGCGCTCCGTCGAGCGCCTCCTCCAGCGCGGAGAGCGGGACCGTTCCCGCGTCGTCGACGGGCAGCAGGACGAGCTCGGCGCCCTCGTGGGCGGCCAGCCACGCCGCCGGGTCGAGCACCGCGTGGTGCTCGACCGCCGAGACGACGACCCGCCGCGGCGTCACGGCGCCGTCGGCCGGTCGCCCCAGGCCCCGCACCGCCAGGTTGTCGGCCTCGGTCCCGCCGGAGGTGAACACGACCTCCGTCGGGTGCGCGCCGAGCCGGTCGGCGACCACCTCGCGCGCCTCCTCCACCACCTTCCGGGCCGCCCGCCCGGCCTGGTGCACCGAGGACGGGTTCCCCACCCGCGCGGCCTCCTCCGCGAGCGCGGCGACCGCCTCCGGCCGCATCGGCGTCGTCGCCGCGTGGTCGAGGTACGCCAGGGCGGAGGACATGTCCGCGAGTCTACGAACGCGCCGCCCTCCCCCGGCCCCTCAGGGAACGGTGACGACCACCTTGCCGGCCACGTGGCCGGTCGCGACCCGCTCGAGCGCGCGAGCGGCGTCGGCGAGCGGGTAGGTGCCCTCGACGACCACCCGGATCTCGCCGGCGTTGGCCAGGTCGGCCAGGTGCACGAGCTCGCGCGTCGCCGGCCCGGAGGTGAAGGCACGGATCGTCTGGCGGCTCACCAGCGACGCGAGCGAGCCCTGCGCCATGCGCGGCAGCGGACCCAGCACGCGACCGCCGTTGCCGGAGTTGAGCAGCAGGACGCCGCGCGGTGCCAGCACGCGCCGGACGTCCCGCAGCCGCCGGTTGAGCACGTTGTCGAGGATGACGTCGTACTCGCCGTCGGCCGTGAAGTCCTCGGCCTCGTGGTCGATGACGCGCACCGCGCCCAGCCCGCGGACCATCTCGGCGTTCCGGCCGCTGCACACGCCCGTGACCTCGGCACCGAGCCCGACGGCGAGCTGCACCGCCAGGTGCCCGACGCCGCCCGAGGCGCCGTTGACGAGGAGCCGCGTGCCCGTTCCGACGCCCGCCACGCGCAGGCCCTGCCGCGCCGCCAGGCCGGCCATCGGCAGGCCGGCGGCCTCCGCGAAGGTCAGCGCGGCGGGCTTGGGCGCGAGTCCGGACTCCGGGACGACCGCGAGCTCCGCCAGCGTGCCGGAGGCACCCTGCATGCCGCCCTGACCGAAGACCTCGTCACCGGGGCGCACCGACGTGACGGCGGAGCCGACGGCCTCGACGACACCGGCGACGTCCTGGCCCCGCCCACCACGCCTGGGACGGCGCAGGCCCGTCATGGCGCGCAGCATGGCCGGGCGGCCCGTGACGAGGAAGAGGTCGGCCGGGTTGAGGCCCACGGCGCGCACCCGGACGAGCACCTCGTCCGGCCCCGGCGTCGGGACGGCGACCTGCGCGACCCGGAGCACCTGTGCCGGCGGTCCGTAGCGGTCCTGCACGACGGCGGCCATGACCTGCGGGCGCGTCGACACCGCGGCCCGCTCCGGCGTCGGCGCGGCCATCAGTCGACGCTCCGCAGCAGCTGCTCGATCGACGCGGCGCGGGCGCGGAGCTCCGCGACGTCGGCGGCGGTGCGCTGCTGGGCGTCGAGGGTCGTCGAGGCCAGCTGCTCGTACCTGTCGACGAGGGCCCGGACGGCCTCCTCCTGGCCCGTGCTGATGCGGAGCTTGCGCTCCTCGTGCCGCATCGAGGCGACGGCGACGAAGACGCAGAACGCGATGAAGAGCAGCCCGAGGATGAGGATGACCATCGGCCATTCGATCGTGCGGCCGCCGGAGTCGGCCTCGGCGGCCGCGCGCACGACGGTGGTGGCGAGCTGGGACATCACTGCTTCTCCTCACGGTGGGGGCCGCCGGCGGTGCCGGTGGCCGGGTCGCTGCTGAGGGTCCTGGCCGCGGCGGCCAGGGTGTCGGCGGTCAGGTGGAGGTCGATCGCGGCGAGCTCGAAGAACTTCATCGCCTTGCCGTCCGCCGAGAGCTCGAGGGTTCCGACGACGAGGCCCGCCGCCTCCAGCCGCTGCAGGTGCATGTGCAGCAGCGGGCGGCTGATCCCGACGACGCGCGCGAGGCTGCTCACGTAGTCGCGGCCGTTCGCGAGCGTGCCGAGGATCCGCAGGCGGATGGGGTTGGCCAGCGCCGAGAGGACCTCGACGAGCGCGTCACCGCTCATCGGCTGCGGGTCCTGCTGAGGTGTCACGACGATCCTTCACCTGTAAGACTTCTCTGACACATGAAAGGTAGGCCAGAGTGATCGGTCCTGGCAAGGGGGGCGCGCTTTCGTTCATCGACCTGGCACAATCGGCTCCCGTGACGACGGCGCCGCTGGCCTTCAGTGGCTCCCGCCTGCACTGGGCCGACCTGCCGCGCGAGGTGCGGAGCCGCATCGCCGAGCTGGCGGGCGCCGACGTCGTCAGCGAGACGAGCGCCACGACAGGCTTCTCACCGGGCTACGCCGCGCTCCTGGGTCTGGGCAACGGCACGCAGGTGTTCGTCAAGGCCGTCTCCCCCGAGCAGAACCCGGACTCCCCGGAGCTCGCGCGGCAGGAGATCGCCGTGGCAGCGCAGCTGCCCCCGGCGGTCAACGCCCCGCACCTGTGGTGGCACGACGACGACGGGACCTGGGTGCTCCTCGGCCTGCAGCCCGTCGACGGGCGCGCGCCCGAGCAGCCCTGGCGGCCCGACGAGCTCGCCCGCGCCCTCGACGCGCTGCGCGACCTCGCGGAGGTGGGGACGCCCGCTCCGGCAGGACTCAAGCCGCTCGAGGAGGACATGGCCTACCTCGCCGCCGGGTGGGAGCGGCTGGACGCCGTCGGCAGCGACGTCGACGCGGCCCTGGCCGCCGTCGGCGAGCACGGCGACTGGCTGCGCCGCAACCTGGCCGCGCTCCTGGACGCAGCACCCCACGGGGTCCCCGCGAGCGTCGGCAGGACGCTCGTCCACGGCGACTTCCGGGCCGACAACGTCATGCTGGCCGCGCCGCCGGACACCCGGGTGTGGCTGATCGACTGGCCGCACGCGTGCCGCGACGGCGTCGTGTGGTGGGACCTCCTCGCCACCCTGCCGAGCGTGGCGATGCAGGGCGGCGGCAACCCCGAGGAGCTGTTCTGGTCGCACCCGAACGCCCGCGGCGCGGACCGCGACGCCGTCCGCGCGGTGCTCGCCGGGCTCACCGGGTACTTCGTCCACGCGGCCGTGCAGCCCCCGCCGCCGGGCATCCCGAACGTGCGGGCGTTCCAGCTGGCGCAGGGCGTCGCGGCCCTGGACTGGCTCCGCCGGCTCTGACCCGGCGCCCGGTCAGCCCTCGGCGCGCAGGCGCCGGATCTCCGCGGCCGCCTGCGGGAGCACCTCGAAGAGGTCACCGACCACGCCGAAGTCGGCGAACTCGAAGATGGGCGCATCGGGGTCGGCGTTGACGGCGACGATCGTGCCGGACGCCTGCATGCCGCCCCGGTGGTGGATCGCGCCCGACACCCCGGCGCCGACGTACAGCCGCGGCGAGATCGTCTGGCCGGTCTGACCGACCATCGCCTCGTGGGGCATCCAGCCCTCGTCGGTCGCGTCGCGCGTCGCACCGACCGCTGCGCCGAGGGCGTCCGCGAGGTCCTCGACCGGCGAGAAGTCGCCCTGGGTCCCCCGTCCGCCGACGACGACGACGGTCGCCTCGCCCACGTCCGGCCGGTCCGAGGTGGGCCGGGTCGTGCGCTCGACCACCCGGACCCGCCCGTCACCGGGGAGCAGGGCGGCCACGGTCGCGACCTCGGGGGTCACCGACGTCTCGAGCGGCACCGCCCGCACCGCGTTCGAGCGCATCGTGACGACCGCCCGGTCCGCGAGGGCCGCCGAACGCAGGGTCCAGGACGCGGCGAACGCCTGCTGGGTGGTGACGACCCGGCCGTCCGCCCCGCGCTCGACGGCGGACGCGTCGACCATGAGGGCGGCGTCGGTCGCGAGCGCGAGGCGCGCGGCGACCTCCTTGGCCCCGAAGCCGGAGGCGAGCAGGACGACGTCCGCCCCGGCGCTCGCGGCGAGCTCCGCCAGGCCGGCGGCGACGGCATCCGGCAGGGCGGCGT
>AXCX01000304.1 GCA_000767215.1 Actinotalea fermentans ATCC 43279 = JCM 9966 = DSM 3133
GTGGCCGGGCCCGGCGTCGGGCCGTCGCCGCGGTTTGCGAGCGCGACGGCGCCGACGGCCATCGCCGCGACGGTCCCCATGCTCAGGCTGCCGACGGCTGCCGTCCGCGCCGCCCGGCGGCGGCGGATGCGGCCCACCATCGGCCCGACCTGTGCGGTCAGGCGCGCGGTGAGCGCGTCGTCGTGCACCGAGCCGGCCAGGTCGGCGAGCGAGTGCTGCAGGTCGATGCTCATCGGTTCCTCCTGGTGTTGACGAGCCGGACGGAGGCCTGTGCGGCGTCGATCGCCTCGGCCGCGGGGGGCCGGACCGGCCCCAGCAACCCCTCGAGCCGCCGGACGCCGTCCGACAGGTACCTCTTCACCGCCCCCTCGGAGATGGAGAGCTCGTCGGCGATCCGTGCCACGGTCATGTCCTCGTAGAAGCGCAGGACGACGCAGGCCCGCTCGCGCGCGCCCAGCTCGCCCAGCGCCTGCCGCACCGCCACGCGGTTCCCGACGTCGGTCTCCGGGCCCGCCGTCACGTCCTCGCCCCCGGCGAGGTGCCGGACGGCGGCCCACCGCTTCCGCCGGCGGAACCCGTCGAGGAACGTGGTGAGCACGGCGCGCCGGACGTAGCCCTCGAGGTTGTCGAGCTGGGTGCCCGTGCGGGCGCGCGCGAAGGTCTTGACGAGCGCGTCCTGGACGAGGTCCTCGGCCTCGCGCCGGTCCCCGCACAGCAGGAACGCGTACCCGACCAGCGCCGGACCTCGTGCCACGACCAGCTCGTGCAGGTCGCGTTCCCAGCTCTTGGCCGCCGCGGCCATGTGTTCTCCCTCGTGCCCCTTCGACCCCCGTCACCCAGCATGACGCCGGCGGCCCTTCGAACGTTGGGGGTACCGGCGAAGGCGGGCCGCAGACGATCATGGTTCTGTGGGCCTTTGGTCCCGCGTAGACTTCCCGCCTGCGGCTAGGGGGCCGCGCGCCGTCGGTAACGGAGCCGGCGACCCGACCGGACCATGGAGGACGTATGCCCTCGCTCGCCTCGTCGAGCCTCGTGACCGTCGCCGTCATCGCCCTCATCGCCGTGGCGTCACTCGGCTTCGCCGTGTACCTGCGTCGCCAGGTGCTCGCGGCGGCCGAGGGGACCACCCGCATGCAGACGATCGCGCAGGCGGTCCAGGAGGGCGCCGCGGCGTACCTCAGCCGCATGTTCCGCACCCTCGTGCTGTTCGCCGCCGTGGTCTTCGGGCTGCTCTTCCTGCTGCCGGGCGACGCGGGCGTGCGGGTCGGTCGCTCGATCTTCTTCCTGGTCGGCGCCGGGTTCTCCGCGGCGATCGGCTACCTCGGCATGTGGCTCGCCGTGCGCGCCAACGTGCGGGTGGCGGCGTCGGCGATGGCGCCGGACGGGCGCAGCGAGGGCGCGCGGATCGCGTTCCGGACCGGCGGCGTCGTCGGCATGTCCGTGGTGGGCCTGGGCCTGCTGGGCGCGGCCGTCGTCGTGCTCATCTACCGCGGCGACGCGCCCGCGGTGCTCGAGGGCTTCGGCTTCGGCGCGGCGCTGCTGGCGATGTTCATGCGCGTCGGCGGCGGCATCTTCACCAAGGCGGCCGACGTCGGCGCGGACCTCGTGGGCAAGGTCGAGAAGGGCATCCCCGAGGACGACCCGCGCAACCCCGCGACGATCGCCGACAACGTGGGCGACAACGTCGGCGACTGCGCCGGCATGGCGGCCGACCTGTTCGAGTCGTACGCGGTCACGCTGGTCGCGGCGCTCATCCTCGGCAAGGTCGCGTTCGGCGAGCAGGGGCTCGTGTTCCCGCTCATCGTGACGGCGGTCGGGGCCGTGACCGCGGTGCTCGGCGTCCTGCTCACGCGGGTCCGCGGCACCGAGAGCGGTCTGCGCGCGATCTACCGCGGCTTCTACCTGGCCGCGCTGGCCGGCGTCGTGCTCTCCGCGATCGCCGCGTTCGTCTACCTGCCGTCGACGTTCGCCGAGCTGAACGGCGTCGGCGACGCGCTCGCGGACCACGTGGCCGACCCGCGCGTCGTGGCGACGCTGGCCGTCGCGATCGGCGTCGTGCTCGCGGGCGTGATCCTGTGGGTGACCGGCTACTTCACCGGCACCACGAGCAAGCCGACGATCCACGTCGCGCGCACCTCGCTCACCGGCCCGGCGACCGTGGTGCTCTCCGGCATCGGGGTCGGCTTCGAGTCCGCCGTCTACACGGCCGGCATCATCGCCGCCGCGATCTGCGGCGTGTTCCTCATCTCGGGCGGCTCGATCGTGCTGAGCCTGTTCCTCATCGCGCTCGCGGGCTGCGGCCTGCTGACCACCGTCGGCGTCATCGTCGCGATGGACACGTTCGGGCCGGTCAGCGACAACGCGCAGGGCATCGCGGAGATGTCCGGCGACGTCGACGCGGCGGGTGCGCAGGTGCTCACCGACCTCGACGCCGTCGGCAACACCACCAAGGCGATCACCAAGGGCATCGCGATCGCGACGGCCGTCCTGGCCGCGACCGCGCTCTTCGGCTCCTACACCGACGCCGTCCGGCAGGCCGTCGCCTCGCTGGGGCAGGCGATGGACGACTCCGGTCTGGCCGTCGCGATGATCTCCTACGAGGTGATCTCGCCGATCACGCTCGTCGGCGTGATCCTCGGTGCGGCGACCGTCTTCCTGTTCTCCGGCCTGGCCATCGACGCGGTGACCCGCGCCGCGGGCGCGATCGTGTTCGAGGTGCGGCGCCAGTTCCACACCATGCCCGGGATCATGGAGGGCACGGTCCGGCCCGACTACGGCCGCGTCGTCGACATCTGCACCAAGGACTCGCTGCGCGAGCTCGCGACGCCCGGACTCCTCGCCGCGTTCGCGCCGATCGCCGTCGGCTTCGGCCTCGGCGTCGGGCCGCTCGCCGGGTTCCTGGCCGGCTCGATCGGCGCCGGCGTGCTCATGGCCGTGTTCCTCGCGAACTCGGGCGGCACCTGGGACAACGCGAAGAAGATCGTCGAGGACGGCCGGTACGGCGGCAAGAACTCCGAGGCGCACGCGGCCGTCGTCATCGGCGACACCGTCGGTGACCCGTTCAAGGACACCGCTGGGCCGGCGATCAACCCGCTCATCAAGGTGATGAACCTGGTCGCGCTGCTCATCGCGCCCGCCGTGGTGACCGTGAGCCTGGGCGTGGACGCCAACCACCCGCTGCGCCTGACCATCGCCACGGTCGCGGCCCTCGTCGCGTTCGGCGCCGTGATCGTGTCGCGGCTGCGCGCCGCGCGCGTGGACCGCGAGGGGCGCCTCGAGCGCGAGGCGCAGGCGGCGTAGGCACGGCGGCGCAGGTCACGCCGGGGAGGGTCCGTCGGCGCAGGTCACGCCGGCGTAGGCACGCCGGGGCGGGCGGGGCCTCGGCCCCGTCAGCCCTCGCGGTGGAGCACCGTCACCATCGCGCTGGTGTCCATGCCCTCGACGACCGGGGTCAGCCGGAGCTCGTCCCCGGAGCACGTGTAGGTGCTGGTCCCGCCGGCGGCCATGCCGCTGAGCGGGATGTCCTCCAGGCCCGGGACGTCGAGCTGCTCGCCGTTGACGTACGTCTCGTAGGTCATCTCGAGCGCGCTCGAGTCGACGGCGGAGATCACCACCTGCTCGTTGGTGACCTCGATGGCCGCCGTCAGGGTGCCGGACCAGCTGTTGACCATCCGGAACTCCTGGCCCTCCATCTCCCAGCTGACCTCGACCACCTGGTCCCGGTACTGCGTGGTCATGGTGCCGTCGGCGATGGTGGTCAGGGAGTCCCCGGACACCGTGGCCTGCGCCCCGAGGTCGGACATCCCCAGCGCGGAGGTCGTCGCGGCGGCCTGCTCCTCGGCGTCGGAGACCCACACGCCCTCGACGCAGCCGGCACCGCCCGACGCCGCGGCGTCGCCGCCGTCGTCCTCGGTGGGCTCTGCGGTCGGCTCGTCGGTCTCCTCGGCCGCCGACGCCGTGGCGGTCGGCTCCTCGGCGTCGCCCCCGCCGCCGGAGCACGCGCCCAGCAGCAGCGCGGCGGCGGCGAGCGGTACGAGCACCGCGGGACGGGTCTGGCGGCGGATGGCGCGCACGTGGGTCTCCTCGCGTCGGGCGCCGCCCCTGCGACAGCGCCGCTCGGAGCGGCCATCGTGGCACGGCCGGTGAGAACCGGACCAGGGCGGGCAAGAATGGCCGGGTGACGACGCTGCGAGTGATGACCTACAACATCCGCATGCTCAAGGACGACCGGGCGGCGGTCGTGGCGGTGCTGCGCGCGTGCGCGCCGGACGTCGTCGCGATCCAGGAGCCGCCGCGCGGCGGGGTCGTGGGCCGGTGGCGGCTGCGGCGGCTCGCCGCGGAGGCCGGCCTG
>AXCX01000305.1 GCA_000767215.1 Actinotalea fermentans ATCC 43279 = JCM 9966 = DSM 3133
GCCTCGGTCGCGGCGCCGTCCACCGCCCGCGCGCCCACCGCGACCACGAGCCGGCCGGCGTGCGCGCCACCCACACGGGTGCGCGAGGCGCCGGGGCGCACGCGGATGTCGACCTTCACGGCCCCATCCTCCCGCGCCCCGGGCTCCAGCCGGGACCACCCGCGGCTAGAGGAGGCCGAGGTCGCGGACGGCGTCGCGCTCGTCGACGAGCTCGGCGATCGAGGCGTCGATCCGGGCGCGGGAGAACTCGTTCAGCTCGAGCCCCTGGACGATCTCCCACCGGCCCTCGCGCGAGACGACCGGGTAGGAGGACACGAGGCCCTCGGGCACGCCGTACGAGCCGTCGGACACGATGGCCGCGGAGGTCCAGTCGCCCTCGGGCGTCCCGTGCACCCACGTGCGCACGTGGTCGATCGCCGCGTTCGCGGCGGAGGCCGCCGACGACGCCCCGCGCGCCTCGATGATCGCGGCGCCGCGGCGGGCGACCGTCGGGATGAACGTGTGCTCCACCCAGTGCTGGTCGAGGACCTCCGGTGCCGGCCGGCCGCCGATGGTCGCCTGGAAGACGTCCGGGTACTGGGTCGCCGAGTGGTTGCCCCAGATGGTCATCCGGCGGATCGCGCTGACCGGCATGCCGGTCTTCGTGGCCAGCTGCGACAGGGCCCGGTTGTGGTCCAGGCGGGTCATCGCGGTGAACCGGTCGGCCGGCACGTCGGGCGCGTGCGACGCCGCGATCAGCGCGTTCGTGTTGGCCGGGTTGCCGACCACGAGCACGCGCACGTCGCTCGCCGCGCCGGCGTTGATCGCCTCGCCCTGCGGGCCGAAGATGCCGCCGTTCGCCTCGAGCAGGTCGCCGCGCTCCATGCCCGGCCCGCGCGGGCGGGCGCCGACCAGCAGCGCGACGCCGACGCCGTCGAACGCCTTGCGCGCGTCGTCGAAGATGTCGACGGACTCGAGCGTCGGGAACGCGCAGTCGGCGAGCTCCATCGCCGTGCCCTCGGCCGCCTTGACCGCCTGCGGGATCTCCAGCAGGCGCAGGCGCACGGGGGTGTCGGGGCCGAGCATGTCGCCGGACGCGATGCGGAACAGCAGCGCGTACCCGATCTGGCCGGCGGCGCCGGTCACGGTGACGGTGACCGGCGCGTTCTCGGTGGTGCCCGCCATGGGTGCTCCTTCGGTCGTCGTCGGCCGGTGGGCCTGGGGTTACGGCCTGGGACCTGGCGCGGGGCCAGGGTGGGGCAGGTGCTGCTGCTCGCCGGCCGCGGGCCGGGCGAGGTCAGGCGAGGCGCCGCCCGAGGTTCTCGTCGAGCGTCGCCAGGAACTCCTCGGTGGTCAACCAGGGCGTGTCGCGCCCGACGAGCAGTGCGAGGTCCTTCGTCATCGCGCCGCTCTCGACCGTCTTCACCACGACATCTTCGAGCGTGTTCGCGAAGCCGACCACCTCGGGGGTGCCGTCGAGCTTGCCGCGGTGCGCGAGCCCGCGCGTCCACGCGTAGATCGAGGCGATCGGGTTGGTCGACGTCGGCTGGCCCGCCTGGTGCTGGCGGTAGTGCCGGGTGACCGTGCCGTGCGCGGCCTCGGCCTCGACCGTGCGGCCGTCCGGGGTCATCAGGACGGACGTCATGAGGCCGAGCGAGCCGAAGCCCTGCGCGACGGTGTCGGACTGCACGTCGCCGTCGTAGTTCTTGCAGGCCCAGACGTAGCCGCCCTCCCACTTCATCGCGGCGGCGACCATGTCGTCGATCAGGCGGTGCTCGTAGGTGATGCCGGCGGCCTCGAACGCCGCCTTGTACTCGGTCTCGTAGACGTCGGCGAAGATGTCCTTGAAGGCGCCGTCGTAGGCCTTGAGGATCGTGTTCTTGGTCGACAGGTACACCGGGTAGCCGCGCTGCAGGCCGTAGGCGAACGACGCGCGGGCGAAGTCGCGGATGGACTTCGTGAAGTTGTACATGCCCATCGCCACGCCCCCCTCCTCGGGGAAGCGGATGACCTCGTGCTGGATCGGCTCCGAGCCGTCCTCCGGGGTGAAGGTCAGCGTGAGCGTGCCGGGGCGGTCGACCTTGAAGTTCGTGGCGCGGTACTGGTCGCCGAACGCGTGACGGCCGATGACGATCGGCTTGGTCCAGCCCGGGACCAGGCGCGGGATCGTCGAGATGATGATCGGCTCGCGGAAGACGACGCCACCGAGGATGTTGCGGATGGTCCCGTTCGGGGACAGCCACATCTTCTTCAGGCCGAACTCGGCGACGCGCGCCTCGTCGGGGGTGATCGTGGCGCACTTGACGCCGACGCCGTGCTCCTTGATCGCGTTCGCCGCGTCGACGGTGACCTGGTCGTCGGTCGCGTCGCGGTTCTCGATCGACAGGTCGTAGTACCGCAGGTCCACGTCGAGGTACGGGTGGATGAGGCGGTCCTTGATGGCCTGCCAGATGATGCGCGTCATCTCGTCGCCATCGAGCTCGACGACCGGGCCGGCCACCGTGATCTTCGCCATGCGCTCTGCTCTCCCCGTGTGCTCGACGATGCGCCCCCAAGATTACTCGACGTCGAGAGATCTTCACGACGCCGGCCCTCGCCGCCGTCACACAGCAGAAGCACAGCGAGGTGGTCGCCGCCCACCGGTCGCGCCGCACGGGCCCCGTGGCATGATCGGGGCCGTCCACAGCCCGAAATACGCCGAAGGGACAGCCATGTCCACCGCACCGGATCCCTACCTCGCGCACCCGCCCGGCACCGCCGTCCAGCCCCACCTGCTCGGCGAGGCGGGCGTGACCGAGGCGCCGCCGCGGGTCGGCCTGCTGCCGCGCGTCGGCGCCGAGGTGCTCGGGACGTTCGCCCTCGTGCTGACGATCCTCGGCTCCGCGCTCTACGCGAACCTCACCTCGATCGGGCTGTTCGGCGTCGCCGTCGCGACCGCGCTCGTGCTCGCCGGCCTCATCGCCGCGTTCGGCCACGTCTCCGGGGGCCACTTCAACCCCGCCGTGAGCCTCGGCGCCGCCCTCGCCGGCCGCGTGTCGTTCGTCGACATGCTCGCCTACTGGGCCGCCCAGGTCGTGGGTGCGCTGCTCGCGGCGGTCGTCCTCGTCGTCGCGATCCCCAAGGGCCTCGCCGCCGCGATCACGGGCAACCCCGACGCCGGGACTGCCGACTTCTTCGCCACGGTCGCCAACGGCTGGGGCGAGCAGTCGCCGCTCTTCGCCCAGACCCAGGGCTACACCTCGCAGGCCGGGCTCGACGCCATCACGTTCGACCTCAAGACGGCGCTCATCCTCGAGGTCGTCGGCACCGCCGTGTTCGTCGCCGTCATCCTCGGCGTCACGGGCCGCAAGGCCGCCGCGTCGACCGCACCGTTCGCCATCGGCGGCACGCTCGGCGCGATGATCCTCGTCACGGGGCTCATCACGAACGCCGGCCTCAACCCGGCGCGCTCCACGGCCGCCGCCCTGTTCGCGGGCGGCGACGCCCTCAGCCAGCTGTGGCTGTTCTGGGCCGCCCCGCTCATCGGCGCCGCGATCGTCGGCCTCCTGGTGCTCGCCTTCGCGCCGGCGCCGCCCGCCGCGTACGACGCCGAGGCCTACGACGACGTGCTCGACGGCGACGACGAGCTCGACGAGGCGGACGACGCCGAGACGGTCGTCGTCGTCACCGAGGAGACCGTCATCGTCACGGACGACGAGGACGAGCGCCGCTAGCTCGTCCCGGCCTGACCCGTCGTCTGTCCCGTGCGCGGGACGCCCCCGGTGCCCGAGGAGACACCGGGGGTCAGGGCGAGGGTGGCGATGGCGGCGGCCATCGCCAGCAGCAGGACGGCGTCCTGCCAGACCGAGCGCACCGCGACGCCCTCGGGGCGGCGGCCGCGCCACAGCAGGCGCGCGACGGCGGCCCCGGTCAGGGTCACCGCCAGCACGAGCAGCCCCTCGGTCGCGCCGACGAGGTAGCCGGTCCCGATCGCGACCGCGAGGCCCGTCGCGACCACCCAGAGCGCGGGTGCCCGGTGCCGCTCCTCCTCCGTCACGTCGGTCAGGTTACCGTTGACGAGTGCCCGAGGACCGACCGCTGCCGCCGTCCTCGGTGGTCGTGGTCGGGGGCGGCCTGGCCGCCGCCGCGTCCGTCGCGGCGCTGCGCGCCGAGGGCTTCGCGGGCCACCTGACGGTGCTCGGGGCCGAGGGCCTGCCGCCCTACGACCGCCCGCCGCTGTCCAAGCAGCTGCTGACGCGCACCGAGCCGGTCTGGCTCGCGGACGAGGGGCTCGCCCTCACGGCCGACGACGTCCGCCTCGCCGAGCCGGCCACCGGGCTCGCCGTCGAGGGCTCCGGCGTCCGCGTCACGAC
>AXCX01000306.1 GCA_000767215.1 Actinotalea fermentans ATCC 43279 = JCM 9966 = DSM 3133
CCGCACCGGTGGGGCGCGGCGGCGGTGCAGGCGACACGAGCTGCGGGAACGTGTCGAGCGCGAGCGCGCCGGTGCTCACGGCGTCGACGACGTCGACGGGCCGCGCGTGCCGGCCCAGCTCGGTGGGGATGCCGTGCCCGGGCGTGCGCACGGCCATGTCGTCGAGCACGCGGGCGAGCGACGCGGCCGAGCGCGGGCGCTCCTCCGGGTCCTTCGCCAACATGCGCATGACCAGGGCGGACAGCTCCGGGTCCACGTCGGCGGGCATCGGCGGCACCGGGGTGTTCACGTGCGCGACCGCGATGTCGACGGCCGTCGGGCCGGTGAAGGGCCGGTGCCCGACGATCGCCTCGTACGCGACGATGCCGAGCGCGTAGATGTCGGACTGCGCCGTCGCCGCCTTGCCGATGGCCTGCTCCGGCGACAGGTACTGGGCGGTGCCCATGACCATGCCGGAGTCCGTCATCGGGATGCGGCCGGTCGCCGTGGAGATGCCGAAGTCCGTGATCTTCACGCGCCCGGAGCGCGACAGGATGATGTTGCCCGGCTTCACGTCGCGGTGCACGACGCCGGCGACGTGCGCGGCGTG
>AXCX01000307.1 GCA_000767215.1 Actinotalea fermentans ATCC 43279 = JCM 9966 = DSM 3133
CAGCGCGCGGGCGGTCTCGGCGAGGATCGGCAGCAGGCGCCGGGTCGGCAGCACCGGCTCGCGGTCGAGCAGGTCCGACAGCGGTTCGCCGAGGATCAGCTCCATCACGAGGAACGCCGAGCCGTCCTGCTCGCCGTAGTCGTAGAGCTGGGCGATGTTCGGGTGGCTCAGCTGCGCGCAGTTGCGGGCCTCGGTCCGGAACCGCTCGAGGAAGCCCTCGTCGCCCGCGTACTCCTCACGCAGCACCTTCACGGCCACGTCGCGCGCGAGCGACTCGTCGTGCGCCTGCCACACCTCGCCCATGCCCCCGACGGCGATCCGGCTCACCAGGCGGTACCGGTCGCCGAGCGCGACACCCTCGCCCGGCTTCACGGCGTCCTCGCCAGGGCTGCCTCGATGACCGCGCGCGCGATCGGGGCGGCGACGGCGCCGCCGGTCGCCTCGCTGCCCATGGACCCGCCGTTCTCGACGACGACGGCGACGGCGACGCGCGGCGCCTCCGCCGGGGCGAAGGCGGTGAACCACGCGTGCGGGGCGACGTCGTCGGTGGTCTGGGCGGTGCCGGTCTTGCCGGCGACGGTCACGCCGGGGATCTGCGCGCGCTGGCCCGTGCCGTCCGCGACGACGCCGACCATCATGTCCCGCAGCTGCGTGGCGGTGGTCGCGGAGATCGGCCGGCCGAGCTCGCTCGGGTCGGTCTCGTCGACGACCGTGAGGTCCTGGCTGCGGACGGCCTGCACCAGGTACGGCGTCATCTGCACGCCGCCGTTGCCGATGGCTGCGGCCACCATCGCCATCTGGAGCGGGGTCACGCGCACCTCGTACTGCCCGATCGCCGAGAGAGCCGTCTGCGGCGCGTCGGGGTCGGTCGGGAAGCGGCTCTCCGTGACATCCATCGGCACGTTCAGCGGGGAGCCGAACCCGAAGGCCTCAGCCTGTGCGCGAAGTTCATCCGCCCCGAGGTCGATGCCGATCTGGGCGAACGCGGTGTTGCAGGAGATGCGCAGCGCGTCGGCGAGGGTCATCGCCCCGGTGGACGAGCACGCGGAGCCGCCGAAGTTGCGCAGCACGGTCGAGGTCTGGGGCAGCGTCAGCTCGCGGGGCGCGGCGACGGGCGTCTGCGCCGTCATGCCGTTCTCGAGGGCGGCCGCCGCGGTGATCAGCTTGAACGTCGAGCCCGGCGGGTAGGTGTCGCCGGCGATGGCGCGGTTCACGAGCGGGTCGCCCGGGTCGGCCAGCAGCGACTCCCAGGCCGTGCGCACCGAGGCCAGGTCGTGGCTCGACAGCACGTTCGGGTCGTAGCTCGGCTTGGAGACCATGGCGAGGATCGCGCCCGTGGTGGGGTCCAGGGCGACGACGGCGCCGCGCTGGTCGCCCAGCGCGTCCCACGCGGCCTGCTGCACGGTGGGGTCGATGGTGAGCTCGACCGACGCCCCGCGCGTCTGGCGCCCGGTGACGAGGTCCTGCAGGCGCTCGTAGAACAGCGAGTCCGCCGAGCCGTTGAGCTCGGTGTTGAACCACTCCTCGATGCCGGTGCGCCCGTAGACCACCGAGTAGTAGCCGGTGACGGGCGCGTAGAGGAGACCGTTCGCGTATGACCGCTGGTAGCCGAAGGAGTCGTCGACGGGCGTCGAGGTCACGATCGCCTCGCCCCCGGCCACGATCGGCCCGCGGAAGTTCCCGAACTCGCGGTAGAGGGTGCGCACGTTGCGCTGGTCGCTGTTGAGGGACGGCGCCTGCACGAACTGCACCCAGGTGGTGCCCACCATGAGCGCGAGGAACATCACCGTGACCACGGTGGCGAGGCGGCGCAGCGGGGTGTTCACGCCGGCCTCACCTCGATCACCTCGGTGGCGTGGTCGGAGCCCATGGGCAGCACGGGCGGTGCGGCGTAGGCGTCCGCGGGGTCGGCCCCGGGCACCGGGTCGGCGGCGGGCGCCGGGCGGCGCGCGCTGTCGGAGATCCGCAGCAGCAGGGCCGCGATGATCCAGTTCGCCAGCAGCGACGAGCCGCCGTAGGCGAGGAATGGCATCGTCAGGCCGGTCAGCGGGATGAGGCGCGTGACGCCACCCACGACGACGAAGCACTGGAACGCGATGACGAAGCTCATGCCGCCCGCGAACAGCTTGCCGAACCCGTCCCGCACGCCGATGGCGGTGCGCAGGCCGCGCTGGGCGAGCACCACGTACAGGACGAGCAGCGCGAGCAGGCCGGTCAGGCCCAGCTCCTCGCCGAGCGACGCGACGATGAAGTCCGACTCCGCGTAGGGCACGAGGTCCGGGCGGCCCTCGCCGAGGCCCGTGCCGAACAGCCCGCCGTTCGCCATCCCGTACAGGCCGCGGACGAGCTGGCCCGAGCCCGGGCTCGCGTTGAAGACGTCGTCGTCCAGCGCGTGCAGCCAGACGTCGAAGCGCGTCGCGACGTGCGAGAACGCCCGGGCCGCCAGCGCGGCGCCCCCGATGAACAGCCCGACGCCGATGACCACCCAGCTGATCCGCTCGGTCGCGAGGTAGAGCATCCCGACGAACAGCCCGAAGAACAGCAGGGAGGTGCCGAGGTCCCGCTCGAAAACGAGGACGGCGAGCGAGACGCCCCAGGCGAGGATGATCGGGCCGAGGTCCCGGATGCGCGGCAGCTGGAGGCCGAGGATGCGCGGCCCGGCCAGCGCGAGGGTGTCGCGGTTGGTCACGAGGTAGCCGGCGAAGAACACCGCGAGGACGATCTTGGCGAGCTCGCCGGGCTGGAACGACGCCGGGCCGACGTGGATCCAGATGCGGGCGCCGTTGATGGTCCGCCCGATGCCCGGCGCGAGCGGCAGCACGAGCAGCAGGAGACCGGCGACCATCGCGGTGTAGGTGTAGCGCCGCAGCGTCCGGTGGTCCCGCAGCACCACGAGCACGACGACGGCCGCCACCACCGAGATCGCGGTCCAGCTGAGCTGCCGCTCGGCGAACGTCGCGTTCTGCCGGCCCGCGGCTGCGTACGCGAAGTCCAGCCGGTAGATCATCGCCAGCCCGATGCCGTTGAGCGCGACGCCGACGGGCAGGATCACCGGGTCCGCGTACGGCGCGCGCCACCGCAGCACCACGTGCATGCCGACGGCGAGGGCGACGAGGCCGACGCTGTAGCCCACGATGTCCGCCGGCATCGAGCCGGCCGTCGCGACGCCGACCAGGGCGTACGCCCCGACGCCCAGCACGAGCGCGATGAGCAGCAGGCCCAGCTCGAGCGACCGACCCGGCCGCGCGACGTGCGGGCTGACGGTCGCCATCAGCGCACCCGGGCGGCGCCCGGCCGCCGTCGTGAGGTCACCGATCGGCCTCCCGCTCGAGCGAGTCGACGCGGTCGCGGGCGTCCGCGAGGTCGTCGGCGGGCAGGGTGTCCGCGAGGCGGTCGCGGAAGTACGCGGGCAGGTCGTCCACGCGGACGTCGCTCTTCTCGACGACCTCCGAGAGCGCGAGCGGGCCCACGCTCTGCGGGATGCCCCGGTAGACCGCCACCCGACCGTCGGCCACGCCGACGTAGTACTGCGTCTGCGTCCACCGGTAGCCGAGCCACCCGGCGGTGACCGCGCCGGCGAGCACCGCGACGACGACCAGCACCGTCACGATCCGCCGGGCGCGGCTCCGGGTCGGGACCAGGTCCTCGTCGTCGACGAACGCGGGGGCGGCGGCCGCCGTCGGCGGGTGGGTGCGGGCGCGCGCCGCGGCCGAGTGCTCGGCGGCGCGG
>AXCX01000032.1 GCA_000767215.1 Actinotalea fermentans ATCC 43279 = JCM 9966 = DSM 3133
TGCCGAACGGACCGCCGTTGAGCCGGGTGCCGCCCGCGCCCGCGAGGGCCAGGGAGGCGAACGTCGGCAGGGTCGCCGCCGCGGCCGCGACCAGCGCCCACACGACGGGGTCGCCCCAGGCCCACCACGCGTCGTCGGCAGGCGCGCCCGTGCGGGCGGCGAGGACGACCAGCCCGGCGAACATCGCCAGGTCCGACGCGCGGTCCCCGAGCTCGTTGAGCACGAAGCCCCACGGGCGAGACGTCCCCTGGGCGCGGGCCACCGCGCCGTCGAGGTTGGCCCCGCCGAGGCGCGCGACCAGGAGGACGAGCGCGACGGGCCACCACCCGAGCGCGACGGCCGCGCCCGCCCCGGCCCCGGCGACGACGCCGACGACGGTGAAGACGTCGGGGGAGACGCCGCGCGCCACGGCCGCCCGCACGATCACGCCGAGCCGTCGGGTGTACCACGGCTTGAGGGCGTAGAGGCCGCGCATGGGCGCCCACGCTAGCGACTGGCGCACGGCCCGCGTGGGTGCTCCGCGGGTGGATCGCCGGGTGGTCCGGCGCGGGCGGACGCGACCCGGCACGGCTCCGGCCGGGTCTGCCGGACACATCGCGGACACGTGCCCCCACTAGACTCGCGGCCATGTCCACCATCTCCCGCGAGGAGGTCGCGCGCCTGGCCGGCCTGGCCCGCATCGACCTCACCGACGCCGAGCTGACCCGCCTGGCGACCGAGCTCGACGTCATCGTCGAGGCCGTCGCCACGGTGAGCCGCGTCGCGACCGACGACGTGCCCGCGACGAGCCACCCGCTGCCGCTGGTGAACGTCCTGCGGCCTGACGTGGTGGTGCAGCCCCTCGCGGCCGACCAGGCCCTCGCGGCCGCGCCGTCGGCCGAGGACGGGCGGTTCGCCGTCCCGCAGATCCTGGGGGAGGACGCGTGAGCGACCTGACGAGGCTGAGCGCGGCCGCGCTCGCCGACCGCCTGAGCGCGGGGGAGGCCTCGAGCGTCGAGGCCACCCGCGCGCACCTGGACCGGATCGCCGCCGTCGACGGTGCGGTGCACGCGTTCCTGCACGTGAGCGCGGACGACGCGCTCGCGACGGCCGCCGACGTCGACGCCCGCCGCGCCGCGGGGGAGCAGCTGCACCCGCTGGCCGGCGTGCCCATCGCCGTCAAGGACGTCGTCGTCACCAAGGGCCTGCCGACGACCGCCGGCTCGCGTATCCTCGAGGGCTGGGTGCCGCCGTACGACGCGACGCTCGTCGAGCGGATCAAGGCGGCCGGTCTGCCGATCCTGGGCAAGACCAACATGGACGAGTTCGCGATGGGCTCCTCCACGGAGCACTCCGCCTTCGGCGACACGCACAACCCCTGGGACCTCGACCGGATCCCTGGCGGCTCGGGCGGCGGGAGCGCCGCGGCCGTCGCCGCCTACGAGGCCCCGCTGGCCATCGGCACCGACACCGGCGGCTCGATCCGCCAGCCGGCGGCCGTCACCGGCACCGTCGGCACCAAGCCGACCTACGGCGGCGTCTCCCGCTACGGCCTCATCGCGATGGCGTCCTCGCTCGACCAGGCCGGTCCGGTGACCCGGACGGTGCTCGACGCGGCGCTGCTGCACGCCCTCATCGGCGGGCACGACCCGCGCGACTCGACGTCGCTGCCGGACCCGCTGCCCGACGTCGTCGGCGCCGCGCGGCTGGGTGCGTCGGGCGACCTGACCGGGGTGCGCCTCGGCGTCGTCCGCGAGCTCGGTGGCGACGGCTACCAGCCCGGCGTGCGCGCACGCTTCGAGGAGTCCCTCGAGGTGCTGCAGGCGGCGGGGGCCGAGGTGGTCGAGGTCAGCTGCCCGAACTTCCAGTACGCGCTCGCCGCCTACTACCTGATCATGCCGAGCGAGGCCTCGAGCAACCTGGCCAAGTTCGACGGCATGCGCTTCGGCCTGCGCGTCGAGCCGGCGGACGGCCCGGTCACCGCGGAGCGCGTCATGGCCGCCACGCGCGGCCGGGGCTTCGGCGACGAGGTGAAGCGCCGCGTCATCCTCGGCACGTACGCCCTGTCGGCGGGGTACTACGACGCGTACTACGGCAGCGCGCAGAAGGTGCGCACGCTGGTGCAGCGCGACTTCGCGGCCGCGTTCGAGCAGGCCGACGTGCTGGTCTCGCCGACCGCGCCGACGACGGCCTTCCGCCTGGGCGAGAAGCTCGACGACCCGATGGCCATGTACCTCAACGACGTCGCGACGATCCCCGCGAACCTCGCCGGCGTGCCGGGGATCTCGGTGCCGAACGGCCTCGACGGTGGGCTGCCCACCGGGTTCCAGGTGCTCGCGCCGGCCAAGGCCGACGACCGCCTGTACCGCGTCGGCGCCGCGCTCGAGGCGCTGCTGGAGGCCCGGTGGGGCGGCCCGCTGCTGGCGTCCGCCCCGGAGCTGGAGGAGACCCGATGAGTGCAGAGCCGAGCGGCACGCTGCTCGTCGACTACGACGAGGCCACCCGCCGCTACGACCCGGTGATCGGGATCGAGGTGCACGTCGAGCTGGGCACGGCGACCAAGATGTTCGACGGCGCCCCGCAGGAGTTCGGCGGCGAGCCGAACAGCGCGACGACGCCGGTGTCCCTCGGGCTGCCGGGCTCGCTCCCGGTCGTCAACGAGAAGGCGGTCGAGTCCGCGATCCTCATCGGCCTGGCGCTGAACTGCGAGATCGCCGAGCTCTGCCGGTTCGCGCGGAAGAACTACTTCTACCCGGACGTGCCGAAGAACTACCAGATCAGCCAGTACGACGAGCCGATCGCGCACGACGGCTGGCTGGACGTGGAGCTCGAGGACGGCACGGTCGTGCGCGTGGAGATCGAGCGCGCGCACATGGAGGAGGACGCGGGCAAGAACACCCACGTCGGCGGCGCGACCGGGCGCATCCACGGGGCCGAGTACTCGCTCGTGGACTACAACCGGGCGGGCGTGCCGCTCGTGGAGATCGTCACGCGGCCGATCACCGGCGTCGGCGATCGCGCCCCCGAGGTGGCGCGGGCCTACGTGCAGACGCTGCGCGACCTGTTCCGGGCCCTCGGCGTCTCCGAGGCCCGCATGGAGCGCGGCAACGTGCGCGCGGACGTGAACGTCTCGCTGCGACCGACGCCCGACTCTCCGCTCGGCACCCGTACCGAGACGAAGAACGTCAACTCCTTCCGGTCGGTCGAGCGTGCGGTCCGGTACGAGGTCAGCCGCCAGGCGGCGGTGCTCGACGCCGGGGCGTCCGTGGTCCAGGAGACCCGGCACTGGCACGAGGACACCGGCGTCACCACCGCGGGGCGCGTGAAGTCCGACGCCGAGGACTACCGCTACTTCCCGGAGCCCGACCTGGTGCCGCTCGTCCCGAGCCGCGACTGGGTGGAGGCGCTGCGCGCCCGCCTGCCGGAGATGCCGGCCGCGCGTCGGCGGCGCCTGCAGGACGAGTGGGGGTACGCCGACGCCGAGATGCGCGACGTCGTCAACGCGGGAGCCGTCGAGCTCATCGAGGCGACGGTCGCGGCCGGGGCCTCGCCCGCCGCCGCGCGCAAGTGGTGGATGGGCGAGCTCGCCCGCACGGCGAACGCCGACGGCGTCGCGCTCGAGGAGCTGACGGTCACGCCCGGCCAGATCGCCGAGCTGCAGGGCCTGGTCGACTCCGGTCGTCTGAACGACAAGCTCGCCCGGCAGGTGCTCGCGGGCGTGCTCGCCGGCGAGGGGTCGCCCGAGCAGGTCGTCGCCGCGCGGGGGCTCGAGGTGGTCTCCGACGACGGCGCGCTCATCGCGGCCGTCGACGACGCGCTCGCCGCACAGCCCGACGCGGCCGAGAAGATCCGGGGCGGCAACCTCGGGCCGGTGGGCGCGATCATCGGCGCCGTGATGAAGGCCACGCGCGGCCAGGCCGACGCCGCCCGCGTCCGCGAGCTGGTGCTCGAGCGGATCAAGGCCTGACGAGCGCTCTGCCGGGGCCCGCGGGCCCTGGCACGAGCCGAGGGAGGACTGCCATGCAGACGCCGACGCTGACCGGCGAGCTCGTGACCTTGCGCCCCATCCGCGCGAGCGACGCCGACGCGATGTGGGACACCCTGTCCGACACCGAGGGCAACCGCCTGACGGGGACGACCGCGGCGTTCACCCGCGAGCAGGTCGCCGAGTGGTGCGCCACCGTGGCCTCGCGCGACGGCCGGTGCGACTGGGCCATCACGCACGAGACGGACGAGTACCTGGGCGAGATCGTGCTCAACGAGATCGACGAGCACTCGCGGAACGCGAACCTGCGCCTCGCCCTGCGGCCCGGTCAGCGGGGCCGGGGGTTCGGCAGCGAGGCGATCTCCCTCGTGCTCGCGCACGCGTTCGCGCCGGCGCCCGACGGGCTCGGCCTGCACCGCGTCGCCCTCGACGTCCTGAGCATCAACCCCCGCGCGCGGATCCTCTACGAGAGCCTCGGCTTCGTCGAGGAGGGCCGCCTGCGCGAGGCGCACCGCGACGGTGAGTTCTGGTGCGACGCGATCGTGATGGCGATCCTCGAGGACGACTACCGCGCGGCCCACGAGGCGACGCCGTGACGTCATCGGTCGCCCGACCGGTGACGATGACGGTCGCCCATCAGGAAGTCCTCGACGCACTGGTGGCCCGGGGGGTGCCGGACGGCGCGCGGGTGGTGCTCTGGGACGTGACGTCGCCGATCGCCGAGGCAGGTGCCGGCGACGTCCGGCCCGAGGACGTCGACGTGGTCGTCGTCCCGAACTACGGCGCCACGCGCGCGCTGCTCGCGCGGCTCGAGGCGCTGCCGCGGCTGGCGATGGTCCAGCTGCCCAGCGCCGGCTACGAGCACGCGCTCGGGCACATCCGCCCCGAGGTCACCGTCTGCAACGGGCGCGGAGTGCACGACGCCGGGACCGCGGAGCTCGCCGTCGCCCTGGCGCTCGCGTCGCAACGGGGCATCGACGACGCCGTGCGCGACGCCGCCGACGGGCGCTGGGCGCCTCGGCTGCGCTCGTCCCTCGCCGACCGCCGGGTGCTCGTGCTCGGGTACGGCGCGATCGGCTCGGCGGTCGGGCGACGGCTGCGGGCCTTCGAGGCCGACGTCGTCCCCGTCGCCTCCAGCGCGCGTGAGCAGGACGGCGAGACCGTGCACGCCGTGGCGGACGTCCACGAGCTGCTGCCGACGGCGGACGTGGTGATCGTGACGCTGCCGCTCACGCAGGCGACGGAGCACCTGGTCGACGCCCGGTTCCTCGCGGCCCTCCCCGACGGCGCGCTGCTCGTCAACGTCGGGCGCGGCCGGGTCGTCGACACGCAGGCCCTCCTCGCCGAGGTGTCGGCGGGGCGACTGCGGGCCGCCCTCGACGTGACGGACCCGGAGCCGCTCCCGGCGGACCACCCGCTGTGGCGCGCACCCGGCGTGATCGTCACGCCGCACGTCGGCGGCTACACCGACGCGACGACGCCGCGGCTGGCGGAGCTCCTGCGCCGCCAGCTCGTCGAGCTCGTGGCGGGCCGTGCACCGCTGAACGTCGTGCGGGCCGCCGTCGGGCCGTGAGCGGTCGTCAGGAGATGCGACGGCAGCTCGACCGCTCGATGAGCGCGGTCGGCAGGGTGATGTGGGCGCCGCCCTCAGCCTGGCCGTCCATCATCGCGATGAGCTGGGCGATCGCCTCCGACCCCATCTGACGGATCGGCTGGGCGATCGTCGTCAGGGGCGGCGTGCTCATCGCGGACTCGGGCACGTTGTCGAAGCCCATGATCGAGATGTCCCCGGGGATCGAGAGCCCGAGGCTGCGCGCGACGTCCATCGTGCGCAGCGCGGAGAGGTCGTTGGCCGCGAAGATCGCCGTCGGCCGCTCCGGCATGGTCAGGAGCTCGTGGGCGGGCAGGTCGGCGGTGTCGGGGCGGTAGCCGCCGACGCGCATCAGCGTCGGGTCGACGGGGATGCCGGCCTCGGTCAGCGCCGTCCGGTAGCCCTCCTCGCGCAGGCGGGCCGACTCGAGGTCGGGGCGTCCGCCGAGGAAGCCGATGCGCCGGTGCCCGAGACCGAGCAGGTACTGCGTCGCCGTGTAGGCGCCCCGCATGTTGTCCGAGTCGACCGTCGTCAGGCCGGTTCGGCCACGGTGCGGGTCGACCGCGACGACCGGGATGCCGGGGTGGGCGTCGACGACGGTGGGGGTCACGAGGATCGCCCCGTCGATCAGCGTGCCCGAGAGCCGGGAGAGGTAGCGGCGCTCCCAGCCGATGGCACCGCCGTGCCGTCCGCCGCCGGAGTAGGCGAGGAGCTCGTACCCCGTGTCGGCGATGGCGCTGGACGTCCCCTTGAGGAGCTCCGTGGAGAAGGGCTCAAACTCGGCCACGAGGATGCCGATGACATTCGTGCGGGAGCTGCGCAGGCTCCGGGCCACCAGGCTGGACTCGTACCCGAGCTCGTCGATGACCTCCTGGACCCGGGCCGACGTGGCGACAGCCACCCCGTACCGGCCGTTGATCACCTTGGAGACGGTGGCGACGGACACGCCAGCCGTGCGTGCCACGTCGCTGATGGTCACCCGTCCCTGGCGTTCCACGGCTGTGACTCTACCGTGTCGATATCGATATCGAAATCGATTGACACCCGAAAATCGTGCGTGCCAGACTCCCTCCCGTCCGAGCGTCGACGATGACAAGGAACGGATCATGGCGAGAATGCGAGCGCGGGCCGGTGCGGCCGTCGTGCTGGGCGTCAGCGTGGCCATGCTGCTGGCCGCGTGTGGCGGCGACAGCGACAACGGCTCCGAGGGCACCGACGAGCCGAGCGCGGGCTCTGGCGACGAGGCCGTCACCATCACGTGGTGGCACAACTCCAACACCGACCCTGGCATGGGCTACTACCAGCAGGTCGCTGACGACTACATGGCCGAGAACCCGAACGTGACCATCGAGATCGAGGCGATGGCGCACGAGGACATGGTCACCCAGCTTGAGGCCGCCTTCCAGTCCGGCAACATGCCCGACATCTACATGGAGCGTGGTGGCGGCGAGCTTCGCCAGCACGTCGAGGCCGGTCTGACCAAGGACATCTCCGACCTCGCGGCCGACACCATCTCCACGATCGGCGGCTCCGTCGCCGGTTGGCAGGTCGACGGCAAGACCTACGGTCTTCCGTTCTCCATGGGCGTCGTCGGCTTCTGGTACAACACCCAGATCTGGGCTGACAACGGCGTCGAGCCGCCGGCCACGTGGGACGACTTCTACGCTGCCATCGACACCCTGAAGGCCAACGGCGTCGCGCCGCTGTCCGTGGGTGCCGCTGACCAGTGGCCGCTGGCCCACTACTACTACTACTTCGCCCTGCGCGAGTGCGCTCAGGACACCGTCGTCAACGGTCTCGCCGAGTTCGACTTCTCGGACGAGTGCTGGAACACCGCCGCGAGCGACCTGAAGGCCTTCGTCGACTCGCAGCCGTTCAACGACGGCTTCCTCGCCACCGTGGCGCAGGAGGGTGCGACCTCGGCCTCCGGCCTCCTCGCCAACGGCCAGGTGTCCGCTGAGATGCAGGGTCACTGGGAGCCCGGTGTCATGCAGGGCCTCAACGACGGCACCCCGGTCGAGAACATCGACTGGTTCCCGTTCCCCGCAGTCGAGGGTGGCGCCGGTGACCCGGCCGCTGCGATCGGTGGCGGCGACGCGTGGGCCGCTTCGGCCGACGCCCCGGACGAGGCTGTCGACTTCATGATGTACCTGCTGTCCGACGAGGTTCAGATCGGCTTCGCCGAGCTGAACATGGGTCTCCCGACCAACCCCGCCGCGAGCGGCTCGGTCGCCGACCCGGCCCTGGCGTCGCTGCTCGAGTTCCGTGACGCGTCGCCGTTCATCCAGCTGTACTTCGACACGGCGCTCGGCACGAACGTCGGTAACGCGATGAACGCGGCGGTCGTGAACGTGTTCGCTGGTGCAGACCCGGCGACCATCGTTGCCGACACGCAGGCGGCTGCAGAACTGGAGTGACGGACGTGGCAGACGAAGCGACCGCCCGTAGGGGCGGAACCGCCTCGACTGCGACGCCGAACCCGACCGAGGCCGCCGGTAGCACTCAGGTGCTGCCGGCGGCCCCGGCGCGGGCTGGGCGGCGCGGGACGAGACCTGGCCTCCGCAAGGGACTTGAGATCGCGTTCTTCGTGACGCCGGCCCTCGTGGTGTTCCTGGGGTTCGTGGTATGGCCGGTGGTCAAGGCCATCCAGTACTCGTTGTACAACTGGCGGGGCTACGGCCCCATGGTCGACTTCGTCGGCCTGAAGAACTTCACGTACGTGCTGGGCAACACCGTCTTCCAGGGTGCTCTCTCGCACAACCTGATCATCATGGTGCTGTCGATCGCCATCCAGCTCCCGCTGGGCCTCGGCATCGCGCTGCTGCTCAACCGCAAGATCCGTGGACGCAACCTCCTGCGGACCCTCGTCTTCGTGCCGTGGGTGCTCTCGGAGGTCGTCACCGGTGTCATCTGGCGGCAGATGCTGCAGGCTGACTACGGTCTGCTGGACACGCTGCTCGGCTCCATCGGGATCCCGACGCCGCAGCAGGGCTTCCTCGGCGACACGAGCTACGCGCTCGCCGCCGTGATGGTCGTCCTGACGTGGAAGTACCTCGGCCTGGCGATCGTCCTCTTCCTCGCTGGTCTCGCCGGTGTCCCGGAGGAGCTCAACGAGGCCGCACAGATCGACGGTGCCTCCTGGTGGCAGATCCAGCGGCGGGTCACCATCCCGCTGCTCGGCCCGACGGTCCGGACCTGGATCTTCCTGTCGATGATCGGTTCGATCCAGGTGTTCGACATGGTCTGGATCCTCACCGGTGGTGGGCCGGCCGAGTCGACGAACACGATGGCCACGTTCCTGTACTCGTGGGGCGTCGACCGCAACCTCATCGGTGTCGCCTCGGCGGCCTCGGTGATCCTGTTCGTCATCGCGCTGGTGTTCGCTCTCACCTACCAGCGGCTGGTGCTCCGTCGTGACGCCATCGACTACGTGCCGCGCAAGGCCAGGAAGGCGGCGACCCGATGAGCGCCATGACGCAGTCCCGCGCTCCGGAGAGCTACACGCCGGACCGCCCTCGCAAGGCGGACGGTGCGGGCCGGGGCAACATCTTCGTGTACCTGATCGCCGCTCTGGTGGTGGCGTTCACGCTCGGCCCGGTGCTGTACGGCGTGCTGGCGGGCTTCCGGACCAACACGGACCTCTCGCGCAACCCCTCCGGGTGGCCCGAGGTGTTCACGTTCGACAACTACAAGAACATCCTCACGGGTGACCGCTTCTGGGGCTACGCGTTCAACTCCACGATGATCGCGCTGATCACGACGGCGATCGTCGTCGTGGCGGGCCTCATGGCTGCCTACCCGCTGGCCCGGTACCAGTTCAGGCTGCGTGAGCCGCTGTACCTGGTCTTCGTGATGGGTCTGCTCTTCCCGGTCGCGGTCGCGGTGATCCCGCTGTTCATCATGATCTCCAACGACCTGGGCTGGGGCGACACCTGGTGGGGCGTTGCGCTGCCGCAGGCGGCGTTCGCGCTCCCGACGACCATCATCATCCTGAGGCCGTTCCTCCAGGCGCTGCCCAAGGAGCTCGAGGAGGCCGCGCTCATCGACGGCGCGTCCCGCATCGGGTTCTTCTGGCGGATCCTGCTTCCGCTCTCCGGCCCTGGCATGGTCACCGTCGGTGTCCTCGCCTTCGTCGGGTCGTGGAACGCGTACCTGCTCCCGCTGCTCCTCCTGCGGAACGACAGCATCAAGACGCTGCCGCTGGGTGTCGCGGACTTCTCCACGCGGTACGCCACGGACATGGTGGGCGTGTTCGCCTACACGTCGCTCGCCATGATCCCGGCCCTGATCTTCTTCCTCTCGCTGCAGAACAAGATCGTCAACGGTCTGCAGGGTGCGGTGAAGGGCTGACACCGAGCGGTACCCAGAACGGATCGGGGGCGCAGTGGCGCTCCTGGGCCCCCGATCGTCATGTGGCACGGGCCCCCGACGCGCAAGCGTCGGGGGCCCGTGCCACAGTCGTGTCCATGGCCGCACCCGTGCTGAGCGACATCGACGTCACCGCCCGCGTGGACGCCCGGCACTGGCGGGTGCTGCTGGGTCGGCTGCACGCGACCTTCGCGACCGGCACCTTCGCCGTCGGCGTCGGGCTGGTCGAGCGGATCGCCGCGGCCGCGGACGAGGCGGGCCATCATCCCGACGTCGACCTGCGGTACGCGGCCGTCCACGTCGCGCTCGTGTCGCACGACGCCAACGGGCTGACCGAGCGGGACGTCGCGCTCGCGGCCCGGATCAGCGCGATCGTCGACGACCTGGGCGTCGCGGCGGTCCCCGGCGGCCCGCAGGAGCTGGAGGTGGCGGTCGACGCGCTCGACATCGCCGCCGTCCGGCCGTTCTGGAGGGCCGTGCTCGGCTACGAGGACGAGCCGCCACCCGCCCCCGACGCCTCGCCGGCGCTGCGCGACCCGGCCGGCCGAGGCCCGGCCCTGTGGTTCCAGCAGATGGACGCGCCGCGGCCCCAGCGCAACCGGATCCATCTCGACGTGACCGTGCCGCACGACGTCGCCCAGGCGCGCGTCCGGGCGGCGATCGAGGCGGGCGGACGCCTCGTGAGCGACGCCGCGGCGCCCGCGTTCTGGGTCCTGGCCGACGCCGAGGGCAACGAGGCCTGCGTCTGCACGTGGCAGGGGCGTGCCTAGACTCCGGACATGACGACGACGCCCGGCACCTCGGCCGCTCCCTCGGGACGGACGCCCGACATCAAGCCGCGCTCGCGGCAGGTCACCGACGGCCTCGAGGCGACCGCGGCACGCGGCATGCTCCGCGCCGTCGGGATGGGCGACGACGACTTCGCCAAGCCGCAGATCGGCGTCGCGAGCTCGTGGAACGAGATCACGCCGTGCAACCTCTCTCTCGACCGGCTCGCGAAGGCGGTCAAGAACGGCGTCCACGCCGCAGGCGGGTTCCCGCTCGAGTTCGGGACCATCTCGGTCTCGGACGGCATCTCCATGGGCCACGAGGGGATGCACTTCTCGCTCGTCAGCCGGGACATCATCGCCGACAGCGTCGAGACGGTCATGCAGGCCGAGCGGCTCGACGGCTCCGTGCTCCTGGCCGGGTGCGACAAGTCCCTGCCGGGCATGCTGATGGCCGCCGCGCGCCTCGACCTGGCGGCCGTCTTCCTCTACGCCGGCTCCATCGCGCCCGGGTGGGTCAAGCTCTCCGACGGGACGGAGAAGGAGGTCACGATCATCGACGCCTTCGAGGCCGTCGGCGCGTGCGCGCGCGGGCTGATGAGCGCCGAGGACGTGGACCGGATCGAGCGAGCCATCTGCCCGGGCGAGGGCGCCTGCGGCGGGATGTACACCGCGAACACCATGGCCTCGGTCGCCGAGGCGATGGGGATGAGCCTGCCCGGGTCGGCGGCCCCGCCGTCGGCAGACCGTCGTCGCGACCAGTTCGCGCTGCGCTCCGGCGAGGCCGTGGTCGAGCTGCTCCGACGGGGCATCACCGCACGTCAGATCATGACCAAGGAGGCGTTCGAGAACGCCATCGCCGTCGTGATGGCCTTCGGCGGCTCGACGAACGCCGTCCTGCACCTGCTCGCCATCGCGCACGAGGCGGAGGTCGACCTCTCGCTCGACGACTTCGCGCGCGTCGCGGCGCGGGTGCCGCACCTGGGCGACCTCAAGCCGTTCGGCCGGTACGTCATGAACGACGTCGACCGGATCGGGGGCGTCCCGGTGGTGATGAAGGCGCTGCTCGACGCCGGGCTGCTGCACGGCGACTGCCTCACCGTCACCGGGCGCACCGTCGCGGAGAACCTGGCCGACGTCGCGCCGCCGGACCCGGACGGCAAGATCCTGCGGTCGCTGGCCGACCCGATCCACCGCACGGGCGGCATCACGATCCTGCACGGCTCGTTGGCGCCGGAGGGTGCGGTCGTGAAGTCGGCCGGCTTCGACTCCGACGTCTTCGAGGGCACCGCGCGCGTGTTCGACCGCGAGCGGGCGGCGATGGACGCGCTCGAGGACGGGACCATCCAGGCGGGCGACGTCGTCGTCATCCGGTACGAGGGGCCGAAGGGCGGACCCGGGATGCGCGAGATGCTCGCCATCACCGGCGCGATCAAGGGAGCGGGGCTCGGCAAGAGCGTCCTGCTGCTGACCGACGGCCGGTTCTCGGGAGGCACCACCGGACTGTGCGTCGGGCACGTCGCCCCGGAGGCGGTGGACGCCGGGCCGATCGCCTTCGTCCGGGACGGCGACCGGATCCGCCTCGACGTGGCACGCGGCACGCTCGACCTGCTGGTCGACGCCACCGAGCTGGCCGGCCGCCAGGTCGGCTGGGAGCCGCTCCCGCCCCGGTACACCCGCGGCGTCCTCGGCAAGTACGTGAAGCTGGTGCGGTCGGCCAGCGTCGGCGCCGTCCTGGGCTGACCGGGCACGCGCCGGACCCGGGGAGCGGTGCGCCCGGGATCGGCGCTCCGGCGCACCGGGTGGGCGACTGCCGCGGTGTCCGTGGCGCACCGCCGTCTCTGGTGCACCGCCGTCTCGGGTGCACCGGGCGCTGTGTCCGTAGTGCAAGACGGTGAACCGACATGCGGACTCAGGACCAAAGACGTGACATCCGGGTGCCGCACCCCGTAGGCTGCCGCTCGTGCAGACGATCCTCCTCGTACTCGGCTAGGCGCGGGCTCGACCCCCCAGCCAGGTCAGGCCTGCGCCCACCCCTCCAGCCACACGGCCCGAGGGGTTTTTTCATGCCCCACAGCTGCCAGCACGCACGACCAGCACCACAGCACCCAGCACCACAGCACCACAGCACCCAGCACGACAGCACCGCACCACAGCACCGCACCACCTCGACAGGAGCTCACGATGGTCCAGGACCAGCAGCCGACCGCCACGGCCGGCGCCACCCGTCCGCCGACCCCGCCGACCCCGTCGGCGCAGCGCGCCGGCGTGACGCCCGCCGACGTCGCCCGCACCGTCGTGGCGCACGGCGAGGCCGTCACCGGCGCGCAGTCGATCGTGCGTTCCCTCGAGGCGGTCGGGGCGAAGGTCGTCTTCGGCATCCCCGGTGGGACGATCCTGCCGACCTACGACCCGCTGATGGACTCCACCAAGCTGCGGCACATCCTCGTGCGCCACGAGCAGGGCGCCGGGCACGCCGCCGAGGGCTACGCCTACGCGACCGGTGAGGTCGGCGTGTGCATGGCCACCTCGGGTCCGGGCGCGACGAACCTGGTCACGGCGCTCGCCGACGCCAACATGGACTCGGTGCCGCTCGTCGCGATCACGGGCCAGGTCGGGGCCTCGCTCATCGGCACCGACGCCTTCCAGGAGGCGGACATCGTCGGCATCACGCTCCCGGTGACCAAGCACAACTTCCTCGTCACCGACCCGGACGACATCCCGCGCACGATCGCCGAGGCGTTCCACATCGCGCGGACGGGCCGCCCGGGCCCGGTCCTCGTGGACGTGGCGAAGTCCGCGCAGCAGGCGATGACGACGTTCAGCTGGCCCCAGCCGGTCGAGCTCCCGGGCTACCACCCGGTGACGAAGCCGCACGCCAAGCAGGTCCGGGAGGCCGCGCGCCTGCTCGCGACCGCGCGTCGTCCGGTGCTGTACGTCGGGGGCGGCGCGGTCCGTTCGGGTGCGGCCGCCGAGCTGCGCCGCCTCGTGGACGCGAGCGGCGCCGCCGTGGTCACCACGCTCATGGCTCGGGGCGTCCTGCCCGACGACCACCCGCAGCACCTGGGCATGCCGGGCATGCACGGGACCGTCCCCGCGGTCGCCGCGCTGCAGAAGGCCGACCTGATCGTCGCGCTCGGCACGCGGTTCGACGACCGGGTGACCGGCAAGGTCTCCTCGTTCGCGCCGCACGCGACGATCGTCCACGCGGACATCGACCCCGCCGAGATCGGCAAGAACCGCCGGGCGGACGTCCCGATCGTCGGTGACCTGCGCGAGGTCATCTCCGACCTGCTGCCCGAGCTCGAGCGCGAGCACGCCCAGCACGGCAAGCCGGACCTGGCGGCCTGGTGGCGGCAGATCGACGACTGGCGCGAGACGTTCCCGCTCGGCTACACGGCCACCGACGACGGTCACCTGGCGCCGCAGCACGTCATCACGCGGCTCGGCGAGATCGCCGGCCCCGAGGCGATCTACGTCGCGGGCGTCGGCCAGCACCAGATGTGGGCGGCCCAGTTCATCAGGTACCAGCGCCCGGGCCAGTGGGTGAACTCCGGCGGCCTCGGCACCATGGGCTTCGCGGTCCCCGCGGCGATGGGCGCGAAGGTCGGCGACCCCGACCGCACCGTCTGGGCCATCGACGGCGACGGCTGCTTCCAGATGACGAACCAGGAGCTGGCCACCTGCGCGATCAACGAGATCCCGATCAAGGTCGCCGTCATCAACAACTCCTCGCTCGGCATGGTCCGCCAGTGGCAGACCCTGTTCTACGAGTCGCGGTACTCGAACACCGATCTGCACACGGGTCACGGCACGGTCCGCATCCCCGACTTCGTCACGCTCGCCGAGGCGTACGGCTGCGTCGGGCTGCGCTGCGAGAGCGAGAGCGACGTCGACGACACGATCCGTCGGGCGATGGAGATCGACGACCGCCCCGTCGTCGTGGACTTCACCGTCTCGCGGGACGCGATGGTGTGGCCGATGGTCGCAGCCGGCGTGAGCAACGACGAGATCCAGTACGCGCGGGGGATCAGCCCCGCGTGGGACCGGGAGGAGTGATGCGGCGCATCGGCCTCCTCGGGGGCACCTCCTGGGAGTCGACGGTGGACTACTACCGACTGCTCAACGCCGGGACCCGGGACCGCCTGGGCGGTTCGCACTCCGCGGACCTCGTGCTGCGATCGGCCGACTTCGCGGAGATCGAGTCCCTGCAGGCCGTCGACGACTGGACCTCGCTCGGGCGCCGCTACGCGCGCGAGGCGGCGACCTTGGTGGAGGCCGGCGCCGAGGTCCTCGGCATCTGCGCCAACACGATGCACCTGCTGTACGAGGACGTCGCGGCGGCGGGGGCGCCGGTCGTGCACCTCGTCGACGCCGTCGCGGACGTCGCGCAGGCCGCCGGCTTCTCGCGGGTGGGTCTGCTCGGCACCCGCTACACGATGGCCTCTCAGGAGCTCTACCCCGCCCACTTCGCCGGGCGGGGGATCGACGTCGTCGTCCCGGAGGCGGAGGACGCCGCCGAGGTGCACCGGGTCATCTACGCCGAGCTCGTGCGCGGCGAGGTGCTGGAGTCCTCGCGCGACGCCCTGGACGCCGTCGTGGGCCGACTGGTCGGCCGCGGGGTGCAGGCGGTGATCCTGGGCTGCACCGAGCTCGGCATGATCCTCGCCCCGGAGCGCAGCCCGGTGCCCCTGCTGGACAGCCTCGCCATCCACGTCGAGGCCCTTCTCGACGCCGCGCTGGGGCCGTCGGCCCCGTCGACCGACGGCCCGTCCGGCCCGTCCCACCCGTCCGATCGCTCGTCCCAGTCAGCCCTGGAAGAAGGTGCAGCATGAGCAGGCACACGCTGTCGGTGCTCGTGGAGAACAAGCCCGGCGTCCTCACGCGCGTCGCAGGCCTCTTCGCCCGCCGTGCGTTCAACATCCACTCGCTCGCGGTCGGCCCCACCGAGCACGACGAGATCTCGCGCATCACGGTCGTGGTCGACGTGGACGAGCTGCCCCTCGAGCAGGTCACCAAGCAGCTCAACAAGCTCATCAACATCATCAAGATCGTCGAGCTCGAGCCTGACGCGTCCGTGCAGCGTGAGCTGCTCCTCGTGAAGGTGCGGGCCGACATGTCGATCCGCTCGCACGTCCTCGAGGTGGTCGACCTCTTCCGGGCGCACGTCGTCGACGTCGCCACCGACGCGGTGACCATCGAGGCGACGGGCAACGGCGCCAAGCTGGACGCCCTGCTCGCGGCCCTCGAGCCGTTCGGCGTCCGCGAGATCGTCCAGTCCGGCACCGTGGCCATCGGTCGCGGGTCCCGCTCCATCACCGACCGCGCGCTGGAACGCGTCTCCCGTCCCGCCTGAGACGGGCCAGACTGTCCCGCAGCACTCCGGCTCCACCCGATCCACGAACACCGAGGAGATCTCCCGTGGCAGAGCTCTACTACGACGACGACGCCGACCTCTCGGTGATCGCCGGCCGCAAGGTCGCGATCATCGGCTACGGCAGCCAGGGGCACGCGCACGCCCTCAACCTGCGCGACTCCGGGGTGGACGTGCGCGTCGGCCTCCGCGAGGGCTCCGCCTCGCGCGCCAAGGCCGAGGAGCAGGGCCTGCGCGTCGTCACGCCGACCGAGGCGGCCGCCGAGGCCGACGTCATCATGATCCTCGCGCCCGACCAGGTGCAGCGGCACCTGTACCGCGACGAGATCGCCCCGAACCTCACCGAGGGCAAGGCGATCGTCTTCGCGCACGGCTTCAACATCCGGTTCGGCTACATCACCGCTCCCGACGGCGTCGACGTCTTCATGGTCGCGCCCAAGGGTCCCGGCCACATCGTGCGTCGCGAGTACGAGGCGGGCCGCGGCGTGCCCGTCCTCGTCGCCGTGGAGAAGGACGCCTCGGGCAACGCGTGGCAGCTCGCGCTGTCCTACGCCAAGGCCATCGGTGGCCTGCGGGCGGGCGGCATCAAGACGACCTTCACCGAGGAGACCGAGACCGACCTCTTCGGCGAGCAGGCCGTCCTCTGCGGCGGCGCCTCCCAGCTCGTCCAGTACGGCTTCGAGGTCCTGACCGAGGCCGGCTACCAGCCGGAGATCGCCTACTTCGAGGTCCTGCACGAGCTCAAGCTCATCGTCGACCTCATGATCGAGGGCGGCATCGCCAAGCAGCGCTGGAGCGTGTCCGACACGGCCGAGTACGGCGACTACGTCTCCGGCCCGCGCGTCATCGACCCGCACGTGAAGGAGAACATGCAGGGCGTGCTCGCGGACATCCGCAGCGGCGCCTTCGCCGAGCGCTTCATCGCCGACCAGGACGCGGGCGCGCCCGAGTTCCTGGCGCTGCGGGCCAAGGGCGAGCAGCACCCGATCGAGGGCGTCGGGCGCGAGCTGCGCAAGATGTTCTCCTGGATCAAGCCGGCGGACTCGGACTACACCGAGGGGCACGTCGCACGCTGACCGCGAACCACGGTGCGTCCGGCGAACGGCTGTCGTTCGTCGGACGCACCGTCGTTCGAGCACGACGAGGAAGCGGAGAGGACGGCAGTGATGGCGGACGACGACGCGCGCGCCGATGAGGTCGTCGAGTTCTGGGAGACCGCGCGAGCGCACGCGAAGATCGGGCGCCTGCCGGTCGTCACGGGCGTCGGCGTGACGGCGGCGATGACCCCGCCCGCCTGGGCGTTCGGCGACAACCCTCGGCTCGCGGACGAGCTGCTCGCGCTGGTGCTCGCGGGGGAGAAGATCGGGACGTCGACGGCGCTCGTCGAGCTGACCTCGACCGGCGAGCCCGTTCCCCAGCCCGGCGAGCTGTCGATCGTCCTCGACGGCGCCGGGCACCCCCGGGCGCTCGTCCGGACCACGCAGGTGCGCCAGGCCCGTTTCGGCGACGTCGACGAGGCGTTCGCCGCGAGCGAGGGGGAGGACGACCGGACGCTCGTGAGCTGGCGCCGCGAGCACGAGCGCTACTGGCGGCGGGTGCTCGCCGGCACGGGCGTCGAGGTCGACGACGACCTCGAGGTGGTGCTCGAGACGTTCGAGGTGCTCTACCCGAGGCCGCCGCGGCGCTGAGGCCGCACTCACGCCGCAATGACGCGTCGCAGGCCGGGCCAACTGGTCGCGATGCGAGACGCCATGTTCCGACACGTGGACAGAGGGCTAGGGTCGACGGCATGGGAACCAGCGTGCGGCTCGCCGTCGTCCGAGGTGACGGCATCGGTACCGAGGTGGTCGAGGAGGGCCTGAAGGTCCTCGACGCTGCCGTGGGCTCGGACGTGGCGATCGCGACCACGGAGCTCGACCTGGGCGCCCGCCGCTGGCACGCCACCGGCGAGACCCTGACCGACGCGGACCTCGAGACGATCAAGGCCCACGACGCGATCCTGCTCGGCGCCATCGGCGACCCGAGCGTGCCGTCGGGCGTCCTCGAGCGCGGTCTGCTCCTGCGGCTCCGCTTCGCGCTGGACCACTACGTCAACCTGCGTCCCGGCCGCCTCTACCCGGGCGTGCGCTCCCCGCTGGCCGAGCCCGGGGACATCGACTTCGTCGTCGTCCGCGAGGGGACCGAGGGTCCGTACGTCGGCAACGGCGGCTCGATCCGCCAGGGCACGCCGCACGAGGTCGCCAACGAGGTCAGCGTCAACACCGCGTTCGGCATCGAGCGCGTGGTGCGCGACGCGTTCGCCCGCGCCCAGGCGCGGCCGCGCAAGCACCTCACCCTCGTGCACAAGCACAACGTGCTCGTCCACGCGGGCGACCTGTGGCGTCGCACGGTCGAGGCCGTGAACGCCGAGTTCCCCGACGTCACCACCGACTACCTGCACGTCGACGCGGCGACGATCTTCATGGTCACCAAGCCGTCGCGGTTCGACGTGATCGTCACCGACAACCTGTTCGGCGACATCCTCACCGACCTGGCCGGCGCCGTCGTGGGCGGCATCGGGCTCGCGGCCTCGGGGAACATCAACCCGGACCGCACGTTCCCGTCGATGTTCGAGCCGGTGCACGGCTCGGCCCCGGACATCGCGGGCCAGGGCAAGGCCGACCCGACCGCCACGATCCTGTCGGTCGCCATGATGCTCGAGCACCTGGGCCTGGCCGACGCGGCCGCCCGGGTCGAGGCCGCCGTCGCCGCCGACCTGGCGGAGCGCGGGGACCGAGTACGGACCACGGCCGACGTGGGCTCGGAGATCGCCGCCCGCCTGCGGGGCTGACCGCCCCGGGGCCCTTCCCCAACCCGTGTCGGCCGTCCCGCCGAACCGCCCCCAGCGACCCAGGGACCCGACATGACCAGCAGCACAGCAAGCCCCGTCGCGCCCGCGACGGCCCCCGCCTTCGCCGTCGCGCGGGCGACGACGCCCCGCCCCGCCGAGGAGAGGGCCGCGGTCCTCGCCGCCCTCGCCTCGTCCGGAGGTTTCGGCGAGGTCTTCACCGACCACATGGCCCGGATCACGTGGTCGACCGACGCCGGCTGGTCCGGTCACCGCGTCGAGCCGTACGCGCCGCTCGAGCTGGACCCGGCGGCCGCCGTCCTGCACTACGGCCAGGAGATCTTCGAAGGGCTCAAGGCGTACCGGCACCCCGACGGGTCAGTCTGGACCTTCCGGCCGCAGGCCAACGCCGAGCGGTTCGCCCGGTCGGCACGGCGCCTCGCGCTGCCCGAGCTTCCCGTCGCGGACTTCATCGGCTCGCTCGAGGCGCTCGTCGCCGTCGACGAGGCCTGGGTGCCCGGCGCGCCGGAGACGAGCCTGTACCTGCGCCCCTTCATGATCGCCTCCGAGGCGTTCCTCGGCGTGCGCCCGGCGCGGCGCATCGACTACCTCGTCATCGCCTCGCCCGTGGGCCCGTACTTCAAGGCCGGCCTGGCGCCCGTCTCGATCTGGGTCGAGCGGGACCAGCGCCGCGCCGGTCCGGGAGGCACCGGCGCCGCCAAGTGCATGGGCAACTACGCGGCGTCGCTGGCGGCCCAGCAGGTGGCCTACTCCCGTGGGTGCGAGCAGGTGTGCTTCCTCGACGGTGACGAGAACCTCGAGGAGCTGGGCGGGATGAACGTCGTGCTGGTCCTCGCGGACGGCACCGCCGTCACGCCGGCCCTCGGCACGATCCTCGCGGGCGTGACGCGCGACTCGGTGCTGACGATCCTGCGCGACGCCGGGCACCGCGTCGTCGAGCGGGCGGTGCCGCTCGCCGAGGTGCGCGCGGGGCTCGCCGACGGCACCGTCCGCGAGGTCTTCGCGTGCGGGACCGGGGCGGTCGTGAGCCCGATCGGGCGCCTGGTGGGCGAGGACTTCGACCTGCCGGTGGCAGACGGCGGCATCGGGCCCGTGACCGCGGCGGTCCGCCGGGAGCTGACGGACGTCCAGCACGGGCGGGCCGCGGACACCCGCGGCTGGATGCACCCCCTGGTGCACGTGGCTGGTGTGGGGCAGGCATGAGGACGGGTAACGTCGGCACGGATTCCGCGGGCACGAGGCCGACGGCGATGGCGCCCCGCGGCGCTTCGGTCCGCGACGAAGGGAACGAGATGAGCACCACGGCACGCGAGACCACCGCCGACGCCTTCGAGCGTCGCCTGAGCACCACGCCGCGGTCGGCGCAGGAGAGGGACGCCCTCATCGCGCAACCGGCCTTCGGGACGGTCTTCACCGACCACATGGCCCGCGTGAGCTGGTCGGCCGACGGCGGCTGGGGCGACCGGCGGGTGGAGCCGTACGGACCCCTGCTGCTGGACCCCGCGGCCGCTGTCCTGCACTACGGGCAGGAGATCTTCGAGGGGCTGAAGGCGTACAAGCACGCCGACGGTTCGGTCTGGACGTTCCGCCCCTGGGCGAACGCCGCACGCTTCGCGCAGTCCGCGCGGCGCCTCGCGCTGCCCGAGCTGCCCGCGGAGGACTTCCTCGGCTCGATCGAGGCCCTGGTCGCCGTCGATCTCGACTGGGTGCCGGGCGCGGACGAGACGAGCCTGTACCTGCGGCCGTTCATGTTCGCCTCCGAGGCGTTCCTCGGCGTGCGCCCTGCGCGCGGCGTCGACTACCTGCTCATCGCGTCACCCGTCGGCCCGTACTTCGCAGGCGGCGTCAAGCCCGTCTCGATCTGGGTCTCCCAGGACTACAACCGCTCGGGCCCCGGCGGGACGGGCGCGGCGAAGTGCGGCGGCAACTACGCGGCGTCGCTGCTCCCGCAGCAGGAGGCGTACGCGCGCGGCTGCGAGCAGGTGTGCTTCCTCGACGCGGCGACCGGGACTCAGCTCGAGGAGCTGGGCGGCATGAACGTGTTCGTGGTGCACGCGGACGGGCACGTCGAGACCCCGGCGCTGACCGGCTCGATCCTCGAGGGCGTGACGCGGTCGTCGATCATCACGCTCCTGCGGGAGGAGGGCCGCGACGTCGTCGAGGGCACCGTGCGGCTCGACGACCTGCGGGCGGGACTGTCGGCGGGGTCCGTCGCGGAGGTGTTCGCCTGCGGCACGGCGGCGGTGGTCACGCCGATCGGCCGTCTCGCGGGCACCGAGTTCGACCTCACGGTGGCCGACGGCGCCACCGGCCCCGTCACCGCCGCGGTGCGCTCGCGGCTCACCGACATCCAGTACGGCCGCGCCGACGACCCGCACGGCTGGATGTACCACCTGGCCTGACCGGCCACGAGGCGAACGAGGGGCCCGACGCCGCGGCGTCGGGCCCCTCGTTCGCCCGGGTGGGAGGGGTGTTCGGGTGGCGGCCTCAGGCCGAGAGCGGCAGCCGCTGGTGCGGCACCTGCGGAGCGTCGTCGAGGACCGCGTAGAAGGTGTCACCGAGCTCGTCGACGACGACCACCGCGCGCGCCCCGCAGACGCACACGTGGTCGGGCCAGGAGTCCTCGAACCAGACGCAGACGTGTGTGCTCATGGCGGCGACGCTAATCCTGGCCACCGACAGCACCGCGGACGTGCCTCCGGCGTGGCGCGAGTCGATCACGCCCCCTCGGGCGGCTGGCGACCGACGTCGCAGCACGTGCGCCAGGATGGGCGGATGGCCGCCGACGACGCCCGGATCGACCTCACGACCGCCGACCTGCGCGCGGTCGCCGGGTTCGCCGCGTCCTGCGCCCGCGAGGCGCTCGAGGTGGTGCAGGTCGCCGGGCCCGACGACGAGCGTCCTCGGGCGGCGGTGGAACTCGCGCAGGCGTTCGCCGACGGCGGTGCGCGCACCGCGGCGCTGCGGGAGGCCGCCTGGGCCG
>AXCX01000308.1 GCA_000767215.1 Actinotalea fermentans ATCC 43279 = JCM 9966 = DSM 3133
GGGGACTCGAACCCCTGACCCCCTGAATCGGAAGACGCGAACTCCGCGTCTGTCGACGCATCGAGCCGGCACGAGCCACCTCGAACCATCTCGTTACTGACCAGGACCGACGCCGGAATCCGTCGGCGGGACACCTCGACAGTACCTGCTCGCCTCGACCTAGCTCGAGCCGTCTCGGGCCGCATTTCCGTCCATTTTGTGTCCCACGCGCGGGCTCCCCTCACCTCTTTGGTCCGAAGGCCAGGGAACCTGGCCTCCGCTGACCGTGAACGGTTCACGCCTCGCTGGCCGGCTACCGAACGCTCAGACGCCAACCAACGGCGTCGAAGGCCCGAACAATATCGTCAACCACCTCGCTCTTGGCGCGCGAGCCGGGAAGAACTTCCGGAAGACCCGCAGCGAACAGAAGAATCCATGTACCTCTGCCGGGAGCCCACTCAGCGGGAAGAGTGATCCCCCCGGCTCGATCCTTGTACTCGACCACATCCCGCCGGAGCGTGATTGTGTACCCGCGCGAAGAGATCACGCGGTCGAGGAACCAATGCTTCTTGAACCTCTCAGACGCCGTCACGGGTTGCCGTGACCAGACATCCATTGACGAACGGCGCCATCACTGAGTACTCGTTCACGGAGCCTCGCGCAGGCCGCCGCCTCTGTAGAGAAGACCTCCTCGGAGTTCCGATTGCCTCTCTCGCTGTAGTAGACGTGCCAGCCGTCGGCCTCATGCGTTAGGCAGTACGCCTCATCGCGATCGCTCCCGAGGCTGTAAGCAAACGTCGGCAAGTTCAACCGCCGCATGTCCAGTTCGAGTTCGTCTTGCGTCACGATCTACACCCTCCGGAGGTATCCGGTTGCGAGCAGGTCCTTCACACTTGCCGGCAAGCGGTACTGCACACCCATGCCTGGCTGCCCGAACCACGGTGTTGCCCGCCCCTGCTGTACGACGAGTCGGTTCGTGACCTCGAAGACACTGTAGGGCTTACTTGTTGCACCCGGCGGTAGGGAACGCTGCGCAACTGGCGTGCCGCGTGGCGCGACGAACCGCCCCTCGTCCAGCCCGAATCTGTCAATCTGCGTTCCCGGCCTGAGAACCGTCACACCGGGGTTTCCGCTCGGGCCCAGGTTGCCGTGGAAGCCATTGTTGGGTGGCCACGCTATCGGCCCCTCGGTCGGTCGTAGTGTCGTGGTCGGTGGTCGCCCGAGGTAGGGGCTGATGCGGTTGCTGATGGCCGTGGTGGCGCGGTTGGCCAGTTGCCGGACGCCGGGGATCTGGCCGATGCCTGCTGTGGCGGCACCGGTGAGTCCGCCGATGAGGGCTTCGCGGCCCATGGCGCCCCACGAGAACTCCTCGGTGTGCTGGACCTGCGCACGCCACGCGTGCGACGCCGCACCCGCCGCGGCACCACCCAGGGCGCCGCACGCGATGCTGCCCGCGCCGGCTGTCAGAAGCAGGCACCCACCGCCGACCACGGCGCCGGCGACCCCGGCGACGATGTCAGCCTGGTGCTCATCGACCCACGTGGTGGTCGCGTCCCAGGCGCTCGAGATCCCGTCACCGACGGCGCTGGCGGCGTCGTCGAGCCAGTCCGGCCACTTGCCGGTCGGGGTCGGCCCAGGTGACCGGGTTGCCGTTGGCGTAGGTGTAGGCGTTCCACTGCTGCGGATCGGTCAGATCCATCACCGGGTCGACCGTGACGAACCTGGCAATCACCGGGTCGTAGTAACGCGCCCCGACCTGCACCAACCCGGTCTCGTCCACCGGCTTGTTCAAGAACCCGTGATCACCCACCCACCCGGCAGGGGCGCTCCCCCGCGCGTTGCCGTACGGGTCGGTGCACGGCGAGCGCGTGCCTCACGGCGCGCCGCGCATCGGAGAACCAGCTGGGCGACGGCAACGATGGAACCTCGAGTGTCCTTAGGGTCAAGGGCCCCGAATCCGACCGAGGGATATCACTGGCTCGCGTACGGTGCGTATCGAGGTTCAAGGACTGACGACCGGCCCGTTCCGACAATTCTCAGCCTTAGCCAAGGATTCTGGTCGGGAATCCGAAGGATCAGTTCGACCCACCGCTTGCGATACCGACACTCCACTTCGGACTTGAGAATCCGGGTGATTTCGTTCTCCATGTCGCGCCTGCACTCCTCGCGCGCAGGAACGGCAACAACCTCAGAAAAGGGGCCGACCCATATGTCCAGCTCGAGACCGAATAGTAGGCGCAACGGGGCGACGCCGGGCCTTTCAATGACCGCGTTCGGAATAACTCCCAAGAAGGGATCGACCATGCGCACATCAGCATTCTTCCCGACTGGTGGATACCCTAGCCTGACGAGGGACGCATTGAGTGCTTCGATACCGAGGCGGGCCGCACGTTGTTGCTCTTGATCGTTCAATTCGCTCCCCTCCTCGCCTGTGTATAGCTTATCAGTTGACCCGACCTACCGTTGGGAACGTGCGTCGAGCCGAAATCGACGTGCCAGCGGGCTCGATTCAGATTGGCCGGGTCACGTCCGATTCCAAGACGGAGGTGCATCCCGCCGCCGAATTCATTCGAACCCGTCCAGCCAAACGACCACGTGGTGCCGCTGTTGATTCCGCCGGTCCACCACGCTTCGATCGGGGACGCAGTGCACGAGTACGAGTGCGTCCCGTACACCGAGAAGGTGGCTGACGTGACGTTGGACGGGTCGACGTTCCCGATGGCCTGAAGCCCGGTGAACTGCCAGGCCAGCCGCTCGGTGAACACGCTCGAGCAGTACATCGGGCTGCCGGTCGTGCCGCACCTGCCGACGCCGTCGTCGCTCGAGAAGTTGTAGTGCTTCCAGCCCGCGCTGGACACGGCCACCCACTCCGAGCGGGAGCCGGACACCGACGGGTCGACGTACACCGGCCACACGGTGCTCGGATCCGCCAGCATCTCCTCGTCGAGACCGACCTGCACGGCCTGGTCCTCCAGCGCCACGTCCATGAACGCCCACGCGTCCCCGTCGACCGGGGCCGCGAGACGGGCCGCGCCGATCCGGAGCCCCTCATCGGAGGTGAGTCGCATACCGGCGGACGGGGACATGCCGCCGATCAGGCGAGGCGTCAGGTTCGGCGCCGCGCGGTCCGCCCGCGAGTCCCACATCGCCGGCTGGGGTGACCTGAAGACACGCTCGCCCTCGGAGTCGACAGCAGCGAACCCGCCGTCGGCCTCCGTCAGCTCGAGCCCGTCCGACACCGTGATCGGAAACGCGAGGTCTGCGATGCGCGGATCGGCGGCTGCCTGCGGCGACTCGACCCGCAGGACCTCGGAGAAGCCGGTCGCGTCTGCGTTGACGCTCACCAGGAGGTCCACGCCGTCGATCACGTCCGGGTACTCCAGACCCGTGCCATACACGACCGGAGCCGGTAGGTCGAAGGGCACGTCGAAGGTCAGCTGGTGACCGTCGCGCTGCATGGAGGCCAGCGGTTGCCCCGGCGAGCCGTCCGAGAACACCATCTCGACCGCCGGCGCCGCGACCTCGATGCCTGCAGCGGACTCCACCAGCGTCGTGTCGATGTCCGCCCACTCACCCGACACCTGAGTTCGGACAGCAGCGATCGAGGTGTCCAGACGCATCTGCCCGTCCGGCAGTGCATGAAGTGTCTGGAACTCGGTGCGTTCCTCGAGAACCTCGACCTCGCGGCCACAGCTCGCGGCGAGCGCGGCCGCAGTCGCCTCGTCCGCGGCCTCCACCGGACACGCAGATCCGGTCACCGCCCGAACCGGAACGCTCCGGCCCGCGCCGGCCGCGGGCGATACGAACACCCCCCGAGAACGACCGCGGTCACGACTGCCGCGAACGCCCTTCGAACGGAGATGGACATGGCGAACGGCAACGTCGAGGCGCGCATCAGACCCCCTGAGCTCTGCGGCCACTCTCATCATCGAGACCCGCGAGAGCCCGTGGCCCCCGCCGGACGCGCGCAACGTAGCGAGCCCGCGAGGCCGCTGGGAAGGGGCGAAACGGGCGCCACGCAACAAGATCACCCGGACGGCGGAGCCCGCCTAACGAGCCCGTAACGTACGCAGGTCCCAGCTCGGCGAGGAGGCGCGATGACATGCGCTGGCATTGACAGGCTTGGCACCCGCACTCCACTTGAGTCCCATGCGCGCGAAGACGTGACTCGACCCTCATGCGCCGCTCGGCGCCAGGTGAGGAGGTCAGCCGTTCTGAGCAGGGCGGACGCAGTGCAGCCAGCCAGGTCTGCGTGTCGACTTTGTGTCCACTCAGACGAAGAGGCCGCTTCCCCCAAGCGGAGAAACGGCCTCTGACCTGCACTTTC
>AXCX01000309.1 GCA_000767215.1 Actinotalea fermentans ATCC 43279 = JCM 9966 = DSM 3133
ATCGCGACCACGTCCGTGGCCGCGTCGGTCTGCTCGACCGGGACGACGGCGTCGGCGCCGGGGGGCATCGGGGCCCCGGTCATGATGCGGGCGGCCTCGCCCGGGCCGACGACGGGCGTCGCGGCGCTGCCCGCCGCCAGGTCCGCGATCACCCGAAGCCGCACGGGGCCGTCCGGGACCGCGGCGCTCACGTCGGCGGCCCGCACGGCGTAGCCGTCCATCGCCGAGTTGTCCCAGGGCGGCAGCGGCCCGTCGGCGCACACGTCGCGTGCGAGCACGTGGCCCGCAGCCTCGGCCAGCGGCAGCTCGATCGCCTCGAGGGGTGCGGCGAGGGCGAGCGCGGCGGCGCGGTGCTCGTTGACGGTGCGCATGGCCCTCCCCCGGTCGACCGGCCCGATCATGGCACGGCCCGGTGACCGCCTCCCGTGCGATCTCCGGGACAAACCTCCGTCGCCCGGCTAGTACCGCGGCAGGGACGGGTCCACGTCGCCGGCCCAGGCCAGGACTCCGCCGACGAGGTTCGCGACGTCGTAGCCGACGCCGGCGAGGTAACGCGCGGCGGTCGCGGAGCGCGCGCCGCTGCGGCAGTAGACGACCACCGGACGGTCGGCCGGCACCTCGCCCACGCGCGCGGGCAGCTCGCCGAGCGGGATCGGCAGGTCGTCGTCGGCGATCGTGACGATCGCGCGCTCGGCGGGCTCGCGGACGTCGAGCAGGGTGACGGCGTCAGCGGCGAGCAGGCCGACGAGCTCGCGTGGCGTCACCTCCCCGGGCTCGCGTGGGGTGGGAGCGCCGTCGGCGGGACGGACGGGGGCGGGGGGCTGGTCGCCGGACACCACCGCAGTATCACCCGACCCGGCGACCGTCCGCCCGATCGCCGCCGCGCGCAGCGGGACCTCCCGCCAGGTACCGGCCAGGGCGTCGAGCACCGCGAGCCGCCCGAGCAGGGGCCGACCGGTGCCGGTGACGAGCTTGATCGCCTCCGTCGCCATGAGCGACCCCACCTGCCCGCACAGCGCCCCGAGCACGCCCGCCGCCGCGCACGACGGCACGGCGCCCTCGGGTGGCGGCTCCGGGAACACGTCCCGCAGCTGCACCGGCGCGACCGGCCAGGCCGCGGGCGGGCGCCCCCAGAACACCGAGACCTGCGCGTCGAAGCGCAGCACGGACCCCCAGACCTCGGGCAGGCCCAGTCGCACGCACGCGTCGTTGACCAGGTAGCGGGTCGGGAAGTTGTCGGCGCCGTCGACGACGAGGTCGTAGCCGGCGAGCAGGTCCGCGTTCGCCTCCGTGAGCCGCACCCGGTGCTCGACCACCTCCACTCCCGGGTCGATGGCGCGCACGGCGTCGGCCGCGCTGTCCACCTTGGGCCGGCCGACGTCGGCGTGCCCGTGCACCACCTGGCGCTGCAGGTTGGTGACGTCCACGACGTCGTCGTCGATGATCCCCAGGCGCCCGACGCCTGCGGCCGCCAGGTACTGCAGCACCGGCGCACCGAGCCCGCCCGCACCGACGACCGCCACGCGGGCGGCCCGCAGCCTGCGCTGGCCCTCGTCCCCGATCTGGGGCAGCAGCAGGTGCCGCGAGTAGCGCGCACGCTCGGCGGCCGTCAGCGGCGGCCCCGGCGCCACCAGCGGGGGCACCGTCTTCTGCGGCGTCACCGACGCCCTCCCCTCTGTCGCCCCGCCAGCTGCCGCACTGCCAGCTGCCGCCCCGTCAGCTGCCGCACCGTCAGGTGCGCCGCGAGTCCGACGAGCATCCCGAGCGCCAGGTTCACCACGACCCCGAGCACCCCGACGACGACCACCACGGACCACGCGGCCCACCCGCGCACGTCGCGCAGCAGCCGGGCGTGCGCGACGGCCCCCACGACCAGGAGAGCCGCGAGGACCGGCACGGGGAACGCACCGAGGACGCCGGCCAGGCCCCGTCCGGCGACCAGCGCCAGCAGCACGAGCGCCCCGCCGATGAGCGCCGGTGCCCGCCACGTGCGCGCACCCGCGGCGTGGTGCGCGCTGAGCCCGCCGGCCCCGTGGCACACCGGCATGCCCCCGATGCCGCCCGCGACGAGGTTCGCGGCTCCCAGGCTGAGCGCGAGCCTGCTCGGCGTGACGCGGGCCGCGCGGTCACCGAAGTACTGGCGCGCGGCGTCCGCGGGCGCCAGGCACGAGTTCGCGAAGGTCAACGGCAGCTGGGGCAGGACGAGGAGGACGGCCGCCGAGGCGAACGCCGCCGCGTCCGGCATCGCAGGCGTCAGCGCGGAGGGACCGGGCGCGACGTCGGGCGCCGCGAGCACCACGGCCACCGCGAGACCGAGCGCGACGACGACGAGCGCGAGCACCGGCCAGCGGAGCAGGAGGACGGCGAGGGCCACCGCCAGCACCGCGGCGACGGCGACGCCGGGCTGCCGGACGAACGCCGCGGACGGGTCGACGACCAGCCCCCAGGCGATCTTCGCGAACGTGAGCGCCACCGCGAGCTGCACACCGCGGACGACGGCCTGCGGGAACGCGCGCGCCACCCGGTCGAGCCAGCCCGTCGCGCCGAGGACGACGAAGACGGCGCCCATGAGCAGCGCGCCCGCCGCGATGACGTCCGCCCCCGCGCCGACGGCGATCGCGACGGCCCCGAACGCCTTGAGCGGCTGCACGGCGACCGGCAGGCGGTACAGGGCTGCGACGGCAAGGTAGGCGAGCCCAGCCGGCAGGAGCACCGCCGTCGGCGCGAGCCCGTTCGAGACGATGAGCGCGACCGCGATCGGCACCAGCACGCCGAGGTCCGCGACCGAGCCGGAGGCCTCGCGCCACCAGGACCACGACGGCGCGTCCGTGCGGGCCGTGTGTGCGGCCGTGGCGGTCCCCGGGGCGCCGGTCACGCGCTCAGGTTAACCACGGCCGCCGCTGGGCACCGGCCGTGGGTCCGTGACAACCCGTCGCACGACGGCGCGGACCGTCAGCGCGCGTCCAGCAGGCCGTGGGCGCCACGCTCGGCGTCGACCATGACGTGCGAGACGAACGGGTACTGCCCCGGCTCGGGCAGCACGAGCTCGACGAAGCCGCCCTCCGCGGGCTGCAGCGCGAGCGCCTGGGCCCCGCCGGTCGTCGGCGCCGCGCCCGGCCCGCCGAGCAGCCACGCGCCCTCGCGGAACACCGTCTCGAACTGCCCGCCCACGACGTGGAACGAGGTCGCGCGGTTCGGTCCGGCGTCGAGCACCCAGATCCGCACGCGCTCGCCCACGCGCACCGGCAGCGGCGCGTGGTCGTACTGCGCGGCGTACCCGTTGAACGCGACCGCGTCGGGCGTCTCGTCGGCCACCGCCCGCTCGTCCGCCGTGCCGCCCTGCGGGCCGAGGTAGAGCTCAGACTGCACCAGGAGGTACTCGCGGTCCACGGGCGGCAGGTCCGGCGGGTCGATGACGACGGCGCCGAACATCCCGTTCGCGATGTGCAGCGACATCGGCATGGTCGAGCAGTGGTACATCCAGATGCCCGACCGGGTCGCCGTGAACGTGTACGTGAGCTCCTCACCGGGCTCGATCGTGCGCATCGGCCCGGCCGGTGCGAGGGCGCCGGCGTGGAAGTCGATCGAGTGGCCGATCGTGCCGTCGTTGACCAGCGTGACCTCGAACCGGTCACCTACGCGCCCGCGCAGCACCGGACCGGGGGCGGTGCCGCCGAACGTCCAGACCGTCTGCCGGACGCCGGGCGCGACCTCGCGCTCGACCTCGGTCACCTCGAGCCGCACGCGGTGCACCGCGGCGTCCGGAGCAGGCGGCAGCGCGGCGTCGTACGCCTCGAAACCCAGGCCCGGATCGGCCATGAGGTCCAGGTCCTCCGCCGCCGAGGGCGCGGCTGCCGGGTCCTGGTGGCCGCCGTCGTGCCCCGGGGCCGGGCCCGTCCCGGCGGTCTCCGCGCCCGCGACCTCGACCCGGAACGTCATGCCCATCTGCCGGTGCCCGGTCACCGAGCACCACCCGTCCAGCGCCCGCCCGACGACCTCGACCTCCAGCCGTCCGGTCCCGCCCGGCGCGACGCGGCCCGACGACGCGCCGGAGTCCAGCACCAGGTCGTGCGCCACGTCGTCGGCGTTCGCCAGCACCACGACCAGGCGATCGCCGGACTCGACCGTGACCGAGGCCGGCTCGAACCGCATGTCGCGGGCGACGACCTCCACCTCGACCACCCGCCCGGTCGCGGCGACGCCGGCGTCGGCGGCTGCACCGAGCCCTGCGGCGGCCGGGTCGGCCGCGACGGCG
>AXCX01000310.1 GCA_000767215.1 Actinotalea fermentans ATCC 43279 = JCM 9966 = DSM 3133
CTGCCACCACACCACCACCTGCTGACCACCCAGCAGCCAACGACCGCGACACCCGCCCGCACCGCCCGATCCCCGCCCACCACTCCGCGGCTGGGAACCTCTCACCGAAGATGCATGCCGCGGCAAGCATTCCCGCGAAGAGGTACCCCGGAGCGAGAGCGCGCAGAACCGAGAAGCGACCCCCACGCCGCGAACGAGCGCGCCCCGATAAGTCCTCGCCCTCTCGCCGGTCAGCCGTCACCATCGGGCAGACGAAAGGGACGACGGCGATGACGAGCACCACGGACCACCGAACGACGACGGCGATGCGCACCTTCCGGCACATCCTCGTCAACACAGCGGTCGCCAACGTCACCACCAGCTACCTGTGGTGGGCGCTGACCTTCTGGGCGTACCTGGAGACGCGGAACGTGCTGGCCACCGGCATCGTCGGCGGCGCGTACATGCTGCTCATCTCGTTCAGCAGCGTCTTCTTCGGCACCGTGGTCGACCACCGCCGCAAGCTCGCCGTCATGCGCCTGTCGACGACGATCA
>AXCX01000311.1 GCA_000767215.1 Actinotalea fermentans ATCC 43279 = JCM 9966 = DSM 3133
CGCGATCTTCCTCATCCTCCCCGAGCGCACGCTCCTCGACCTCGGGGCGCCCTGGTTCTGGGTCTTCGCGGTGATCATCCTGGCCGGCGCCGTCGTCGAGCACATGCGCAACATCGCCCTCTCGACGACCGTCACGATCCTCGTGCCCGACCCCGAACGCGCCAAGGCGAACGGCCTGGTCGGCATGGTGCAGGGCGTCGCGTTCCTGGTCACGAGCATCATCAGTGGCCTGTCCGTCGGCATGCTCGGCATGGGCTGGACCCTCGCCATCGCGCTCAGCCTCACGGCCGCGACCCTGCTCCACCTGCTGCTCATCAACTTCCCCGAGGACCGCGTCGCCGCCGCGCCCGCCGCCAACGCCCGCGAGGCCGTCGACCTGCGGGGCTCCATCCGCGTCGTCCGCGCCGCGACCGGCCTGTTCGCGCTCATCATCTTCTCGACGTTCAACAACCTCATCGGCGGCGTCTACATGGCGCTCATGGACCCCTACGGCCTCGAGCTGTTCTCCGTCGAGGCCTGGGGACTGGTCCTCGCCGTCTCCTCCACCGGCTTCCTGCTGGGTGGCGCCGTCGTCGCACGCCTGGGCCTGGGGAGCAACCCCATGCGCACGATGCTGCGCGTCGTCCTCGTCATGGGCTTCCTCGGCGCGGTCTTCACCATCCGCGACTGGTGGCCCATCTACGCCGTCGGGATGTGGCTGTACATGTGCCTGATCCCCGTGGTGGAGGCCGCCGAGCAGACCGTCATCCAGCGCGTCGTCCCCTTCGAGCGACAGGGGCGCGTCTTCGGCTTCGCGATGGCGCTCGAGACGGCCGCGACGCCCGTCACCGCGTTCCTCATCGCCCCGCTCGCGCAGCTCTGGATCATCCCGTGGGCCGCGTCCGACGACGGCGCCGCCGCCCTGCGCCCCATCCTCGGCACCGGCGAGGCGCGCGGCATCGCCCTCATCTTCCTCGGCTCCGGGCTGCTGATGATGCTCGCGACGCTCGTCGCCTTCCGGACGCCCGTCTACCGCGCCGTCTCGCGCACCTACCGCGAGGCCGCCCCGCCCGACTCCGCCGGGGACGCCGTCGGGGACGCCGTCGTGGCGGCGGGCGAGCTTGCCACCTCACCGGCCGTGCGTGCGGGCGCGCTCGACCCCGACGTGAGCGGCTGAGCCGTGGCGCCCGTCAGCCGGCGCGCTCGAGGTCCGCGACCTGCGGCCCTGCGGTGAACCCCGCCGCCGCGTAGGTGGCGACGGCGCCCACGTTCGAGCTCTCGGCGCACACCACGGCGCTCGAGGCCCCCATCTCCCGCAGGACGGCGGCCGCGGCCACCGAGACGCCGGTCCCGTACCCGTGCCCACGATGATCGCGGTGAACCCCCATCGGCTCGATCAGGCCCGGGCGGCCAGGGCCCGCCGACCACACGGTCGCCACGGCCATGCCATCGCCGTCCCGATCGAGGGCGACGACGGTGCGCGCCGCGGCGGACAGAGGTCCCTCGGCCATCGTGCGCCACCGGTCCACGACGCGCCGCAGCTCGTCGGACGACGGCTCCGTCCCGCGGAAGGCCGACCAGTGGATCGCCGCCCAGACCGCCGCGCGGTCGGCGTCGACCGTCTCGACGCGCACCGGTAGGTCGCCCACAGGCGCGGACAGGTCGCGCCGGAACGGCGTCCACAGCTCGCCGGGCCGCCATCCGTGCTCAGCGAGCACCGCCGACAGACGCCTCGCGCCCCGAGCCTCGACGCTCGCGCTCCCGGCACCCATCACGCCCCGGGGGTCGGCGAGGTCAGCCGCGATCCGATCGGCGAGCCCGTCGTCGTCCGCGACGTCCGGCGCCACGGCCAGCCGCAGGAGCGAGGGACCGTCCAGCAGCCCCATCGCGAGCAGCCTGCCGTCGCGCGACCAGGTGCGCAGGGCGGCGGCCGTCGCGTCCGCGCCCCTCGTCGAGTACCAGCCCACGTCACCCGGGTGGAGCTGGAGCCCCGCCCTGTCCGACTGCCAGGTGGCCAGCTCACCGACCACCCCCGCGAGGTCGGCGACGTCGGGAGTGCGCAGGTCGATGCTCACCGGTCGATCCAACCGGCCGACCGCCGCCCCTGCACCCGCTCAGTCCGTCAGGTTGCGGATCGTGTTCCCGACGATTCCCGGCATCCCCGCGATCCCGGCACCGCCCTGGCTGATCGAGCCGCGGACCTCGTCGTTGTTGGCACCCTTCATCTTCGAGTGCTTGACGCCCTTCTTCGTCTCCACGTGCTGGTCCCATGCGCGCACGTCGACGATCCGGGCCTCGGTCTCCCGCTCGTGGTGGTGGTGCTTGTCGGAGTTGCGGTACCGCAGGTACATCAGGCCGTAGAACACGAAGCCGGAGGCGAACAGGAGCAGCCCGAACATCCGGGGGTCGCCGGACGAGCTGTCGCTCGACGCGACGATGGTCTGCCCGAGGAGCTCGAGGTTCATCAGCCCACCACCAGGATGATCGTGCCCAGCACCATGCCGATGACCTGCACGACGGCGGAGACGGCGAGGAGCTTGCCCTTGTTGATCGGCACCGAGCCCATGGTCTCGCCGGTGCGCGCGTTCACCGCGACGTAGTGCAGGAACGACGACCCGTCGCTCTTGCGCTGGTAGTAGCTGTAGAGCCACACCGGCAGGTAGGCGGAGACCCAGCGCTGCCCGACGACGTCGAGCCGCTCGTTGTCCCAGCGCACGCCGCGGTCGTAGTACGCCAGCGTCGAGTTCGCCTGGTACCTCGCGATGTCGCCCGCCTGCACCTGCGCCAGGGGCATCAGGTGCTCGACGTTCGTGTCGCGGCGCTCCATCGTGAAGCCCGACAGGTAGTTCGCGTCGTACCGGACCGCGTTGGCGGTGTCGAACGGCATGATCGAGTTGATGATGTTGTTCGTGTTCGCCGAGACGCGCTGGTCGAGGCGCCCGCTCGAGGACTCGACCGTCAGGTCGTTCACGTGCACGTCGAACTCACGGGACACCTGGTAGATCTCGACGTCGTACCGGGTCTCGTGGTTGTCGCCGACCTTGACGGTGTACCGCCGCAGCTCGTGCTCGCCGACGCCGCTCATCGCCGCGTGCGCGTTGACGTCGATGACCATGTACGGCAGGTACACGCCCATGACGTTCTCCGGCGCGAACTCCTTCTTGAACCGCGGGTGCGCGAAGAACTGCCGCTTCCCGACGAACTCGCGGATCTTCGCGACCGCCGCGTCCTTGGGCACGCGGAACGGCAGGAGCATGTCCGGCACGGCGCCGTTCGGGATCTGCTGGTTCATCGACAGCGTGTTGCGGCACCAGTGGCACCGCGCCTGCGTGCTGTGCTCGGTGTCGACGACCACCTCCGCGCCGCACGCGCTGCACTTGAACGTGCGCACGGTCTCGGTCGACTCGATCGTCGTCGCGCCCGAGCCGAGCACCAGGCCCCGCAGCTGCTCGATGGGCGTGTCCAGGCCGAACGCCTCGACCGCGTTGACGGCCTGCCACTCGTGCCGGCAGAACCCGCACCGCAGGTTGCCGGTCGCCTGGTTCAGCGAGATCTCGGTGGCCCCGCAGCGCGGGCACTTCGTCAGACCGTCGATCGCGTCGGCGTCCGTCTGCACGATGCGCGGCTCGTCCGTGGGCGGGCCCGGCGGGCCCGGCGGTGGCGGCGGAGGCGGCGGCACCGCGGCG
>AXCX01000312.1 GCA_000767215.1 Actinotalea fermentans ATCC 43279 = JCM 9966 = DSM 3133
CCGGCGCGGGCGCGGTCACGACGCCGACGATCGGCTGCGCCGGTACCTGCGGAGCCGGTGACTGGACGGCCGGCGTCTCAGGCTGCGCCGGTGCCTCGGCGACCGGGGCGGACGGCGTGCTCGGACGGCTGGGCGCGGGCGGTGTCACCGGGACGGCGGGGGCCGGCGTCTCCGGAGCCGGCGTCGCCGGTGCGGGCGTCTCGGGTGCGGGCGTCTCCGGTGCGCAGCCGGTCAGGTCGGGCGCGCAGACCCCCGGGGTCATGGGCACCATCTCGAGGCGGTACGAGACGTGGCTGATCGACTGCTGCGCACCGGCGTCGTTCGTCGCGGGGCTCGTGACCGTCACGACGTTCTCGCCCGGGGAGTAGGTGGCGAAGGCGACGTCGTTCGCGGCCTTGACGCACGTCTCGACGATGACCATCTTGCTCGGCGCGGCGACCGTCAGCGTGTACGTGCCGTCGGCGACGCCGTCCTCCTTGATCCAGTCCCCCCCGGTGTCGGGGCAGGTCTCCTGGGCCGCAGCAGCGGGCACGGCCAGCGCGACGAGCCCGGCGACGCCCAGGGCGAGGCCGGTCAGGGCGGCGACGGCGGTGTCGCGGAGCAGCCTCGCGGGGGCGGGCGTGGTGCGCATGGGGGGACTCCTCGACCGGGGGGGTGGGGGCGACGATAGTCCGATTGGCGCTGATATGGGAGGGTTTCGGACTCTCGAGAGAGTGCGCGATGACGACGGCTGGCGCCGTGGTCGGGTCGCTCCCGCGACCACGGCGCCGCCGCCTCGAGGTCAGGTGCGCAGTCGGCGCCGGCCGAGCAGGGCCAACCCGCCCAGTGCGACGAAGGCGAGCCCCGTCAGGGTCTGCAGCAGCACAGGGCTACCGGTCGCGGCGAGCCTGGCGGTTGCCGTCGGTACGGTCCGCACTGCATCGACCACCGTGACCTGCCGTGCGGCGCATGCGGCGAGCTGGACCGGAGTGAGGGCCGCAGCGACGCGGTTGTCGGTCACGATCGGCTCGCCCGGGACCCATGTCTCCGTCTCGGCGTCCCAGATCCAGTCGGTCGTCGTCGTGACGTCGCCGAGGAGGACCGAGGGTGCCGCGCACGTCGGCACGGCCGTGAACGACAGCACCGAGACCACGGGGTCCGGCTTGCTCGGGTCGGGCTGCTCGCAGTCGGCAAGCTGGGCCAGGGTCAGGCCGGCCGGGACGCGGTTGTCGACCACCGACGGCTCGCCGGGGACCCAGCTCGACGTCTCGGCGTCCCAGATCCAGTCGGTCGTCGTGACGACGTCGCCGAGCATGACGGTCGGCGACTCGCAGCTGGGCTGGGCGCTGAAGGTGACAATGGTCACGACGGGTTCCGGCTTGGGCTCGCAGGCCGCGAGCTCGGCCTCGGTGAGGCTGACCGGCACGCGGTTGTCGACCACCACCGGCTCGCCCGGGACCCAGCTCGACGTGCCGGCGTCCCAGATCCAGTCGGTCGTCGTGACGACGTCGCCGAGCATGACGCTCGGGGTCTCGCAGCTCGGCTGCGTGCTGAAGGTGACAATGGTCACGACGGGTTCCGGCTTGGGCTGGCAGGCCGCGAGCTCGGCCTCGGTGAGGCTGACCGGCACGCGGTTGTCGACCGCCACCGGCTCGCCCGGGACCCAGCTCGACGTGCCGGCGTCCCAGATCCAGTCGGTCGTCGTGACGACGTCGCCGAGCATGACGCTCGGGGTCTCGCAGCTCGGCTGCGTGCTGAAGGTGACAATGGTCACGACGGGTTCCGGCTTGGGCTGGCAGGCCGCGAGCTCGGCCTCGGTGAGGCTGACCGGCACGCGGTTGTCGACCGCCACCGGCTCGCCCGGTACCCACGTCCAGCTCGCGCGGTCGAAGACCCAGTCGGTGGTGATGGTGATCACGCCCACGAGGACCGTGGGCTCCTCGCACGTGGGCTGCGCGGTGAACGGCTCCTCCGTCACGTGCGGGGCCGGCTTGGGCGGGATCGGCCGCGGCAGGTAGAGCACGGAGGCGTGGCTGATCTCCTTGATCTCGCCGTTGTCGTTCGTCACCGTCGAGGTGATCGTGCCGGTGGGCGTGACGTAGGCGGTCGTCGTCGACGCCTTGTAGCAGACGCCGGCGACGACGTACCCGGGCTTCTGCGGGTACGTGTACGTGGTGCCGGTGAGGCCGTCGTACTTGATCCAGCCGCCGAGCGGGTCGAGGAACGTCGTGTGCGGGCAGCCTGAGTCTGTCGTCGCGTTGGCCGGCGTACCGATCACGACGGTCCCAGCGGCGCAGAGCAGGGCGACCAGCAGCATGCTGGCCGCGCGACGCACCAGTCGTGGTGCAGTGCTCATCGGGTGCTCCATGGGGGATGAGACGGGGGATCTCATAGAGGTTGAGATGGGGGATCTCAGATGAACTGTCCGATTAGTCGACGGTACGCCGGTTGATCATCATTCGTTCCCCGGCCGTTCGGGTGAAGTTTCGGGCCGGCCGCGGAGGCGCCCAGACCCGCTGGCAGGGCCGCCGAGGGGGTCGCCCGGCCCCGTGCTCCGGCACTCGGATACCCTGGTCGCGTCCCGTTCCTTGTCCCGCGCGCAGCGTGGGCCTCCACCGAGGCAGGTCCTTCGTGCCCACCGGCAAGGTCAAGTGGTTCGACGTCGAGCGCGGCTTCGGCTTCATCGCCGGCGACGACGGCGGCGAGGTCTTCCTGCACGCGTCGGCGCTGCCTGCGGGCGTGACGGCGCCCAAGCCGGGCACGCGCGTGGACTACGGCGTGGCCGACGGCCGTCGCGGTCCCCAGGCGCTCTCGGTGCGGGTCCTCGACCCGCTGCCGTCGGTCGCGCGCGCGCAGCGCAAGCCGGCGGACGACATGGCCGTGATCGTGGAGGACCTCATCAAGCTGCTCGACGCCGTCGGGACGAACCTGCGCCGCGGTCGCTACCCCGACGGCAAGCGCGCGACCCAGGTGGCGACGATGCTCCGCGCCGTCGCCGACGACCTCGACGCCTGATGGCCGCGCCCACGCTGGACCCGGTCCTCCGCGCTGCGGTCGACCTCGCGCGCGAGGCCGCCGTGGAGGTGGCCGGCGGGCCGGACCTCGTCGGCGAGCACCTCGGCACGGTCGTCGAGGGCGACCGGCTGGTCGCGCACCAGTTCGCCGCCACCGCCCCCGGCTACCCGGGCTGGCAGTGGACCGTGACGCTGGCGCGTGTGCCGCGCGGGCGGATCCCCACGGTCAACGAGGTTGCGCTGCTGCCGGGCGAGGGCGCGATCCTCGCCCCGGCGTGGGTGCCGTGGGCCGAGCGGCTGCGGCCCGGCGACCTGGGCCCCGGCGACGTGCTGCCGTACCTGCCGGACGACGACCGGCTGGACCAGGGCTACGAGGCCACCGGCGACGTCGACGTGGACGAGGTCGCGATCCGCGAGCTCGGGCTCGGCCGGCCCCGCGTGCTCTCGCGTCGCGGCCGGGACGACGCCGCGACCCGCTGGTACTCGGGCGTGCACGGCCCGACGTCGCCGGGCGCGGTGGCCGCCGAGAAGCCGTGCTCGACCTGCGGGTTCCTCGTGCTCCTCGCGGGCTCGATGCGGACCACCTTCGGCGTCTGCGCGAACGAGTGGTCGCCCGACGACGGTCGCGTCGTCAGCATGGACCACGGTTGCGGCGCGCACTCCGAGACCGACGCGCCCGCGCCGCGCAGCGAGTGGCCCGCCCCGCCGGCGGACACCGAGCTCGAGATGGTCCAGCTCGAGCCGGAGGGCGAGCCCGTCGCCGAGGTCGAGCCGGCCGAGACCGACGAGGACGCCCCGGACCTCGGGTGAACGACCCGCTGGGCACGGCGGCGCTGCGGGACGCGGCGCTCGCGGCGTGGTCCGGCAACCCTGCCCGCCTGCGGGAGGACGCGAACGCCGAGGAGGACCACGCCCGCGGCTACTACCGCGACCGCGTGGTCGTCGAGCTCGCGCAGAACGCCGCCGACGCCGCGGCGCGCGGTGGCGTGGCCGGTCGGCTCGATCTCGTCCTGCGGACGACGGGTCCGGCGGGCCCCGTGCTCCTCGCCGCCAACACGGGCGCGCCGCTGGACCCGGCGGGCGTGGCTTCGCTCGCGTCGCTGCGCGCGTCCGCCAAGCGGACCTGCCCGAGCGTCGGGCGCTTCGGCGTCGGG
>AXCX01000313.1 GCA_000767215.1 Actinotalea fermentans ATCC 43279 = JCM 9966 = DSM 3133
CTCGAGCGCGACGAGCGCCGAGTCGACGCGCGGCACGGGCCAGAAGACGGCGCGGCCCACCGAGCCGGCGCGCCGCGCGTCGGCGTACCAGGCGGCCTTCGCCGACGGCACGCCGTAGGTGCGGCTGCCCGGGGGCGCGACCAGGCGGTCCGCGACCTCGGCCTGGACCATGACCAGGACGCGCTCGAGCGTCGGGAACCGGGCCAGGAACGTCAGCAGCACCGGCACGGCGACGTTGTAGGGGAGGTTGGCGACCAGCGCCGTCGGCGGCCCCGCCGGCCCGGGCAGGTCCGTGACCGTCAGCGCGTCGGCCGTCACGACCGTCAGCCGGTCCGCCCAGCCGGGCGCGACGGTGCCGACGGTCCCGGGCAACGCGCCCGCGAGCAGCGGGTCGATCTCGACGGCCGTGACCTGGGCGCCGGCCTCGAGCAGGCCGAGCGTCAGCGAGCCCAGCCCGGGGCCTACCTCGACGACGGACTCCCCGGCCTGCACGCCCGCCACGCGGACGATGCGGCGGATGGTGCCGGCGTCGACGACGAAGTTCTGGCCGCGAGCCTTGGTCGGCCGCACGCCGAGCCCCTCGGCGAGGTCGCGCACCTGCGCCGGGCCGAGCAGGGCGTCACTCATGCGGCCAGCGTAGGGGCACGCCGAGCGGGCCCGTGGCCGGGGAGCACCCGGACCACGGGCCGCGCGTCGGGCCGCTCAGAGCAGGCCGAGGCTGCGCGCGCAGGCCGGCCACTGGCCCCAGCCCGACCGCGCCTGCAGGGCCTGGGCCCGCTGGAGCTGCTCGCTCGCCGGGGCGTCGCTGGGCAGGCCGGAGCCGCCCATGGCCTGCCACGTCGACAGCGAGAACTGGAACAGGCCGTAGTACTTCCCGCTCGCCGAGATCGCGCCCGGGTTGCCGCCGGACTCGCAGCGGGCCAGCGCGTCCCAGACCCCGCCGTCGAGCACGACGGCGCCGCCGCCGGTGCTCGTGCGCGCAGGGCGGGCACGCGTGCCCTCGTGCACGACGGCCGTCACCGGCTCGCGCGTCAGGCGCTCCTCGAGCAGCTGACGGGACTCCTCGACGCCGTCGACCATCACCACGCGGTGCACTCTGCGCAGCTCGCCCGGGACGCCGGTGGTCACGGTGCGGCTCTCGCCGCGGTACAGCTCCGCGGAGGCCTGCGTCACGGTGTCGAACGGCACCTCGCTGGTGGACGGCACCTCGCGCACGACGACGCGCTGCACGAGGACGGTCATCGCGGCGCCCGGCGTCGCGGCCGGGGAGATCGTGACGCGGTCCCGGGCCGCGAGGCTGATGCCGAGGTCGGCGAACATCGCCTCGACGCCGACGGAGCCGTCGGCCACCCGCTCGGTGCGACCGTCGACGACGACGTCCACGGGGCCGTCGGGCCGCAGGCGCAGGGACAGGTCGGGCCGGGTGCCGCCGGTCGACCGCGAGGGCACCAGCCGGACGTCCGAGCCACGCGCCGCGAGCGCCTCGAGGGCCTCGTCCGCGGTGAGGGCGGTCGTCCAGACGGTCGTCTCCTCGCCGTCGGCGAGCACCCGCAGCGCGTGCGCGTGGCGCACCACGATCTCGTCGCCGGAGTCGAGCTCGGCGCCCAGGTCGGGCGCGACGACGTCGCGGCTGCCGACGTCGACGCCGCGGTCGTCGAGGAGGCCCTCGACGCTGCCGGCGAACGTGCCGACCTGGACCACCTCGCCGTCGATGTCGAGGGTCACGGTCTTGTGGGCGCGGGCGACGGCGACCGATCCGGTCACCAGCACCACCGCGGCCGCCGCGAGCGCGCCGAGGCGGACGACGGACCGTCCCCGGCCGGGCGCGGTCGGGGCCGCTGCGGCGGGCCCTGGTGCGTTCTGGAGCTCGACGTCGGCGACGGGGTCGGCCGGGGTCTGCGAGGTGGAGCGACGGAGGGCGCGAGGCAGCGAGAAGGTCACGTGGGTCCTGGGGTCGGTCGTCCCGGGCACGGGGGGCGGGCGCGCGCTGCGCGCCGTGGAGGGGTGAGGCCCCCGATCCGGCCGTCACGGCCTGCCCCGTGGGCCGGCCGGTCTGCTCCGTCAACGCAACGCCGACGGCGCGAGGCCGGGCGCTGTCAAGAGCGACACGCGACCGTAACCTATTCGTGATCGAGAAGCGAATCGGTGACGCGCGAACCCGCACCCGGCGTCCCGGCTGCGACCGGGATGCCGGTCAGTACCAGTGCTTGGTCTGGAAGAAGGCCCAGGCGTCGCAGGGGGTGCCGTACCGACCCTGGATGTAGTTCAGGCCCCAGGTGATCTGGGTGGCCGGGTTGGTCTGCCAGTCCGCGCCCACGCTCGCCATCTTCGAGCCGGGCAGGGCCTGCGGGATGCCGTAGGCGCCCGAGCTGGAGTTGGACGCGTTGACGCGCCACCCGCTCTCCGCGCTCCACAGCGCGTCCAGGCACGCGAACTGCGTCTCGTCCCAGCCGCGGGCGAGCGTCAGCTCGAGCCCGACGGCGCGCGCGGTGCCCGCCTCGACCGGTGCCGCCGCGGGGGCCGTGAAGGTCCCGACGCGGACGACCTCGTCGACGGGCGCCTGGATGACCGACTCCGCGAGCACCATCCGGCCCAGCTCGACGCCGTCGGCCTCGTAGGACAGGTAGGTCACGGCCTTCGTGCCGGGGCGGCCGGCGGTGGCGACGACCTCACGGCCGGCGGCCAGCTGCGGGTCCTCCTGCCGCACCGTCGTGTACGGCTGCTCCGTCGTCTCCGTGCGCGTGACGCCCTGCACCCGGGTGACCAGCACCACGAGCCCGTCGACCGCGGCCGCGTCGAGCGAGACCGAGACCCGGTCGTACTCCCCGAGCACGACGCCGAGCTCGCGCAGCACCTCGCGCACCGTGGAGGCCGAGGTCACCACGTCCTGCGTGCCGCCGTCGACGCTCACGTGCACGGTCTTGGTGGTGGAGATCCGCAGGAGGTCCCGTCCCAGGTCGGAGGCCCGCGAGGCCGATGCGCGGACCTGCCCGCGCATGCCCATCTCGGCCACGAGCTCGTCCACGGTGAGCGCGGTGGTCCACACCAGCTGCTCCTCGCCGTCGATCTCGACGGAGAGCTGGCGGGCGTGCCGGACGACGATCTCCGCACCCTCCGGGGCGCCGCTGCCGACGGCGGGCACGACCAGGTCGCGCTCCCCGACCTCGACACCCTGGGCCGCGAGGACGTCCCCGACCGTGCGCCCGAAGGCCGACACGGTGGTGACCTGGCCGTCCACGTCGAGCGTCACCGTCTTGTGCAGGGTCGCGAACGCCGTCGTGCCGGCGACGAGGACCGCGAGCACCGCCGCCTGAGCGGCGAGCCGACCTCGCTCGACGCGCGCGTGGCGGACCTCCCGATGACCGTGCACGTAGCTCCGAACCTCGCCCGACAGGATCCGTCCGGGGCCGCCTGGGCACCACGGGACCCGACGACGGTAACGGAAAGGACACGACGACCGGTAGTCGAGGGGGTGGAATCCGCCCGGGTGACGTCCGTCGGACCGCGCCCCAGCACGTCGCGCCGGGTGCCTACCAGGGCCCGTAGACCTGCTCCGCGGTGCGGTCCAGCGCGCGGCACAGCTCGGCCAGGTCCAGCCCCAGCTCCGCCGCGATCGCCCGCACAGTGGCCGCCAGCAGGTACGGCGCGTTCGGCCGCCCGCGCGCCGGGTGCGGCGCGAGGTACGGGGCGTCCGTCTCCACGAGCAGCTGTGACAGCGGCACCTCGTGCAGCGCGGCCCGCAGCGCGGCCGACGACGCGAACGTCACCGGCCCGGCGAACGACAGGTACCACCCCTGCCCGACCGCGAACCGCGCGAGGGCCGCGTCCCCCGAGAAGCAGTGGAAGACCGTCCGCTCCGGCGCACCGTCGCGGGCGAGGACGTCCAGGACCGCCTCGTGCGCGTCCCGGTCGTGGATCTGCACCGGCAGGCCGAGCTCCTTGGCCAGCGCCAGGTGGGCGCGGAAGGCCTCGCGCTGGACGGCTCGGCCACCCTCGCCGGCCCGGAAGTGGTCGAGCCCGGTCTCGCCGATGGCGCGGATCCGCGCCTGCGAGCGCGCGGCCGCCGCGACGCGCGCGACCGCCTCGTCGAGCGGCACGTCGTGGTGCGGCCGGGGGTCGGGGTCCAGGCCGTCCGGCGCGA
>AXCX01000314.1 GCA_000767215.1 Actinotalea fermentans ATCC 43279 = JCM 9966 = DSM 3133
CGCCGCGACCGTCGCGGGTGCGGTCGTGGTGACCGCCGGCTGCTCCGCCGCGGCGGCGCCGTCGGTACCTGCAGCCTCGCCGGCCGCCTCGGCGCCGGCGTCCGCCGGTGCGGCCTCCTCCGGCTGCTGGAGCTTGACCTCGAGGTTGTACAGGAACGTGACGGACTCCTCCTTGATGGCGTCCGTCATGGCCTGGAACAGCTGGAAGCCCTCGCGCTGGTACTCCACCAGGGGGTCGCGCTGCGCCATCGCCCGCAGGCCGATGCCGTCCTTGAGGTAGTCCATCTCGTACAGGTGCTCGCGCCACTTGCGGTCCAGGACCGAGAGGACCACGCGACGCTCGAGGTCGCGCATGTTCTCCGTCCCGAGCTGCTCCTCGCGCCGCTCGTACGCCATCCGGGCGTCGGAGAGCAGCTCGTCCAGGAGCAGGTCGCGCGTCAGCCGCTGCGCCGAGCCGGCCTCCTCGATCACCTCGTCGGGCGTGATCGAGACCGGGAAGACGAGCTTGAGGGCGGTCCACAGCGCGTCGAGGTCCCACATCTCGGGGGTGCCCTCGGCCACGGCCGCGTCGACGTAGGCCGTGACGACGTCGGTGACGAAGTGCTGGACCTGCTCGTGCATGTCCTCGCCCTGGAGCACGCGGCGCCGCTCGGCGTAGATCA
>AXCX01000315.1 GCA_000767215.1 Actinotalea fermentans ATCC 43279 = JCM 9966 = DSM 3133
GTCGTACTTCAGGACGTTCTTGCGGACCTCGAAGTGCCGCGCCTCGACCTGGGACTGCGCGCTCTGGATGCCGCGGGTGACCATCTTGGACTCGAGCGGCAGGTCGTCCGGGTACGCGGCCCGGTTCATCATCGACTCCGCGAGCCCCGAGTTGAACAGCCGCATGAGGTCGTCGGTCATGGACAGGTAGAAGCGGGACTCGCCCGGGTCGCCCTGCCGGCCCGAGCGGCCGCGCAGCTGGTTGTCGATGCGCCGGGACTCGTGGCGCTCCGTGCCCAGCACGTACAGGCCACCGAGCTCGACGACCTCGTCGTGCTCGGCCGCGACGGCGGCACGCGCCTTCTCGAGCGCGGCGGGCCAGGCGGCCTCGTACTCCTCCGGGCTCTCCGCGGGGTCCAGGCCCTGCTCGGCGAGCGCCTGCACGGCCATGAACTCCGCGTTGCCGCCCAGCATGATGTCGGTACCGCGACCGGCCATGTTCGTGGCGACCGTCACGGCACCCTTGCGGCCCGCCTGCGCGACGATCGACGCCTCGCGAGCGTGCTGCTTCGCGTTCAGCACCTCGTGCGGGACGCCCATGCGGCGCAGCATCTGCGAGAGCTTCTCGCTCTTCTCGACGCTCACCGTGCCGACGAGGACCGGCTGGCCCTTGGCATGCCGCTCGACGATGTCGTCCACGACCGCCTTGAACTTGACCTCCTCGTTCTTGTACACGAGGTCCGGCTGGTCCTTGCGGACCATCGGCTTGTTCGTCGGGATCGGCACGACGCCGAGCTTGTACGTGCTCATCAGCTCGGCGGCCTCGGTCTGGGCCGTGCCGGTCATGCCGGCGAGCTTGTCGTAGAGCCGGAAGTAGTTCTGCAGCGTGATGGTCGCCAGCGTCTGGTTCTCCGCCTTGACCTGCACGCCCTCCTTGGCCTCGATGGCCTGGTGCATGCCCTCGTTGTACCGGCGGCCGGGCAGCATGCGGCCGGTGTGCTCGTCGACGATGAGCACCTCGCCGTTCATGACGACGTAGTCCTTGTCGCGCTTGTAGAGCTCCTTGGCGCGCAGCGCGTTGTTGAGGAAGCCGATGAGCGGGGTGTTCAGCGACTCGTACAGGTTGTCGATGCCGAGGTAGTCCTCGACCTTCTCGATGCCCGGCTCGAGGACGCCGACCGTGCGCTTCTTCTCGTCGACCTCGTAGTCGACCTCCGGGTGGAGCCGCAACGCCATCTTCGCGAACTCGGCGTACCACTTGTTCGCGTCGCCGGAGGCGGGGCCCGAGATGATCAGCGGCGTCCGCGCCTCGTCGATGAGGATCGAGTCGACCTCGTCGACGATGGCGTAGTGGTGACCGCGCTGGACGAGCTCCTCGGGCCGCCAGGCCATGTTGTCGCGCAGGTAGTCGAAGCCGAACTCGTTGTTCGTGCCGTAGGTGATGTCCGCGAGGTACTGCTTGCGGCGCTCCTCGGGGTTCTGACCGGTGACGATGCAGCCGGTCGTGAGCCCGAGGAAGCGGAAGACGCGGCCCATGAGCTCGCTCTGGTAGGAGGCGAGGTAGTCGTTGACCGTGACGACGTGGACGCCCTTGCCGGTGAGCGCGTTGAGGTAGGCGGGCGCGGTGGCGACCAGCGTCTTGCCCTCACCGGTCTTCATCTCCGCGATGTTGCCGAGGTGCAGCGCGGCGCCGCCCATGAGCTGCACGTCGAAGTGCCGCTGGCCGAGCGTCCGGCGGGCCGCCTCGCGCACGGCGGCGAACGCCTCGGGGAGGATGTCGTCCAGCGTCTCGCCGTCGGCGAGACGGGCCTTGAAGCGGTCGGTCTCCTCGCGCAGCTCGGCGTCCGTGAGCGACTCGAAGCTCGGCTCCAGAGCGCCGACCTGCTCCGCGATCCCGGCGAGCTTCTTGAGGGTCCGGCCCTCGCCCATCCGCAGGACCTTGTCGAGGATCGAAGGCACGCGCGTCTCCCAGTGTCCGTGTGTCCGCGCCGAGCGGCACGGTCCGGGCCCGTCGTCCGCCCTTGGGCACTCCGACGGCTGCTCCGTCGGGCCGCCCGGGCGCAGGCCACCAACCATCGTAGGCGAGGCACCGCCCACGCCCCGTACCAACGACCGACGCGCGGACGGGGTTCCCCGCCGCACCGGCCGCGGGCCGGCCTGCGCGACCGCCTACGAAGCCGCCGACGGCGTGGCGAGCGCCGTCAGGAGAGCGGGCAGGAGGTCGCCGCCCGCTGCCGGCCCGGCCGCGACGTCGGACAGGCCCAGCCAGGAGGCGGCGAGCCGGAGCTCCGCGGCGAGGGCCTCGGCGACGGCGCCCGGGGACTCGCCGGCGCGCCCCGTCGGCTCGGCGTGCGCGGCCTGGACGAGCAGGACGCCCGCGCGTCGGTCGGCCTTGAGGTCGACGCGCGCCACGATCCGGTCGCCCAGCAGGAAGGGCAGCACGTAGTACCCGTGCACGCGCAGGTGCGCCGGCGTGTAGATCTCGATGCGGTACCGCGTGCCGAACAGCTCCTCGAGCCGGCGGCGCTCGAAGACGAGCGGGTCGAAGGGGCTCAGCAGGGCACGTCCGGTCGCCGAGCGCGGTACGCGCGCGTCGCGGTGCAGGTAGGTCGGCCGCTCCCACCCCCGCACGACGACGGGCCGCAGCACACCGTCCTCGACCAGCTCGGCGACGGCCCGGCGCGCGGGGGCTGCCTTGATCCGGAAGTAGTCGGCGAAGCACGCCACGGTGCCCACCCCGTGCGCGCGCGCACCGATCTCCACGAGCGCGCGGACGGCGTCGTCGTCGGCGGGTTCCGGCGCGGCGAGGACGGCGGGCGGCAGCACGCGGGACGTCAGGTCGTACCGACGCTCGAAGGCCGCGTTCCGACCGGCCGAGGTGAGCTCGCCCGTGAAGAAGAGCAGCTCGAGGACGCGCTTGCTGACCGTCCAGTTCCAGCCCCAGTCCGCGCGCTGCCGGGGGTGCTCGGCCGCGTACTCGGCGTGCACCTCGCGCGCCGTCACGGGACCGCGCTCGGCGACGAGGTCGCGGATCTCGTCGACGAGGTGCGCGTGCGTGTGCAGGACCGACGTCGCCATGCCCCAGGCGTGCTCCCGCCACGCGCGCTGGCGCCAGCCGAGGAGGCGGTAGGTCTCCGGCGGGACGAACGAGGCCTCGTGGCCCCAGTACTCGACGAGGCGCCGCGGTGCCCGCCCGCTCGCCCGGTCGAGCAGGCCGGGGTCGTACGGGCCGATGCGCGAGAAGACGGGCATGAGGTGGGCGCGGGCCACCACGTTCACGGAGTCGATCTGCAGCAGCCCCAGACGGTCGACGACTTGCCCGAGGTGGCGCATGGTCGCCGGCCCCGCCCGCTCGGCCCGGGGCCGCGACAGCCCCTGGGCGTCGAGCGCGACGCGGCGGGCCTGGGCGAGCGTCAGCTGCTCGGGCGGGGCGGTCACCGGGCCATCGTGGCGGTCCCCTCCGACATGCGCCGCCCTGACGCGCCCG
>AXCX01000316.1 GCA_000767215.1 Actinotalea fermentans ATCC 43279 = JCM 9966 = DSM 3133
CGGGCCGCCGCGCGTCGGCGTCCGCGGAACTCCTGCACCGGCCAGCCGGCCGTGCGGGCGTGGCCGCGCAGCCGCCGGTCGGGGTTGATCGCGACGGCGTGGCCGACCTCCGACAGGATCGGCACGTCGTTGAGGGAGTCGCTGTAGGCCCAGCTCCGGGCCAGGTCGATGCCCTCCCGCTCGGCGAGCGCGACGATGGCGGCGGCCTTCGCCTTGCCGTGCAGCATCGCGCCCACCAGGCGCCCCGTGTAGAAGCCGTCTCTGTGCTCGGCGACGGTCCCGAGGGCGCCGGTGGCACCCAGCCGCCGCGCGATGAGCTCGCCGATCTCGACGGGGCTCGCCGTGACGATCCACACCTGGTGGCCGGCCGCCAGGTGCTCGCGGAGCAGGGCGTGCGTGCCGGGGAAGATCCGCAGCGACAGGACCTCGTCCCAGACCTCCTCGCCGATGGCGGCGACCTCCGCGACCGAGCGGCCGGCGACGATCGACAGGGCACGGTCGCGGACGGTCGCGATCTGGTGCAGGTCCTCGCCGAACGTCAGGTAGCGCGCCTGGTGCACCGCAAAGCGCAGCAGGTCGAACGTCGTGAAGAAGCCCCGCGCGCGCAGGCCGGAGGCCAGGTGGAAGGCGCTCGCGCCGCGGATGATCGTGTTGTCGAGGTCGAAGAAGGCGGCGACCCGCGACGGCTCCGCGGAGGGGCCGGCGACGGGACTCGGCTCGGCCACCACTCCTTCACTGTAGCCATCGCCCTAGGGTTGGCCCATGGTGGCTGCTGATGACCGCTCGATGGGGAGCGATGGCCGGGTCGTCCTCTACGTGCGCGCCGGGTGCCACCTGTGCGCGACGGGCCGCGAGGTGGTCGCGGGCGTGACCGAGGAGCTCGGCGTGCCGTTCAACGAGGTGGACATCGACGTCTCCCCGAGCACGCGGTCGCTCTTCGGCGAGCTGGTGCCGGCGGTCACCGTCGACGGGGTCCTGGTGGACCACTGGCGCATCGACCCGATGCGGCTGCGGCGAGCGCTGGCAGGCAGCGCGTGACGGCAGGGTCCCCGCTGCGTCGCGCCGTGCCGCCGTCGACGGTGGCGCGGCTCCCGGTGTACCTGCGGGCCCTCGACGAGCTGGCGGCGCAGGGCGTGGCGCGGACGTCGTCGGGCGAGCTGGCGGAGCTGGCGGGCGTGGGGTCGGCGCAGCTGCGCCGGGACCTGTCGTTCCTGGGCTCGCACGGCGTGCGGGGCGTGGGGTACGACGTCGAGCACCTGCAGGCGCAGGTGGCGGCCGAGCTGGGGATGACGGGGGACCTGCCGGTCGTCATCGTCGGCATCGGCAACCTGGGGCACGCGCTCGCGAACTACGTGGTGGACGCCGGGACGGGCTTCCGGGTGGCGGCCCTGGTGGACGCGGACCCGCGCGTCGTCGGGACGACGGTGGCCGGGCTGGTCGTGGAGGACGACGCGCGGCTGGGCGAGGTGGTGCAGCGCGAGGGCGCCACGCTCGCCGTGCTGGCGACGCCGGCGGCGGTCGCGCAGGAGGTGTGCGACCGGCTGGTCGCGGCGGGGGTGACGGGGATCCTCACGTTCGTCCCGCGGGTGCTGCAGGTGCCGGCGGATGTGGACCTGCGGTCCGTCGACCTGGCGACCGAGCTGCAGATCCTGGCCTTCCACGCGCGGCAGCGGACGCTCGAGCGGGGCTGAGGCCGCCTGCCCTGGCGGGCGGGGCTGAGGCCGCTGGTGGTGCCGCCGGCACCCGCCGGGCCCGACGCCGGGGGCGCGGACCCGGCGGGTCCCCCGAAGGGAGCCGGGCGTTGCTCGGGCCCACCCAGGCGGGCCCGAGGTTCTCGGCCGTGGCCCGTGCGGGCCGACGGCGGCTGGTCAGGCCTGGTCAGGCCTGGGCGACGGCCTCGATGTCGAGCGTGATGGTGATCTTGTCGCCGACGAGCACGCCGCCGGTCTCGAGCGCGGCGTTCCAGGTGAGGCCGAAGTCCTTGCGGGAGATCTCGACGGTCGCGGTCGCGCCGAGGCGCGAGGCGCCGAACGGGTCGGTGGCGGCGCCCTCGAACGTGGTCTTCAGCGTGACCGGGCGGGTGGTGCCGCGGATGGTGAGCTCGCCGTCGATGGCGAAGTCCTCGCCGTCGGCGCGCACGGCCGTGGAGCGGAACTCCCAGGTCGGGTAGGTCTCGACCTCGAAGAAGTCGGCGCTCTTGAGGTGGCCGTCGCGCTGCTCGGCGCCGGTGTCGACGGTCGCGGGGTCGAGCGTGGCGACGACCGAGCTGGCCTCGATGGTGTCGCCGATGACGATCTCGCCGCCGGTGATGGCGACGGTGCCGTGGACCTTCGCGATGCCCGCGTGGCGCACGGAGAAGCCGGCGCGGCTGTGCGAGGTCTCGACGGCCCAGGTGCCCGGGGTGACGCCGACGGGAAGGGTGGTGGTGGTCGTGCTGGTCATGGTGGCTCCCTTGGTGATGCTGATGGCGGTGCTGACTGATGATGTTGACGCTGCAATGATTGAAGCATCAACCATGTAGTTGACAGTTGTACTACAGTGGTTCCAGGTTCGCAACACGGGGGTGCGCACACCCAGGGCGCACACCCAGGGCGCACACTCGGAGCGCACACCGAGGAGAGGAGCGGGGCGATGGCCCAGCAGGCACTGGCCGACGAGGCGCGGCCCACGCAGGCGGGCGCCGCGCAGGCGAGCGCCGTCCGGACCGACCTGGTCCAGACCGAGTGCGGCCCGATCCCCGACGACGTCCCCTGGCTCACCACCGACCAGCAGCGTCACTGGCGCGCCGTCATCACGGGCACGGCCCGGCTGACGGAGGCCCTCACGCGCCAGCTCGAGCGCGACGCCGGCCTCTCGCTCAGCGAGTACGAGATCCTCGTGCGCCTCTCGGAGTCGCCCGAGCGCACGATGCGGATGTCGGAGCTCGCCGTCGCCGTCGTGCACTCGCGCAGCCGGCTCACGCACGCCGTCGGGCGGCTGGAGAACCGCGGCCTGGTGGAGCGCCGGCCCTGCCCGGACGACCGCCGCGGCGTGAACTGCGCGATGACCGACGCCGGGTACGCCGCGCTCGCCGCGGCCGCGCCCGGTCACGTGCGCGAGGTGCGCGCGCAGCTCGTCGACGTGCTCACCGACGAGGAGTTCGCGGCGCTCGGCCTCGCGATGGACAAGATCGCGCCGGAGGCTGCGCCCGAGGCCTGACACGCTCCGCGCCCGGCGTCCGTGCTCGAACCGCCGCACCCAGCCGCCGTTCACGCACCGCCGCACCTGGTGCTGAGGTGACGGATGTGGTGGGTGGGACCTCTCAGGGGCCCCTCTGTCCCCACCCGTCACAAGAGCGGCGGGCCACGCTCAGTGGCGACCGCGCCCGGCGGGCTCAACCTTTGGTGTCCGTGCGCCGTCTAGAGGGCATGGGTGCAGCGCCGGGCGAGCTGGGCGACCGGCTCGGCGTGCGCGCGTCGGCGGACGGTGGCGCCGCGGGAGGCGCTGAGCGCGCCCCCGAGCACGTGCCCGTGCGGGTGGCCGGGCGCGGGGACCGGGACGCGGAGTTCAGCGCGTTCGCGGCCGCGCATGGGCCGGTCCTGGTCCGCACGGCGTGGCTGCTCTGCGGCGAGCGTGCCCGCGGCGAGGACCTCGCGCAGCAGGCGCTCGTGCGCACCTACCTCGCCTGG
>AXCX01000317.1 GCA_000767215.1 Actinotalea fermentans ATCC 43279 = JCM 9966 = DSM 3133
CGACGCGCGGTCGCGACGGCCCGCATCGACGTGTGGCGGCTGCGGCGTCGCGAGGTGCTCGTGGCGCCCGACGACGTCGTCGTGGCGGGCCGGGCGGGCGCAGGGGCGGCCGGGGCCTCGCCGGAGGGCCCCCAGGCCGAACGTGACCTGCTTCTGCGCGCGCTGCGGACGCTGCCGGCGCAGCAGCGCCGCGTCGTCGTGCTCCGGTACCTGGTGGACCTGCCCGAGGCCGAGGTGGCGGAGATGCTCGGTGTCTCGGTGGGCACCGTGAAGTCGACGCTCTCGCGCGGGCTCGACCGGCTGCGCGAGGTGCTCGCGGCGGCCGACGCGCGGACGGCCGACGCGCGGGGGAGCGAACGGGGAGGTGGCGGCGATGGCTGAGCTCCTGGGCCCGGGCCTGCGCGCACGCTTCGACGCGGCCCTGCCGGCGCCCGCGCTCGACG
>AXCX01000033.1 GCA_000767215.1 Actinotalea fermentans ATCC 43279 = JCM 9966 = DSM 3133
CGCGGCGAGCGCGGACCCGGCGACCGCCCAGGCGAGCAGGGCGAGGGCCGGCCCGACGGCGAGCCCCCCACCGGCGAGGGCGGTACGCAGGCCCTCGCCGAGGGCACCCGAGGGCAGCCACGCGACGACGGCGGCCACGCCGTCGGGCAGGGTGTGCAGGGGGAGCAGCAGGCCACCGCCGGCCGCGAGCAGCACCCAGACGAGGTTGGCGACGGCGAGCACCGCCTCCGTGCGCAGGGTCCCCGCCACGACGAGCGCCAGCGCCACGAAGGCGGCCGTGCCGAGCACCAGCACGAGCGCGGCGGCGGCGAACCCCGTCGGACGCCAGCCGAGCACGGCCGCGACGCCGCCGAGGAGCACGAGCTGCAGCGACTGGACGACCAGGACGGCGAGGACCTTGCCGGCGAGGAGCCCGTCCGGGCCCAGGGGGGTGGTCCCCAGCAGCCGCAGCACACCCCATCGGCGGTCGAAGGCGGTCGCGATGGCCTGCGACGTGAAGGCGGTGGACAGCACCGCGAGGCCGAGCGCGCCGGGTGCGGCGACGCCGATGCGGTCGTCGGTCCCGACGTCGACCAGGTCGGTGCGTGCGACGCCGATGAGGAGGAGCACAGGGAGCACGACGGTGAGCAGCAGCTGCTCGCCGTTGCGCAGGACCGCCCGGACCTCGAAGCCGGCGTGCGCGAGGACGCGCCGGGGCCACGGCGCGGCGCCGGCGACGGCGAGGACGCCGACGCCGTCGTCAGCGCCCGCCGCGGCGTGCTGAGCGCTCACCGCAGGCTCCGTCCGGTCAGGTCGAGGAACGCGTCCTCGAGCGTGCGCCGCGCGGGCGCGACCGAGACGAGGTGCCCGGCCGACGCCGCCCAGCCCGTGACGGCGTGCAGCACGGCGGCGTCCGGTTCGGCGGCGACCTCGAGGACACCGTCGGCACGGGGGGACACGCGGGGGCCCGCGAGCGCGGCAGCCAGGTCGGCGGCGAGGGCGTCGAGCGAGCCGGGGGCGGCGTCGGCCACAGTGACCTGCACCGACCGCGCCGGGCCGACCAGGTCGGTGACCGTGCCCGACGCCACGACGCGACCCGCGTCGACGACGACCACCTCGTCGGCCAGCGCCTCGGCATCGGCCATCTGGTGGGTCGTCAGCACGACGGCGGCGCCTGCGTCGCGCAGCTCCCGGACCAGGTCCCACACGGCGAGGCGCGCCTGCGGGTCCAGCCCGGCGCTGGGCTCGTCGAGGAACGCGAGCTCGGGTCGCCCCACCACCGCGACGGCGAGGGCCAGGCGCTGGCGCTGCCCCCCGGAGAGCCGGCGCACGGGTGTGCGGGCGAAGGAGGCGAGCCCGAGCGCGGCGTCGAGGTCAGTGAGCGGCACGGGGTGCGCGTACATCGCCGCGACGTGGGCGAGGACGCGTCCCGCGGGGACCGCCGCGGGAAGACCTCCGTCCTGCAGCATCACGCCGACGCGCGGGGCCAGGGCGCGGCGGTCGCGTCGCGGGTCGAGCCCGAGCACGCGCACGCGGCCCGCGTCGGGCGTGCGCAGGCCGGTGCAGCACTCGACGGTCGTCGTCTTCCCGGCGCCGTTGGGCCCGAGCAGGGCGGTGACGGCGCCGGAGCGGGCGACGAGGTCGACGCCGTCGACGGCGGTACGACGGTCGTAGCGCTTGACCAGGCCTTGGACCTCGACGGCGGGAGTGGGCATCGCTCGCAGTCTAGGGACCGTGGGGACGTGACGCGGACGTGAGGCGGAAGTGAGGATGGCCTTCGTTGCGGGGAACGAATTCAGCAACGACAATGTTGCCAAATAAAGACGGGGTCGGCGCTCGCGTGCGTCCACCCGCACCCGGGTGCCCGTCGACGACCGTCAGCCGCCGACACCGAAGGAGGAGCCGTGACCCAACCCGTCGCCACCTCCGACGTGACCTCGGAGGAGGACTGCTCCACGCGGCAGCGCATCCTGCGGCTGATCGTCGAGGAGGGTCCCGTCTCGGCGGTGCAGCTGGCGACCGACCTGGAGCTCACGCCGGCCGGCGTGCGCCGTCACGTCGGGGTCATGCTGGCGGCGGGGGAGATCGCCGAGCACCACTCGCCCGTCCCGGGACGCGCCCAGCGGGGCCGCCCCGCGCGGCGGTACGTGGCCACGGCCCGCGGCCAGGCCTCGCTCACCAGCGCCTACTCCGACCTCGCGGCGGAGGCGCTCGCGTTCGTCGGACGGCTGGGCGGCGAGGAGGCCGTGCGCGAGTTCGCCCGGCAGCGCGTCCTCGAGATGCACAGCCACCACGGCGACGCCATCGCCCGCGCGTCGGACGTGTCCGAGCGCCTGGGCGTCCTCGCGGAGCGCCTGTCGGACGACGGGTTCGCCGCGTCCGTCCGCCCGCTGCCGGGCGGCCGCGCCGTCCAGCTCTGCCAGGGCCACTGCCCGGTCCAGGCCGTCGCCGCCCGGTTCCCGCAGCTGTGCGAGGCCGAGGCACAGCTCTTCTCCGACCTGCTGGGCGTGCACGTCCAGCGACTGTCCACCCTGGCCTCCGGGGGGCACGTGTGCACGACGCACGTCCCGCTGGCGACCGTCCCCGTACCGACCGAACCTGCCGCCACCACGGAGGGAACCCGATGACCGCACCCACCGAGACCAACGACGCCGTCGGCGCCGCCGCCCCGAGCAGCGACGCCGAGATCATCGCGTCGATCGGCACGTACGGCTACGGCTGGCACGACTCCGACGCCGCCGGCATGTCCGCCCAGCGCGGTCTGTCGGAGGAGGTCGTCCGCAACATCTCCGCGCTCAAGAACGAGCCGGAGTGGATGCTCAAGCTGCGCCTGAAGTCCCTGCGCTTCTTCGAGAAGAAGCCGATGCCGGACTGGGGTGCGGACCTGTCGGGCATCGACTTCGACAACATCAAGTACTTCGTGCGCTCGACGGAGAAGCAGGCCAGCCGCTGGGAGGACCTGCCCGAGGACATCCGCCGCACGTACGACCGCCTGGGCATCCCCGAGGCCGAGAAGCAGCGGCTCGTCGCCGGCGTCGCCGCGCAGTACGAGTCCGAGGTCGTCTACCACCAGATCCGCGAGGACCTGGAGGAGCAGGGCGTCATCTTCGTCGACACCGACACGGGCCTGCGCGAGCACCCGGAGATCTTCGAGCAGTACTTCGGCTCGGTGATCCCCCCGGGCGACAACAAGTTCGCCGCGCTCAACACCGCCGTGTGGTCCGGTGGCTCGTTCGTCTACGTGCCGCCGGGCGTGCACGTCGAGATCCCGCTGCAGGCCTACTTCCGGATCAACACCGAGAACATGGGCCAGTTCGAGCGGACGCTGATCATCGCCGACGAGGGCTCGTACGTGCACTACGTCGAGGGCTGCACCGCGCCGATCTACTCCTCCGACTCGCTGCACTCCGCGGTGGTCGAGATCATCGTCAAGAAGAACGCCCGCGTGCGGTACACGACGATCCAGAACTGGTCGAACAACGTGTACAACCTCGTCACCAAGCGGGCGACGGCGGCCGAGGGCGCGACCATGGAGTGGGTCGACGGCAACATCGGCTCCAAGGTGACCATGAAGTACCCGGCCATCTACCTCATGGGTGAGCACGCGACGGGCGAGACGCTCTCGATCGCGTTCGCGGGCGAGGGGCAGCACCAGGACGCCGGCGCCAAGATGGTGCACGCCGCGCCGCACACGTCCAGCTCGATCATCTCCAAGTCGGTCGCGCGCGGCGGTGGCCGCACCTCGTACCGGGGCCTCGTGCAGGTCCTCGAGGGCGCCGAGTACTCCGCGTCGAACGTGCTGTGCGACGCGCTGCTCGTTGACCAGATCTCGCGCTCGGACACCTACCCGTACGTCGACGTCCGCGAGGACGAGGTCTCGATGGGCCACGAGGCGACGGTCTCCCGCGTGAGCGAGGACCAGCTCTTCTACCTCATGTCGCGCGGCATGCCCGAGACCGAGGCGATGGCGATGATCGTGCGCGGCTTCGTCGAGCCGATCGCGCGCGAGCTGCCGATGGAGTACGCGCTCGAGCTCAACCGCCTCATCGAGCTCCAGATGGAGGGGTCGGTCGGCTGATGACGACCGGTGCGCCCACGACCGACACCCTGAAGACCCCCGAACCGGAGACCGGAATGACGACAGACCTGTCCACCGACCACTCGCGCGCGCAGGCCGACGCGGCGCACACCCACGGCCGCGGCGGCGTGCCCGAGGCGTCGCGCGCCGCGCGGCTCGCGTCGTTCGACGTCGCGGACTTCCCCGTGCCCACGGGGCGCGAGGAGGAGTGGCGGTTCGCGCCGGTCGACCGGATGGCGCCCCTGCTCGACGCCGCCGGTGCGGGGCTGGCCGGGTCCGGCGCCCTCGTCACGGTCGTCAACCCGCCGGAGGTCTCCGTGGAGATCGTCGGCCGGGACGACGCTCGCCTCGGCACCGCCGGCCGGCCCGGTGACCGCGCGGCGGCCGTCGCCTGGGCGTCCTTCCGCGAGTCGACGGTCGTCACCGTCGGCCGGGAGGCCGTCGCGTCGGAGCCGGTGAGCATCCGCGTCGAGGGCGTGCCCGGCAACGAGGACGCCTCCGCCGTGCACCTGCTGGTGCACGCCCGAGAGCTGTCCGAGGCGGTCGTCGTCATCGACCACGTCGGCCCGGCGGCACTGGGCGAGACCGTCGAGGTGGTCGCCGAGGACGGCGCGCACCTGACCCTGGTGTCCATCCAGGACTGGGACGCGGGCGCGCTGCACGCGTCCTCGCACCGGGTGCGCCTGGGCCGCGACGCGCACGTCCGGCACATCGTCGTGACGCTCGGCGGGGACGTCGTCCGCATCACGCCCGACGTCGAGTTCACGGGCGAGGGTGCGGAGTTCGAGGGCGTCGGCCTGTACTTCGCCGACGCGGGTCAGCACCTCGAGCACCGGCTCTTCGTGGACCACGCCGTGCCGTCGTGCCGCTCGCGCGTCGCCTACAAGGGCGCGCTCCAGGGCGCCGGGGCGCACGCCGTCTGGGTCGGCGACGTCCTCATCCGGGCGATCGCCGAAGGCACCGACACGTACGAGCTCAACCGCAACCTCGTGCTCACGGACGGTGCCCGCGCGGACTCCGTGCCGAACCTCGAGATCGAGACGGGCGTCATCGAGGGCGCGGGTCACGCGTCGGCGACGGGCCGGTTCGACGACGAGCAGCTCTTCTACCTGCGTGCGCGGGGCATCCCCGAGGAGGACGCGCGCCGCCTGGTGGTTCGCGGCTTCTTCGCCGAGCTCATCCAGCAGATCGGCGTCCCCGCCGTCGAGGAGCGCCTCATCGCGGCCATCGAGGCCGAGCTCGAGCGCACGATGAGCGCGCTCGCGACCGCCGCCCCCGTGGCGGACGCGGAGGTCCTGCCGTGACCGCGCAGCTCGCCTGCATGACCGCGGACGTGCCGGTCGGCACGGCGATGCGGGTCGAGCTCGACGGCGCCGACGGCGCCCCCGTCGAGGTCGCGGTCGTCCGCGACGCCGACGGCGACTTCCACGCCATCTCCGACATCTGCAGCCACGGCCAGGTGTCGCTCTCGGACGGCGAGGTCGACGGCTGCACGATCGAGTGCTGGCTGCACGGCTCGACGTTCGACCTGCGCACCGGCAAGCCGCTCGCGCTGCCGGCCACCAAGCCCGTTCCCGTGTACCCCGTGACCCTTGACGGCGACCGCGTGCTGGTCGACGTCGACGTGACCATCGCCTGAGGAGAGACATGTCCACGCTCGAGATCCGCGACCTGCACGTCAGCGTCGAGACCAAGGAGGGCGCCAAGTCGATCCTCCGTGGCGTCGACCTCACGGTGTCGTCCGGCCAGACCCACGCGATCATGGGCCCGAACGGGTCGGGCAAGTCGACCCTCGCGTACTCGCTCGCCGGCCACCCGAAGTACACGATCACCAGCGGTTCGGTGACGCTCGACGGCGCCGACGTCCTGGCGATGTCCGTCGACGAGCGGGCGCGCGCCGGCATGTTCCTGGCGATGCAGTACCCGGTCGAGGTGCCCGGCGTCTCCGTCTCGAACTTCCTGCGGACCGCCAAGACCGCCATCGACGGCCAGGCGCCCGCCCTGCGGCACTGGGTGAAGGACGTGCGCACCGCCATGGAGCAGCTGCGCATGGACCCGGCGTTCGCCGACCGCAACGTCAACGAGGGCTTCTCGGGCGGCGAGAAGAAGCGCCACGAGATCCTCCAGATGGAGCTCCTCAAGCCGCGCATCGCGATCCTCGACGAGACCGACTCCGGCCTGGACGTCGACGCGCTGCGCATCGTGTCCGAGGGCGTCAACCGCGTGAAGGCGGGCGGCGACGTCGGTGTGCTCCTCATCACCCACTACACGCGGATCCTGCGCTACATCGAGCCGGACTTCGTGCACGTGTTCGTCGACGGCCGGATCGCCGAGGAGGGCGGGCCCGAGCTCGCCGAGCGCCTCGAAGCCGAGGGCTACGACCGGTTCCTCGCGACCAGCGCCTGAGCCACCGGCGCCGTCCGCCCGCACCCACCACCCACCAGCGACGGAGGTCACCATGACCACCACCCTCGACCCGAGGGCCGGCACGCACCTGTCCGCGGGCGAGCTCGCCGCGGTGCGCGCCGACTTCCCGCTGCTGCGGCGGACGGTGCGCGGCGGCCGCCCGCTCGTCTACCTGGACTCGGCGGCGACCTCGCAGAAGCCCGACGTCGTGATCGACGCCGAGCTGGACTTCTACTCCGAGCGGAACGCCGCCGTGCACCGGGGCGCGCACCAGCTCGCCGAGGAGGCGACGGACGCCTACGAGTCCGCTCGTGCCGAGGTCGCCGCGTTGGTGGGCGCACGACCGGACGAGATCGTGTGGACCTCGAACGCGACGGCGGCGATCAACGTCGTCGCCTACGCGATCTCGAACGCGACGGCCGGCCGCGGCGGGGCCGCCGCCCGCCGGTTCGCGCTCGCCCCGGGCGACGAGATCGTCGTCACCGAGGCCGAGCACCACGCGAACCTTGTGCCGTGGCAGGAGGTCGCGGCCCGGACGGGCGCGACGCTGCGCTGGATCGGCGTCGGCGACGACGGTCGCCTGCGCACCGACGAGCTCGCCACCGTCGTGACCGAGCGCACCAAGGTCCTGGCGTTCGCGCACGTCTCGAACGTGACGGGCGCCGTGGCCGACGTCGCGGCGTTCGTGGCACGGGCGCGGGAGGTGGGTGCGCTCACCGTCCTCGACGCGTGCCAGAGCGTGCCGCACCTGCCGGTCGACCTGGGTGCGCTCGGCGTGGACTTCGCCGCGTTCTCGGGCCACAAGATGTACGGCCCGACCGGCGTCGGCGTCCTGTACGGCCGCCGCGAGCTGCTCGACGCGATGCCGCCGGTCCTCACCGGCGGGTCGATGGTCGAGGTCGTGACCATGGAGTCCACGACGTTCGCGCCCCCGCCGCAGCGCTTCGAGGCCGGGTCGATGATGGTCGCGCAGGCGGTCGGCATGGGCGCGGCCGCGCGGTACCTGCGCGAGCTGGGCATGGCGGCCGTGGCCGCGCACGAGGCGGAGATGACGCGGCTCCTGCTGGACGCCGTCGCCGCGGTGCCGGGCGTGCGGCTGGTCGGTCCGGCAGACCAGCGCGACCGCGTCGCCGTGGTCTCGTTCGTGGTCGACGGTGTGCACGCGCACGACGTCGGGCAGGTCCTCGACGACGCCGGGATCGCAGTCCGCGTCGGCCACCACTGCGCCCAGCCGCTGCACCGCCGCTTCGGCGTGGCGGCGACCAGCCGCGCGTCGGCGGGCGTCTACACCACCGCGGACGAGGTCGCGGCGTTCGGCGCCGCCCTGGCCACCGTCCGGCCGTTCTTCGGACTGGGAGGCGCGGCATGAGCGGCGCGATGGAGCAGCTCTACCAGCAACTGATCATCGAGCACGCGAAGGACCCGCACGGGAAGGGCCTCGCCGAGCCGTACGCGGCGGAGTCGTTCCAGGTGAACCCGACCTGCGGGGACGAGGTGCGCCTGCGGGTCCACCTGGCCCCGGACGGCGCGCTCGAGCGGGTCAGCTGGCAGGGGCAGGGCTGCTCGATCTCGCAGGCGTCCATCTCGGTGATGTCCGAGCTCGTCGAGGGCCTTCCCGTCGCCGAGGTCGAGGCGCTGGGGGAGGACTTCCGCGCCCTGCTGCACACGCGCGGCGAGGGCCTGCAGGACGAGGCCGCCGAGGACCGGCTGGGGGATGCCACGGCCTTCACGGGTGTCGGCAAGTACTCCGCACGGGTCAAGTGCGCCCTCCTGGGATGGATGGCGCTGCGCGACGCGTTGCTCCAGGCAGGAACCAGCACGACGAGCACCACGAGCACCACGAGCACGGAGGAGGCGTGATGAGCGCACAGGCCACCAGCATCCCGAACGCGGCGGACGTCGAGGAGGCGCTGCGCGACGTCATCGACCCCGAGCTCGGGATCAATGTCGTCGACCTCGGTCTGGTCTACGGGGTGGCGATCGACCCGAACAACCACGTGGTCATCGACATGACCCTGACGTCCGCGGCGTGCCCGCTCACCGACGTCATCGAGGACCAGGCGGGGCAGGCCCTGGACGGCCTGGTCGCCGGCTTCCGCATCAACTGGGTCTGGATGCCGCCGTGGGGCCCCGAGCGCATCACCGAGGACGGCCGCGCGCAGCTGCGCGCCCTGGGCTTCAACGTCTGAGGCCTGGGCTTCGTCCTCGGACCGGGCCCGCAGGTCCTCGGACCGGGCCTACAGCTCCTCGGCGGAGAAGGTGTCGCACGCCGCGAGCGTGCCCTGCTCGTAGCCGACGGTGAACCAGCGCTGGCGCTGCTCGCTCGAGCCGTGGGTCCACAGGTCGGGGTTGACACCCCCGCCGGCCTGCTCCTGGATGTGGTCGTCGCCGATCGCCTCCGCGGCGGACAGCGCCTGGGCGAGCTCGGCCTGCGTCGGCGGCTCGAGGAAGGTCACCCCGGGGCGGTCCGGGTCCTGCGTCGTCGCCGCGGCTCCGACCCACATGCCGGCGTAGCAGTCGGCCTGGAGCTCGAGTCGGACGCCGTCGGAGGTGGGGCCGGTGTCCCTCCGGTCGAGCCCGTCCATCGTGCCCAGCAGGTTCTGCACGTGGTGCCCGTACTCGTGCGCCGTGACGTACATCTCCGCGAGCGGGCCACCCGAGGTGCCGAACTCGCTGATGAGCAGGTCGAAGAAGGTCAGGTCCAGGTAGATGGACTGGTCGGCCGGGCAGTAGAAGGGCCCCGTCCGGGAGGTCGCGTCGCCGCAGCCCGTGGAGGTCGCGGCGTCGAACGCCCAGACGTCGGGAACCGTGAGCCTGGCACCCTCGGTCGGGAGCGTCTGGTCCCAGTACTCGTCCAGCGCCTGCACGGTGGCCGACAGGCGGCAGTCGCGCTGCTCGTTCGCCTGGGCGACGGAGCACTCGCCGATGGTCCCGATCTCCTCCTGGCCGCCGGGCGCCTGGACGCCGCCCTGCAGGCTCGCGAGCTCGCCGCTCACGTCGACGCCCGTGAACTGGTAGATGAGGAACGCGACGATCGCCAGGCCGATGCCGCCGCCGCCGAGCGCTGCACCGCGCCCGCCGCCCCGGCGGGTGCCGACCCGGCCGCCCTCGAAGCTGCCACCCTCGCTGAACGTCATGTGATCACGGTAGGGCCGGGCGCGTGCGCGCGCCTGCGAGACGCCGTGTGGCTCAGTCGCCGAGCCCGCGCGCCGCCAGCGCCTCGCCAGTGGCTCGTGCGCGCCCGACCGTGCGGACGGCGAACGGCACGAGCACCGCTCGGGGGGCCCTCTCGAGGCCGCGGGCCCGGGCGGCGTCCCGGACCTCGACGAAGAGACGACCGAGCGCGGGGATCGCACGGAGCATGAGCGCCACCGTCAGCGCGACGGCATCCGGATCGAGCCCGACGCGCCGGAGCGGCCGGAGTGCACGGACGAGGAGGTCGAGCAGGACGTCCACCGGGGTCGTGGCGGTGACCACCGTGGCGGCGGCGACGACCGAGAGCAGGTCTGCGGCGACCTCGACGCCGAGGGCCGGGCCGCGCTGCCATGCCTGGTACCCGCCGAGGAGGAGGGAGGTGAGCGTCACGGGTGCGAGGCCGGCCGCCGTGGCGCGCCACGGCAGCCGGGCGACGACGGCCGCCCCGCCCCCCAGTCCCAAGGCGGCAAGGGCGGGCCACGGCCCGCGCACGACGACGACGGCGACGCCCAGCGCGGCGAGGACAGCGAGCTTGAGGCCCGCCGGTGCGGCGTGCAGCGCCGTGTCCCCGGGCCGATAGAGGCCGACGGGGTCCGTCCACGCGCGGGGCGGTCGGCTCACCTGACCGCCATCAGGTCCCGGTAGGCGGCAACGGCCTCGGCCGCGCGGCCGTCGGCGACGACCCGGCCCTGGTCGACGACGAGGACCCGGTCTGCGCGCTCGACGGCCTGGAGGTCGTGCGTCACGTGGAGCACCTGTGCAGGGACCTCGTCCAGGACGTCCTCCACGACCCTTCGCCACCGCAGGTCGAGGAGCGTCGTCGGCTCGTCGGCGACGAGGACCTGTGGCTCCGTCGCGAGGACCCCGGCGAGGGCGAGGAGCTGCTTCTGCCCACCGGAGAGGGCGTGCACCGGGGTGTGGGCCCGTTCCCCGAGCCCGAACCGCTCGAGCACCTCCCGGGCCCGGGCTTCCCGCTGACGCCGGTCGGGAACCGCCCGGCGCAGGGACAGGGCGACGTCCTCGAGCGCGGTCGGCATGACGAGCTGGGCGTCCGGGTCGGTGAAGACGAAGCCGACGAGCGAGCGCACGCGCGCGCCGTGGGTCGCCACGTCGAGCCCGCAGGTGGTGACCCGGCCCGTGGTGGCGGGGCGCAGGCCGTTCACCAGGCGGGCGAGCGTGGACTTGCCCGACCCGTTCGCACCGATGACCGCGATGCGCCGCTCGGTGAGCGTGCAGGTGAGGGGCTCGAGCACGACCCGCCGTTCGAGGGTCCCGGCCGGGCCGGGTACCTCGACGGTGACGCCCGCCTCGTGGAGCTCGATCACGGCGCCGGCGCGGTCAGCGGCGGGGGAGAAGGTCCGGGAACGCGCGGTGGACGCTCGTGGCGACGAGCACGGCCAGCCCGAGCTTCACGGCGTCGAACGGAACGAAGAGGTTGTTGAAGGTGACGGCCTCGCCGAGGCTCATGGCCGTGCGGGCGGCCATGACCGGCACCCCGACGGCATACACGACGAGCGAGGCGACGACCCCGCCGACGACGAGCGATCCGGTGCGCACGCCCCAGCCACGGCGCGCCGACCGTTCCGCCACGGCGCCGATCAGCCACGCGGCGGCGGGGAAGGCGAGCAGGTAGCCGGCGCTCGCCCGCCCGATGACGGCCGGTCCTCCGAACCCCTGCGCGAAGATCGGCAGGCCCGCCAGACCCACGGCCAGGTAGAGCAGCACCGCCAGGCTCCCGCGCCGGGCACCCAGGACGGCGCCGGCGAGCAGGACGGCGAAGGTCTGCAGCGTCACCGGTACCGGCACCCCTGACACCGGGACGGCGACGAGCGAGCCGACGGCGATCACCGCGGCGAACGTGGCGATGAGCGAGAGGTCGGTCGTGCTCCACGCCCTGGTGTGCGGCAGGGCACCGGGCGCGGCGGCCGCGCCGTCGGGGGCGGGCAGCGACTGCTCGCGGTCGGCGTTCATCGGGGCTCCCGGGGCGTCGGGTCCTGGCCGCCGGGCAGCCGGGCCGGGGAAAATGGATCGGGCGTCACGCTAGCGGGTCGTACCATGGTCGGCGTTTGTGTCCGCCCACAGGGCCCGGTCATCGGTGTGAGAGGAAACGGCAGTGATCACCGCGCAGGACGTCGAGCTGCGCGTCGGAGTCCGTCAGCTGCTCGTCCCCACGTCGTTCCGGATCGCGCCGGGCGACCGGGTGGGCCTGGTCGGGCGCAACGGCGCGGGCAAGACCACGCTCACGCGCGTCCTGGCGGGTGAGGGCATGCCGACGGCCGGCAAGGTCGTGCGCAGCGGCGACGTCGGCTACCTGCCCCAGGACCCGCGCACGGGCGACCTCGACATGCTCGCCATGGACCGGATCCTCTCGGTGCGCGAGCTCGACCACATCATCCGCTCGATGCGCGCCGCCGAGGCGGCGATGGCGAGCGCCGACGACGCGAAGCGCGACGCCGCCATGGAGCGCTACTCCCGGCTCGACGCGCGGTTCACCGCCGCGGGCGGGTACGCGGCGGAGAGCGAGGCCTCCCGCATCGCGGCGAACCTGGGCCTCGACGACCGCGTGCTGCACCAGCCGGTCGGCACCTTGTCCGGTGGCCAGCGCCGGCGGGTGGAGCTCGCGCGCATCCTGTTCTCCGGCGCGGACACGCTGCTGCTCGACGAGCCGACCAACCACCTCGACGCCGACTCGGTGCTGTGGCTGCGCGACTTCCTCGCCGCGTACCCGGGTGGCTTCCTCGTCATCAGCCACGACGTCGGCCTCGTGCGGACCACCGTGAACAAGGTGTTCCACCTGGACGCGAACCGCGCGGAGCTGGACCAGTACAACCTCGGCTGGGACGCCTACCTGCTGCAGCGGGAGACCGACGAGCGGCGTCGCAAGCGCGAGCGGGCCAACGCGGAGAAGAAGGCCGCCGCCCTGATGGCGCAGGCCGACAAGATGCGGGCCAAGGCGACCAAGGCCGTGGCGGCGCAGAACATGGCCCGACGGGCGGAGCGCCTGCTCACCGGGCTGGAGGCCGAGCGCGCCGGCGACAAGGTGGCCAAGCTCCGGTTCCCGACGCCCGCTCCCTGCGGGCGCACCCCGCTGACGGCGACCGGCCTGAGCAAGTCCTACGGGTCGCTGGAGGTCTTCACGGACGTGGACCTGGCGATCGACCGGGGGAGCCGCGTCGTGGTGCTCGGCCTCAACGGTGCCGGCAAGACGACGCTGCTGCGCCTGCTCGCGGGCGTGGAGGGCCCCGACACGGGTGAGGTCGTCCCAGGTCACGGGCTCAAGCTCGGGTACTACGCGCAGGAGCACGAGACGCTCGACGCCGGCGCGACGGTGGTGGAGAACCTGCGGCACGCGGCCCCCGACCTCACGGACACCCAGGTGCGCTCGGTGCTCGGGTCGTTCCTGTTCTCGGGCGACGACGCGGACAAGCCGGTGGCGGTTCTGTCGGGTGGCGAGAAAACCCGGCTCGCGCTCGCGACGCTGGTCGTCTCGGCCGCTAACGTGCTGTTGCTCGACGAGCCGACCAACAACCTCGACCCGGCGAGTCGCGAGGAGATCTTGTCGGCCCTGCGCCGATACGAGGGGGCAGTTGTTCTGGTCACTCACGATGAAGGGGCCGTGGAAAGTCTGGCGCCGGATCGAGTGGTGCTCCTGCCCGACGGGGACGAAGATCTGTGGAACGAGAGTTACGCGGACCTCGTCTCGCTCGCGTGACACCGCTCGCACGACACAGGAGGCACCACATGAGCGACAGGTTGCCCAAGGGCTCCCGGATCACTGGTGAGGGGCGCAAGAGCCTCGCGCAGACCCTCGTCGAGCGCTACCAGCGCGGCGAGAGCATCCGGTCGATGGCCGAGGACATCGGTCGTTCCTACGGCTTCGTGCACGGTGTGCTCGCCGAGTCCGGCGTGCAGATGCGCAGCCGCGGGGGCGCGACCCGGGGGGCGGCGGCGGAGGCCCGCCGCGCCGCCATCAAGAACGGGGGCTGAGAGGGCCGGACCGGCCCTCGGCGGCGTCGAGGATCGCGTCCTCCTCCTCCTCGGCCGTCGGCCGACGACGGTGGGGTCGACGCGTCGCCGCCGCGGGTGGCTGCTGCCGCGCCGCGCGCGTCGCGCCCTCCGATGGAGGAGGCGTCGCGCGCACGGTCGTGCCCACCCGCGCGCCCGCTTCGGCGGTGCCACCCTCGTCCGCGGTCGCGACCTGCGATGCCGCCCCTTCCGCCTCCTCCCGGCGGAGGAGCACGACGCCGCCCACCAGGGCCCCGGTGGCGAACACCCACCACTGGAACGCGTACGACAGGTGCGGCCCGAGGTCGGCGTCGGGCCGTGGCACCGGGGTGACGTCGTCCGGGACCCGGCCGTCCTCGGTCGCGACGACGCCGTACGCATCGGGCACGACGTCGGCGCCCTGCAGCCCCGCAGCCTCCAGGACCTGGTCGACGGCGATGGCCTGGACCTGACCTGCCGGGGCGTCGCGCTCCGCGCGCGGCTCCGCCGACCGCAGGCGCACCACGACGTCCAGCGTGCCCTGGGGGACCGGCCGGCCCGCTGACGCCTCCGCCGCCGGGAACCAGCCCCGGTCGACGACGAGCAGCCGGCCCCGCCACGGCCCGTCGGCGACCTCGAGCACCCCCAGGGCGTGGGCGGCGGGCGTGCCCGACACCGGCCGGTTGCGGAGCACGGCGGCGCCCACGTAGTCGCCTCGGACGGTCACCGGCCGCCAGACCTCGCCCGGCTGCAGGCCGTCCCCGACGACGTCGGCGAGCGCCGCCGGGGCGGCGTCGTAGTTGGCCGAGACGAGCGCGACGGCGGCGCTGCGGTCCTCGTGGCGGGTCCACTGCCAGATGCCGGCGAGCACGCACCCGGCGGCGACGAGCAGCGCGACGGCCATCACGGACGCCGCGCGGCGGAGACTCACGGCTCGTCGGCCGCGCCGTGCGGTCCCTCGAGGGCCTCGGCGAGACCGGCCACCGGCACGGTGTCCCGCAGGAAGCTCCGGTTGCCGAGGAACCGCTCGAGGCGCTCACGGTGGTCGTCGCAGGCCAGCCAGACCTTGCGCCGCTCCGGCGTGTGGATGCGGGGGTTGTTCCACAGCAGACCCCACTGCGCCGGCGCACGGCAGCCGCGCGAGCTGCACTCCAGGTCGCTCACGTCGCTCGCCGCCGCGTCGTTGACCTGCTCGTCGTCCACGTGCTCGTCGTCCACCCGCTCGTCGTCCACGTGCTCAGTCTGCCGCGCCGGAGCGGCCGGCCGGGCCGGGGCCGGGTGGCAGCACCGGGGGCGTGGGCGCGTCCAGGTAGGTCCCGGGGTCGCTGCGGCGCTCGCGGCCCGCGTTGGCCAGCACGACGGCGACGTAGGGCAGGACGACGGCGCCCGCCAGCAGGACCCAGCGCGTCCAGTGGTCCACGACGACGGCGCCGAGGAAGCACACGACGCGGATCGTCATCTGGATCAGGTAGCGCCGCGCGCGGGCCGAGACGTCGTCGGACAGCGGGGCCGGCACCGCGGTGATGCGGACGGGCGTGCCGGGAGCGGACGCGGCAGGGCGCTGGTCTGCGCTGCCGTCAGGTCGCTGCGGCTTCACCTCCTGAGTCTAGGCGCGGCAGTCGGGGCCCCACAGCGTCGGCCCCCCGGCCTTGTGCGAGGCGTCATCTCGGCGCGGCAGCGCCGTGGGCTACGGTCGGTCGGGGCCGCGCCTGCGGGACCCGATCCAGCGAGCACAGGAGGTCCCCGCGTGTCGGACACCACCCCCCGAAGCGTCCTCGTCACCGGTGCCAGCCGGGGGATCGGCCAGGCGATCGCCGAGCGGTTCCTCGCGTCCGGGGACAAGGTCGCCTCGTTCGACAGGGGCGGTGAGCCGCCGGCCGGCGTGCTGGGTGTCACGGGGGACGTGACGGACTCCGCCGCGGTCGACGCCGCCTTCGCGGAGGTCGAGGCCGCGCACGGGCCGATCGAGGTCCTCGTCGCCAACGCGGGCATCACCCGCGACCAGCTGCTCATGCGGATGACCGACGACGACTTCGACCAGGTGCTCGACGTGAACCTCGCGGGCGCGTTCCGCTGCGTGCGGCGCGCGGCGACCGGGATGATCCGGCAGCGGCGCGGGCGCATCATCCTCGTCTCCTCCGTGATCGCCCTGTACGGCGGACAGGGGCAGGTCAACTACGCGGCGTCGAAGGCGGGCCTGATCGGCATGGCGCGCTCGATCACGCGGGAGCTGGGCGGTCGGGGCATCACGGCGAACGTCGTCGCGCCGGGCTTCATCGACACGGCGATGACCGCGGCCCTGCCGACCGAGCGCCAGGACGCGTACAAGGCCGCGATCCCGGCCGGGCGCTTCGCGCAGCCGACGGAGGTGGCCGGCGTCGTGCACTTCCTCGCCTCGCCGGACGCCGCGTACATCAGCGGCGCCGTCATCCCCGTGGACGGCGGCCTGGGCATGGGCCACTGATCGCGCTTGGATAGACCGATCACGGCGCGCCCGTGCGCGCCGTGCCACCACCGACGACAAGGAGAGCGCCGATGGGGCTGCTCGAGGGCAAGAAGCTGCTGGTGACCGGGGTCCTCGTGGACACCTCGATCGCGTTCCACGTGGCGCGCCTGGCGCAGCAGGAGGGCGCCGAGGTGGTCCTGACCGCACCGGGTCGCCAGACGCGACTGACCTCGGTCGTCGCCCGCCGCCTGCCCACCCCGGCGCCGGTGGTGGAGCTGGACGTGACCTCGGCGGACGACCTGACCGCGCTCGCCGAGCGCGTCGGTGAGCACGTCGACCACCTCGACGGCGTCGTGCACTCGATCGGGTTCGCGCCGCAGTCCGTCATGGGCGGCAACTTCCTGAGCGGGCAGTGGGAGGACGTCGCGACGGCGGTCCACATCTCCGCCTACTCGCTCAAGGCCCTCGCCGTGGCGGCCCAGCCGCTGCTGGCCCCCGGGTCGTCGGTGGTCGGCCTGACCTTCGACGCCCGCTACGCGTGGCCCGTGTACGACTGGATGGGCGTGGCCAAGGCGGCGTTCGAGTCCACGGCGCGGTACCTGGCGCGCGACCTCGGTCCGCAGGGCGTGCGCGTCAACCTCGTGGCGGCCGGGCCCGTCCGGACGACGGCCGCGACCCACATCCCGGGCTTCGAGCAGATGGAGGGCGGCTGGTCCGAGCGTGCGCCGCTCGGCTGGGACAGCGCGGACCCGGAGCCGACGGCGCGCGCGGTCTGCGCCCTGCTCTCGGACTGGTTCCCCGCCACGACGGCCGAGGTCGTCCACGTCGACGGTGGCGTGCACGCGATGGGCCAGTGACGTGCCCGGCACCGTGCGCAGGCTGGTCCTGCTCCGGCACGCCAAGGCCGAGCACGCGGGTGGCGCCGACGAGCTGCGCCGCCTGACGAGCCTCGGCGTCCGGCAGGCGGGCGGGGTGGGTGCCGCGCTCCGCGCGACGGGCCTGATCCCCGAGCGCGTGCTCGTCTCGTCGGCGCTGCGCACCCAGGAGACCTGGACGCACGTCGCGGCGGCGCTCGCGGACGTGCCCGAGCCGGAGGTCGTGCTGTCGGACGCGCTGTACGGCGCGCACCCGGGCGAGGTCGTCGACCACGTGACGGCGACGGACGCGCGCGTGCGGACGCTGCTCGTGGTCGGGCACGAGCCGGCGATGTCCGGTGCCGCGGCGCACCTGGCCGGCAGCGCCTCCGCCGCCCACCTGGCCCAGGTCCGCGCGGGCCTGCCCACCGGGTCGTACGCCGTGCTCGAGGTCGTGGGGCCCTGGGCGGAGCTCGAACCGATGGGTGCACGGCTGGTCGACGTCGTCCGGCCCGCCTGGCGCGACTGAGCCCGCCGGCCTCCCGGGGCGTCCGGTCCGTGGCGCGCGGAGCCGCGGCCGGGGCGCGTTCTGGGACAGTGGGCCCGTGGCCACGATCCGCTCCTTCCGCGCCCTCCGTCCGCCCCGCGACCGCGTCGCCGCCGTCGCCGCGCCGCCGTACGACGTCGTCGACACGGCCGAGGCGCGGGCGCTCGCCGCTGGCAGCACGGACAGCTTCCTGCACGTGTCGCGGCCCGAGATCGACCTGGCCGACGACGTCGACCCGCACACCGAGGGCGTCTACGCCGCCGGACGCGCGGCGCTGGAGGACTTCCTGGCCCGCGGTGTGCTCGTCGCCGACGACGCGCCCGGCCTGCTCGTCTACCGGCAGCGGATGGGGGAGCGGGTGCAGACGGGCGTCGTCGGCTGCGCGAGCGTCGCGGACTACGCGAGCGGCGTGATCGCCACGCACGAGCACACGCGGCACGACAAGGAGACCGACCGGACGCGCCACATCGCGGTGCTGCGGGCCCACGACGAGCCGGTGTTCCTCATGTACCGCCCGGCGGCCGACGGGGCGTCGACCGTCGCCGAGGTCCTCGCGGCCGTGACCGCCGGCGAGCCCGAGTACGACCTGGTGACCGACGACGGCGTCGGGCACACGCTGTGGACGGTGCCGCAGGAGCAGGCGGGGGTCCTGGAGGCCGCGTTCGCCCGCGTGCCGACGCTGTACGTCTCCGACGGCCACCACCGCAGCGCCGCCGCCGCGCGCGTCGCCGCCGAGCTCGCCGGGCCCGGCGCGGACGAGTTCCCCGTCGTGGTCTTCCCCGCGGACGAGCTGACGATCCTCGCCTACAACCGCGTGGTGCGGGACCTCGCGGGCCGGGACGCGGACGCGTTCCTGGCGGCGCTCGCGGCCGACTTCGACGTGCTGCTGGTGGAGGGTGCTCCCGAGCCGGGACGCCACCAGTTCGGCCTGTACCTGGCGGGCCGCTGGTACCTGCTGACGGCGCACGAGGACGTCGCCGACGAGAGCGACCCGATCGCGCGCCTGGACGTGTCGGTGCTCCAGGACCGCGTGCTCGGCCCGCTCGTCGGCATCGCCGACCCGCGCACCGACGAGCGGATCGCGTTCGTGGGCGGCATCCGCGGCACCGCCGAGCTCGAGCGGCTCGTGGACTCAGGGGCCTTCGCGGCGGCGTTCGCGCTGCACCCGACGTCGACCGAGGAGGTCATGGACGTGGCCGACGAGGGCCTCGTGATGCCGCCGAAGTCGACGTGGTTCGAGCCGAAGCTGCGGTCGGGGTTCTTCGTCCACCCGATCGGCTGACCGCCGCTCAGGCCGTGACGACGGTGCCCTTCGGCACGACCGTCACGCCGCCCTCGCTCACCGTGAAGCCCCGGGCGCGGTCGTGCTCGGGGTCGATGCCCACGCGCGCCCGCTCCTGCACGACGACGTTCTTGTCCAGGATCGCGCGGTGCACCTGCGCGTGCCGCCCGACGACGGCGTTGTCGAGCACCACGGAGTCGCTGACCGACGCCCACGAGTGCAGGTAGACGCCGGGGGAGAGCACGGACCCGGAGACCGTGGCACCCGAGACGATCACGCCGGGGGACACGAGCGAGTCCGCCGCGTGGCCGAGACGACCCGGACCTGCGTGCACGAACTTCGCCGGCGGGAGGCCGGAGTTGCCCGTGAACAGCGGCCACTTCGTGTTGTAGAGGTTGAACACCGGGCTCACGGAGATGAGGTCCAGGTGGGCGTCGTAGTAGGCGTCGATGGTTCCGACGTCGCGCCAGTAGTCGCGGTCGCGGTCCGTGGACCCGGCGACGTCGTTGCGGATGAAGTCGTAGACGCCCGCGGTGTTGCGGGCCACGAACCAGGGCACGATGTCGCCGCCCATGTCGTGCTTCGACGTCGGGTTCTGCGCGTCCTGCGTGACGGCCTCGACGAGGGCGTCGGCGTTCGCGACGTAGTTGCCCATCGAGGCGAGGACCTCCCCGGGGGAGTCGGCCAGGCCGACCGGGTCCTTCGGCTTCTCGCGGAAGGCGGCGATGCGCGTGGGGTCGTCCGCCTGGGTCTCGATGACGCCGAACTCGCCGGCGAGCCCGATCGGCTGCCGGATGGCCGACACCGTGAACTCCGCGCCGGAGGCCATGTGCGCGTCGACCATCTGCGAGAAGTCCATGCGGTAGACGTGGTCCGCGCCGACGGTGACGACGATGTCCGGACGCTCGTCCTCGATGATGTTCAGGCACTGGTAGATGGCGTCCGCGCTGCCGAGGTACCAGTGCTTGCCGACCCGCTGCTGCGCCGGCACCGGGGCCACGTAGTTGCCCAGCAGCGACGACATCCGCCAGGTCCGCGCGACGTGACGGTCGAGGCTGTGCGACTTGTACTGGGTGAGGACGACGATCTGCAGGTAGCCGCTGTTGACGAGGTTCGACAGCGCGAAGTCGACGAGCCGGTACAGACCGCCGAAGGGCACGGCCGGCTTGGCACGCTCCTCGGTCAGCGGCATGAGCCGCTTCCCCTCCCCGCCTGCCAGGACGATCGCGAGTACGCGCGGCGTTGCCATGCATCCGACCCTAGGCCCCGGTGTGGTCGTGGGCCAGACGATCCGGCTGATCATCGCTAGCGTGTCGTCATGCGCGTCGACCTGCTCACCCGCGAGTACCCCCCACACGTCTACGGCGGCGCCGGTGTGCACGTCACCGAGCTCGCCGCAGTGCTGCGCCAGCACCTCGAGGTGCAGGTCAGGTGCTTCGACGGGCCCCGCGATGCGCCGGGGGTGTCGGGGTACGACGTCCCCGCCGGCCTCGCCGAGCACAACGCGGCCCTGCGGACCTTCGGGGTCGACCTGCTCATGGCGGCCGACGTGGCGGGCGCCGACGTCGTGCACTCCCACACCTGGTACGCGAACCTCGGCGGGCACGTCGCCGCGCTGCTGCACGGCGTGCCGCACATCGTCACCGCGCACAGCCTCGAGCCGCTGCGTCCGTGGAAGGCGGAGCAGCTCGGCGGCGGGTACGCCCTCTCGGGCTGGGCGGAGCGGACGGCCTACGAGCACGCGGACGCCGTGATCGCCGTCAGCGGCGGCATGCGCGACGACATCCTGCGGGTCTACCCGCACGTGCACCCGGACCGCGTGCACGTCGTGCACAACGGCATCGACCTGGCGGGCTGGCGGCGGCCGGAGGGCGAGGACGCGGAGCGCGCGGACGCGACCGTCCGGGCGCTCGGCATCGACCCGACCCGTCCCGCCGTCGTCTTCGTCGGGCGGATCACGCGGCAGAAGGGCCTGCCGTACCTCCTGCGCGCGGCCGAGCACCTCCCGGCCGACGTCCAGCTGGTCCTGTGCGCGGGCGCTCCGGACACGCCCGAGATCGCGCGCGAGGTCGCCGGCCTGGTCGAGGACCTCCGTGAGCGTCGCCAGGGCGTCGTGTGGATCGAGCAGATGCTGCCTCGTGCCGAGCTCATCGCCGTGCTCTCGGCCGGCACCGTCTTCGTCTGCCCCTCGGTCTACGAGCCGTTGGGCATCGTCAACCTGGAGGCCATGGCGTGCGGGCTGCCCGTCGTGGGCACCAGGACCGGCGGCATCCCCGAGGTGGTGGACGACGGTGTCACGGGCTGGCTGGTGCCGATCGAGCAGGTGAGCGACGGCACGGGCACGCCGGTGCACCCGGCGCAGTTCGTGGCCGACCTCGGAGAGGCGCTCCGGCAGGCCGTCTCCGACACCGGCCGGGCGGCTCGGATGGGTCTCGCGGCGCGCGAGCGCGTCGAGGAGCACTTCGCCTGGCAGGCGATCGCCGAGCAGACCGTGCGGGTCTACCGGTCCGTCCTGGAGGGCTGAGGGCCCGGGCCGTCAGCCCGGCACCACCAGGGTGGCCGCGCACATCGCCCGACGCGCGGCGTGGTCCACGTGCCGCAGCGCCGCGCTGCGCTGGTCCGCCTGCCAGAGGTTGACGGCGCCGCCGTCGTCATCGCTGGCCAGCTCCACGATCACCCGCAGGCGCGCCGCGAGGGCGAGGACGCGGGCGCGCCGGGGCTCCAGCCCGGGCGGCAGGGCGCGCACGTCGGGCT
>AXCX01000318.1 GCA_000767215.1 Actinotalea fermentans ATCC 43279 = JCM 9966 = DSM 3133
GCCGCGGGGCTCGACGACGCCGCCGCGGGCTCCACCCAGCTCGCCGACGGCCTGGGCACCGCCTCGGCCGGCGCCCCCGCCCTGGCCGACGGCGCCACGCAGCTCTCCGCCGAGGGCACCTCGGTGCTTGTCGACACCGGCGCCGCCACGGCCGCCGACTACGGCGTGAAGTACGCCGTCCTCGAGGCCGGGGCCGAGCGCGCCGCGACCGAGTCGATGGCGTACGGCGGGCCCGAGGGGGCGACGTCGGTCACCGCGTACTCCCTCGAGATCGCGGGCGTCGACGGCTCCGGCTCGGCCTCGATGACGCGCGGCGCCGCGGCGGCGGCGCTGTTCGGCATCGGCGCGGCCGCGGCCGCCGTCCTCCGCCGGCGGGGCCTGCTCCAGGCCTGACCGGGAGTCGTACCCTCGGAGGGTGTCCGATCATGCTTCCGCGCCGGTCCCCGAGCAGGTCCCGGCCCCGTGGGTGAAGAACTACCAGCCGGGCGTGCCCGCCGAGATCACGCTGCCGACCGAGCCGCTCACCGCCATGCTCGAGCGGTCGGTCGCCGAGGCCGGCGACCACCCCGCGCTGCAGTTCTTCGGCCGGCAGACCACCTACCGCGAGCTCGGCGACCAGGTGGCCCGCGCGGCCGAGGGCCTGCGCCGGCTCGGCGTGCGGCACGGCGACCGGGTCGCGCTGATCCTGCCCAACTGCCCGCAGCACGTGGTGGCGTTCTACGCCGTCCTGCGGCTGGGCGCCGTCGTGGTCGAGCACAACCCGCTGTACACGTCGCGCGAGCTGCGCCACCAGTTCGAGTCGCACCGCGCGCGCGTCGTCATCGCCTGGGACAAGGCGGTCGCCTCGGTCCGCGCGTTCCCCGACGACGTCGCCCCCGAGCACGTCGTCGCCGTCAACCTCCTCGAGGCCTTCCCGACCGTGAAGCGCCTCGCGCTGAGCCTGCCGGTGCCCAGCCTGCGCCGGACGCGCGCGTCGCTGACCGAGGCCGCACCCGGGACGATCGCGTGGTCCGCCCTGCTGGCGCACGACCCGCTGGACCCCGAGCACCCGCGCCCCGAGGTGGGCGACCTCGCCGCGATCCAGTACACGTCCGGCACCACCGGCCGCCCCAAGGGCGCGATGCTCACGCACCTCAACCTGTACTCGAACGCCCTGCAGGGCGAGGCGTGGATGCACGGCGCCGAGTACCGCAAGGAGGTCTTCTACGCGATCCTGCCGATGTTCCACGGCTTCGGGATGACGCTGTACCTCACCTACGGCGTGCTCAAGCAGGCGCTCATCGTGCTCTTCCCGAAGTTCGACGTCGACATGGTGCTCGACGCCATGAAGTCCACGCCCGCCACGGTCTACTGCGCGGTGCCGCCGATCTACGAGCGCACCGCGATGGCGGCCAAGGAGCACGGGATCTCGCTGCGCTCGTGCCGGTTCTGCATCTCCGGCGCGATGAACCTGCCGAACCACGTGGTCGAGCTGTGGGAATCGATGTCCGGCGGGCTGCTGGTGGAGGGCTACGGCCTCACCGAGTCCTCGCCCGTGGCGCTCGGCAACCCGTTCCACCCGTCCCGACGCGCGGGCACGATCGGCATCCCGTTCCCCTCGACGCGGATGAAGGTCGTGGACCTGGAGGACCCGACGCGCGAGGTCGACCAGGGCGAGCCGGGCGAGCTGCTGCTGTCGGGCCCGCAGGTGTTCGCCGGCTACTGGAACGACCCCGACGAGACCGCCAAGTCGCTGACCGACGACGGCTGGCTGCGCACCGGCGACATCGTCACGGTCGATGCCGACGGCTTCACGACGATCGTCGACCGCGCCAAGGAGCTCGTCATCACCGGCGGGTTCAACGTGTCGCCGTCGGAGGTCGAGAACGTGCTGCGCGGGCACCCCGACGTGGTCGACGCCGCCGTCATCGGCAAGCCGCTCGAGCGCGGCGGGGAGATGGTGGTCGCCGCCGTCGAGCTCGAGCCGGGCGCGACGCTCGACGAGGAGGCGCTGCGCACCTGGTGCCGCGACCAGCTCACGGCCTACAAGGTGCCCAAGCGGATCGTCGCGATCGAGGAGACGCCGCGCTCGATGCTCGGCAAGATCCTCCGCGCCGAGGTCAAGGCGATGGTCCTCCCGCGCCTCTGACCGGGCGGCTCAGCCGATCAGGTCCGCGCAGGACGTCTCGTGCGGCAGGAGCGGGCGGAACCACGCCTGGTACGTGACGCCGTCCTGCTCGAACTGGGTGAGCTGGTTCGCCTCGGCCAGCGTCGCGAGGAGCGTCTGCGCGTCCGCGCCCTCGACGAGCGCGCACTGGCCCGCGTCCGCGAGCGCGACGCCCACCGGCCACGCCAGCACCTGGATGTCGACGCCCTCGACGCCCTGGTCGGTCGCCGGGTCCACCGGCATCGCCATGACGCCCAGCGCGGGGATCGCGTAGGACTCCTCAGCGCCGGTCGCACCCACCAGGCCGTTCACCCGCTGGATGAACTGCGCCAGCGTGACCCGCGCCGCCGACTGCTCCTCCGTGAGCCCGGTGTCGCCACCGCCGAACATGCCCTCGTCCTCCGGCGTCGTCTCGCCCGGGCCGGCACCCAACGCGTAGGCCTCGTGCTCGTACGTCTGGCCGCCGACGGCGATCGTCACCCTCGTCGTGGGCAGGTCGGCGACGCCCGGCATGCCGTAGTCGGGGCCGGGCGCGAGCAGGTCGGCCTCCGCCGCCGCGGCGACGATCTCCTGGACCGTGCCGTCGGGCAGCTGCACCACCTGCAGGTTCGGCAGGGCCTTGCCGGGGTACTCCATCGTCATCGGGCCGTGCACGATCGCCGTCCCGTCCGCGTAGACGCTCAGCGCGGGCACCGACGCGAAGTCGTACCCCCAGGGCACGAACCCGCCCGCGGCGTGCAGCTGCAGCACCAGGGTCGCGCCGTCGCCGGTCACGTCCGGCACGTCCGCGTCGCCGCCGCCCTCGGTCCCGGCGCCGCCGCCCGCGCCGGCGCCGCCGTCGTCGGCCCGGCCCGTCTGGCAGCCCGCGAGCGACAGCGCGAGCACACCCACCAGGACGCCCACCAGGGCACCCGTCCGCATCGTCCTCATCTCGACACCTCCTACCCACAGGTGTCGGGACGGGCACGGGCCTTGCAGCCGGGCAGTCGGCTCGGCGGAACCGGACCTCCGCGCGGCCGCTACCCGTCCGTGCCGACGACGGGTGTCGCGCCCGAGTGCGGCGCAGCGACCGTGAGCCCGGCGCCGCCGGCGCGCTTGCGCCGGAACAGCGCGCTGTCGGCGAGCGCGTGGTCGAGCGCCAGCCGTTCGCGCGTCGTGCGGGCGGCACCGACGGAGACGGCGACGCCGTACTCGCCCAGCACGGTCTGCGCCTCGTCCACGGCGGCGCCGAGCGCGCGGGGCCAGCCGCCGTCGTCGTCCGCGGGCCCGAAGAGCGCGAACTCGTCGCCGCCGAGCCGGAAGACCGACCAGCCCGGCAGGCCCGCGAACGTCTCCGCGACGCGGCGGAGCACCTCGTCACCGATGAGGTGGCCGTGCCCGTCGTTGACCGCCTTGAACCGGTCCACGTCCGCGACGGCCACCCACATCGGCTGGCCGGGGCCGGCGTCGCGCCCGAACGCCCGCCCGCCGGGGGTGTCCCCGACGACCATCTGCCACAGCCCACGGTTGCCGACGCCGGTCAGCGCGTCCCGGTGCACGAGCTCCTCGAGCTCGGCCACCCGGCGCAGCGCCGCCAGGCGCGAGCCCGCCTGCAGGCACAGCAGCTCCAGACCGTCGACGGCGTCCGGTGCGACGTACGCGGTCTCCGCCGAGGTCAGCACGAGCAGGTCCGTCATCCGCCACCCGTCGCGGATCGGCACGATGACGGCGCCGCGCGCCCCGTTCGTCCGCAGCGCCTGCGCGGGGGGCACGTCGAGGCTCAGGTCGGTCCCCCCGGAGTAGCACGACGACAGGTCCTCGACGAGCTCGGCGAGCGCGGCGACGTCGTCGGGCGCGAGCCGCGTCAGGGTGGGCCCGGCCGGACCGGTGGCCGCGGTCGCCCGACGCCGGACCACCTCCGCGCGCGACGCCTGCGGTGGCGCACCCGGCTCGGGGG
>AXCX01000319.1 GCA_000767215.1 Actinotalea fermentans ATCC 43279 = JCM 9966 = DSM 3133
CTCGGCCTCGGCCGCCGCCTCCGCAGCGGCGCGCGCGCCCGCGACCCAGCCCGCGGCGTACCCGGCGCGCTCGCCGTCGACGCGGTGGTCGACGGAGATCGGCGCGGGGGTGAACCGCGTGGCGGCGCGGGCGTCAGGCGACATACTCGTCCTCGCCCTCGCGCCGGATGACGATCTGGCCGGACTCCTCCAGGCGCCGGATGACCTGCACGACGGTGGCGCGGGCATCCTCGACCAGCGACAGGCGCACGGGCCCGAGCAGGTCCATCTCCTCGTCGAGGTTCTCGCGCGCACGCTCGGACAGGTTGCGCGTGATCTTCTCGCGCACGTCGCCCTCGACGCCCTTGAGGGCGGTGGCCAGGGTGCTCGTCTCGACGCCGCGGAGCACGAGCTGGATGGCCCGCTCCTCGAGCAGCACGATGTCGGAGAAGACGAACATCCGGCTGCGCACCTCCTCGGCGAGGGAGGTGTCCCGGGCCTCGAGGCTCTCGAGGATGATCTTCTCGGTGGACGGGTCCGTGCGGTTGATGATGTCGACGAGGGGCTGGACGCCGCCGACCGCCGCCATCTCCTGCGGCGTGAGCACCGCGGACGCCTTGCGCTGCAGGTTCTCCGCGACCACGGCGACGACGTCGGGCGAGGCGCGCTCCATGAGCGCGATGCGGTGCGCGACGTCGCCGGCCACGGCGGGCGGCAGGCCGGTGATGATGGCCGACGCGTGGTCGGGGCGCAGGTGCGCCAGCACCAGCGCGATGGTCTGCGGGTGCTCGCCGGACAGCAGCGAGACGACCTGCCGCGCGTCGGCGTGCTGGAGGAACTCGAAGGGCTGGCCCTGCAGGGAGCTCGCCAGGCGCTCCATCATGCCCGCGGCGCGCTCGCGCCCGAGGGACGCCTCGAGCACCTTCTGCGCGAAGCCGAGGCCGCCGGCGCCGCCGCTGCCCCCGATGGACGTCTCGTAGAACTCGTCGAGGACCGCCTGGGCGACCTCGGGGTTCACGCGGTCCAGGCGCGCGATCTCGGTGGTGAGCTCCTCGATCTCGGCCTCGTCCATCTGGGACATGACGCGCGCGGCCTGGTCCTTGCCGAGCTGGATGAGCAGCAGCGCGGCCTTCTGCGTGCCGGT
>AXCX01000320.1 GCA_000767215.1 Actinotalea fermentans ATCC 43279 = JCM 9966 = DSM 3133
GCCGACCACCCACGAGCCAGCTGCGCAGCACCTCGGCCACCTCGGCCGGTTGCTCGGCGGCGAGCGCGAGGACGTCCTCACGGCGGGCCTCGAGCTCGTTGCGGACGGCGGCCTGCCGCGCGGCGGCCGGCAGGGCGGGGACCTCGAGGGTCTCGCCCTCGAGCGCCTCGGTCTTGCGGGCCTCGAGCAGCTGGAGCACCCCGAGGTCGAGCGCCTCGCGCCGCGCCCGCTTGTTGCGCCGGGCGACGAGGAACGCGAGCACCGCGATCCCGATGATGATGGCGAGCGCGACCGCGCCCTGCTTGACGAGGCCCATCGTCTCGGCGGCCTTGGCCTGCTCCTCGGCCTGCGCGATCGCCTCCTGCGCCTGCTCGGCGGTGGTCGTGTCGAAGGCCATCCGGGTCACGGAGACGACGTCGCCGCGCTCGGTGTCCACCCCGGCGGCTGCGGCGACGGCGGTCTCGAGGTCGGCGAGGTCGAGGCCGGCGCCGGCGTCGTCGGACACGACGACGGAGACCGACTGGCGGCGGACGCCGCCGGGCGCCGTCGTGAGCTGCTCGGTGACCGTGTCGTAGGGGTTGTTCACGGTCGTGGACTCGCTGTTGTACGAGCCGCCGCCGTTGCCGTCGACCGGGACCGCGATGTTGTCGGGGCCGAGCACGCCGCCGTCGGCGTTGCCCGTGCCCGTGTACTCCTCGGTGGTCGTCGAGGAGGACAGCGGCGGCAGGTCGGGGTCGGTCTCGACGGTCTCGGTGGTGCGGACCGTCTGGTCGAAGTCGAGCTCGGCCGTCACGCTCACGACGGCGTTGCCGGGACCGACGAGCTTGTCGAGCATCGCCTGGACGCCCGCCTGGACGCGCGACTCGTACTCGCCGGTCTGCCCGTCGCGCAGGCCGTCGGCCGCGCTGCCGCCGACCGCCGACAGCACCTGGCCGTCCGCGTCGATGACCGCGACGTCGGCCGGGTCCATGCCCTCGATGCCGGCCGAGACCAGGTGCACGATCGACTGCACCTTGGTGGCGTCCATCGTGGTGCCGGGGGTGGTCCGGATGAACACCGACGCCGTCGGGTCCGGGGTCTCGTCGACGAAGACGCTGTCCTCGGGCAGCGCGAGCTTGACGGTCGCGGCCTCGACGCCGTTGATCGCGCCGATGGTCCGCGCGAGCTCGCCCTCGAGCGCCCGCTGGTAGGTGACCTGCTGCTGGAAGTCCGAGGAGGTCATGCCCATGTCGTCGAGCAGCGAGTAGCCGCCCTCCGACGCGGTGGGCAGGCCCGCCGCGGCGACCTCGAGCCGCATCGCGTACATCTTGTCGGCGGGCACGAGGATCGTGCTGCCGCCGTCGGTGAGCTCGTAGGCGACGCCCGCGGACTCGAGGTGGTCGACGATGGCGCTCGCGTCGGCGCTGGACAGGTTCGCGAACAGCGGGCTCATCGTCGGCTTGCTCAGCCAGGAGGAGAGCGCGAGGCCGCCCAGCACGAGGACGGCGATGCCGATGAGGCCCAGGGTCTTCTGCGCGAGGTTGAACTGGCGGAGGGTCGCCTGGAGGCGACCGAGCAGTCCGTTGAGCTGAGCTGCCATCAGGCCTGCATCCTCATGATCTCGGTGAACGCCTCGACGGCCTTGTTGCGCATGGCGACGGTGAGCTCGAGCGCGACGCTCGCCTGGCTGGAGGCGATCGTGTAGTCGTGCACGTCGTCGAGGTCACCGGTGACGGCCTTGATGCCCAGCGCTGTCGCGTTGGACTGCAGGGCCTGCAGCGAGTCGACGGCCGCGGGCGCGTCGGCGAAGCTCGTCAGGGAGAAGGCGCCGGTCGCGCCCGTGGCACCGGCCGGCGTCGTGCCCGCGGCGCCGGTGACGCCGCCGAGGCCGGAGAGGGCGTTGACGGCGGAGGCGCCGGGGACGCCGCCGAAGCCGGCGATGCCTGCGATCGGGGAGATGCTCATCAGCTGCGACCGATCTGGAGGGCCGCCTGGTAGGCGGCGGTGGCCCGGTCGACGACCGCGGCGTTCGCCTGGTAGCCGCGCTGGGCCATGATCATCTGTGTCATCTGGCTGGACATGTCGATGTCCGGGTACTTCACGTACCCGCCCTCGTCGGCCAGGGGGTTGTCGGGCTCGTAGACCAGGCGGCCCTCGGCGCTGCCGAGCGCGATGCCGGCGACCTGCGTGCCGCCGCCCTCGATGGGCTTGGCGACGACGTAGCGCGTCTGGAACGCGTCCTCGTCCGTGCGCCGGACGGTGTTGAGGTTGGACATGTTGTCCGAGATGGCGTCGAGCCACTTGCGGTACACGGTCATGCCGGTACCGGCCACCCCGATGGCGCCGAAGATGCTCATGAGGTCCTCATCGCGGTGCGCAGCTTGCTGAACGTGCCGTCGATGGCCTGCGTCGCGAGCTGGTAGCGCAGGTTCGTCTCGATGTTGAGGAGCGTCTCGGTGTCGAGGTTGACGTTGTTGCCGTCCTCGCGGGTCGGCTCGAGCGAGCGGGCCACCGAGGCGCGCGCGGCACCCGTGCCCTGGCGGACGGCGTCGGCCAGCTGGGCCTCGAAGGAGACGCGCTTGGCCTGGTAGCCGGGGGTCTGGAGGTTGGCCACGTTGTCGGCGATGACGCGCTGACGCATCGACAGACCGTCGAGGGCGCTGTTCATCGCCACGAAGCTCACGGAGTCGAACACGGTCCGGTCCCCTGTCACGCGGGCGGTGGCCGAATCCGTGGCCGGGGTGCGAGCGGTCCGTGCTCAGGCTGCCCATCGGCCGTGCCGTGAGGCGTGTGAGAGGTTCTCCGGGAACTGGCGTCCGCTTCACCCACTCGGGTCATCCGGCGGGCGCCGGCGGGCGTCAGGCGGGCGTGTCCAGGTAGACCGGGGAGGCCTCGGGCGCGGAGCGCATGCCCTGGGCGGCGCGCGCGTGCCGGCGGGCGAGCGCGGCGGCCTCGGCCACGCGGCGGCTCACCTCGAT
>AXCX01000321.1 GCA_000767215.1 Actinotalea fermentans ATCC 43279 = JCM 9966 = DSM 3133
CGAGGAGCTCGCCGCGGCGCTCGAGGCGCTCGTGGCCGGCACCACGGCGCGGGTCGAGCACAAGCCCGCCTCCGTCGTCCTGCACACGCGCACCGCCGCCCCCGACGACGCCGCCCGCCTCACCCGGGCCGCCGCGTCCGCCGGGCACGACGCCGGCGTGGACGTCCTGGCCGGCAAGGACGTCGTCGAGCTCTCCGTGCTGGACGTGTCCAAGGGCGAGGCCCTGCGCGGCCTGCGGGACCGGCTCGGCGTCGCCCAGGTCTTCTACGCCGGCGACGACGTCACCGACGAGCGCGCGTTCGCCGCGCTCG
>AXCX01000322.1 GCA_000767215.1 Actinotalea fermentans ATCC 43279 = JCM 9966 = DSM 3133
GTGGGCCCGGGCCCGACGGCGGCCCGGCACCGCGTGGCCGACCCCGCCGCCGTCGCCGCCCTGCTCAGCGACCTCGCCGCGCTGGTCGCGGCACCGCCGGCCGCCCCCTGACGCCCGGGGCCGCGGCGGGCGTGGCTACCGCGCGACGCGGCCGCGGAGCTGCCAGATCGTGACCTTCGGGCCGTCCCCAGGCCGGGGTGACTGTGGCACCATGAGCGGGTCGCACGGGCGAGGAGGTCCGCCGGTGCCGCGCGAGCGGACCGGACGGACCGAGCCGCACGTGTCGGTGCCACCCGGCACCCCCGACTCCACTCGGATCGTCCGGCACGTACCTGCCGGTGGAGGGAATGCAGCATGGCAACCGTGACCTTCGACAAGGCCACCCGCATCTACCCGGGGACCGAGCGTCCCGCCGTCGACTCGCTCGACCTGCACATCGAGGACGGCGAGTTCCTCGTCCTCGTCGGCCCGTCGGGCTGCGGCAAGTCGACGTCGCTGCGGATGCTCGCCGGCCTGGAGGACGTGAACTCCGGCCGGATCCTCATCGGCGACCGCGAGGTCACCGACGTGCAGCCCAAGGACCGGGACATCGCGATGGTGTTCCAGAACTACGCGCTGTACCCGCACATGACCGTCGCCGACAACATGGGCTTCGCCCTGAAGATCGCCGGCGTGCCGAAGGCCGACATCCGTAAGCGCGTCGAGGAGACCGCGAAGATGCTCGACCTGACCGAGTACCTGGACCGCCGCCCGAAGGCGCTGTCCGGTGGTCAGCGTCAGCGCGTCGCCATGGGCCGCGCCATCGTGCGTCAGCCGCAGGTCTTCCTCATGGACGAGCCGCTGTCGAACCTCGACGCCAAGCTCCGCGTCCAGACGCGCTCGCAGATCGCGTCGCTCACCCGCCGCCTCGGCGTCACCACGGTCTACGTCACGCACGACCAGACCGAGGCCATGACGATGGGCGACCGGATCGCCGTGCTCAAGGACGGCATCCTCCAGCAGGTCGGCGACCCGCGTGACCTCTACGACCGTCCGAACAACGTCTTCGTCGCGGGCTTCATCGGCTCGCCGGCGATGAACATCGGCTCGTTCCAGGTGGTCGAGGGTGGCGCGCAGCTGGCCAACACCCGCATCCCGCTGGCCCGCGAGGTCCTCTCCAAGATCGTCCCCGAGGACCGCGGCCACGTGACCGTCGGCTTCCGCCCCGAGGCGCTCGACGTCGTCAGCCAGGCGACCGAGGGTGCGATCCCGATCAAGGTCGTCCTCGTCGAGGAGCTCGGCGCCGACGCCCTCGCCTACGGCGAGCTGGTCATGGGCGGCGCTGCCGCTCGCGAGATCCACTCGGGCGCCGGCGAGGCGCAGATCATCGTGCGCGTCGACCCGCGCACCCCGCCGCGCAAGGGCGACACCATCTGGGTGGCGATCCGTCACGGCGAGCTCCACGCGTTCGCGGCCTCGACGGGCGAGCGCCTGAACTGACCCCAGCAACACGGAGGGCGGGGCGGCGGTTGCCGTCCCGCCCTTCGCGTTCGGAGGAACCATGACTGTCCCCATGACGGGGTCCCTGCAGATCACCGCGGCCGCCCCGGACCCGGCGCTGCTCGACCTCCCCTGGCACATCCCGCTCGAGGACTGGCCGGCCGAGAACCTCGCCGCGCTCCCCCGCGGCATCAGCCGGCACGTCGTGCGCTTCGTCAAGCTCTCCGGCCGCGTCATCGCGGTCAAGGAGATCGGCGAGACCGTGGCCTACCGCGAGTACGAGCTCCTGCGCGCCCTCCGCCGCATCGGCACCCCGAGCGTCGAGCCGGTGGGCGTCATCAACGGGCGGGTCGACCTCGAGGGCGAGCGCCTGGAGACGGTGCTGGTGACGCAGCACCTGCAGTACTCGCTCCCCTACCGCGCGCTCTTCAGCCAGCAGAGCCTGCAGCCGGACACCACCCGGCGGCTCATCGACGCGCTCGCCGTGCTCCTGGTCCGGCTGCACCTGTCGGGCTTCTACTGGGGCGACGTGTCGCTGTCGAACACGCTCTTCCGGCGCGACGCGGGCTCGTTCGCCGCGTACCTGGTCGACGCCGAGACCGGCGAGCTGCACGACCGGCTGTCGAACGGCCAGCGGGCCTACGACATGGACGTCGCCCGCGTGAACATCATCGGCGAGCTCATGGACCTCGAGGCCGGTGACATGCTCGAGCCGGGCGTCGACCCGATCGAGATCGGCGACCGCCTGGTCACGCGCTACGACGAGCTGTGGGACGCGCTGACGGGCGAGGAGTCGTTCGGCACGAGCGACCGCTGGCGTGTCGCCGCCCGCATCGAGCACCTCAACGAGCTGGGCTTCGACGTCGGCGAGCTGGCGATCACCACCGACGTCGACGGCACCACCGTGAGCATCCAGCCGAAGGTCGTCGACGCCGGTCACCACTCCCGGCGGCTGCTCCGGCTCACGGGGCTCGACGTCGAGGAGGGGCAGGCGCGTCGTCTGCTCAACGACCTGGACGCCTACCGGGCCGCGACGGACCGCCAGGGCGAGGACGAGGAGTTCGTCGCGCACGACTGGCTGACGAACGTCTTCGAACCCGCCGTCCGCGCCGTCCCGCGCGAGCTGCGGGGCAAGCTCCAGCCGGCCCAGATGTTCCACGAGATGCTCGACCACCGCTGGTACATCTCGCGCGAGCAGGGCCGCGACGTGCCGATGGTCGAGGCGGCCCGCAGCTACGCAGAGACCGTCCTGCGCCACCGGGCGAGCGAGGCCCAGGTCCTCGGCGCCGACACGGCGATCATCCCCCGCATCGCCGACTGACCGAGTGGAGCCTTCGCGCCCTGTGTGGAGCGAGAACGACCGACACGCGCGCGTGTCACGTCGGTCTCGCTCCACACGGGAGCAGGGGTGGTCGGTCGAGGGGCGGGGTCAGGCCTGTGAGCGGAGGCGGGCGACCTCGTAGAGGGAGATGCCCGTCGCGACGCCCGCGTTGAGCGACTCCGTCTCCGCCCGGATCGGGATGGACGCGACGACGTCGCACGTCGAGCGCACCAGCCGCCCGAGGCCCTTGCCCTCCGACCCGACGACGAGCACCACCGGGTCGGTCGCCAGGTGCAGCTCGCTCACCGGCGTGGTCCCGCCCGCGTCGAGCCCGACGACGAAGCAGCCCGCCTCGCGCAGCTCGCCGAGCGCACGCACGAGGTTGGTCACCCGCGCGACCGGCACGCGTGCCGCGGCACCGGCGGAGACCTTCCACGCGGACGCGGTCACGCCGGCGGCGCGCCGCTCGGGGATGACGACGCCGTGCGCGCCGAACGCGCCCGCCGAGCGCAGCGCGGCCCCGAGGTTGCGCGGGTCCGTCACGCCGTCGAGCGCGACGACCAGCGGCGGCTCACCCGCCCGCTCTGCGCGCGCCAGGATCTGGTCGAGGTCGGCGTACCGGTAGGGCTTGGCCGCCATCGCGACACCCTGGTGCACCATGCCGCCGGTCATCCGGTCGAGCTCGGCCGTCGTGACCTCGAGCAGCGGGAGGTTGCGCTCGCCCGCCATCCGCCGGATCTCGCGGATGCGGTCGTCGGCCTCCACGCGGTGGCCCATCCAGATCGCCTCGCACGGCACGCCGGCCCGCAGGGCCTCGACGACGGCGTTGCGGCCGGTCACGATCTCCGAGGCGGGGGCCGTCGACCCGCGTCCGGCCGGACGCGTCCCCCGGGGCGTCCCGGTGCGGCCGGTGCCCGCGGACGACGCGCGGCCGGTCGCCGACGCA
>AXCX01000323.1 GCA_000767215.1 Actinotalea fermentans ATCC 43279 = JCM 9966 = DSM 3133
GCCGCGCCCGCCCGCCGGCCCGCCGGCCGCGCCGCGGCGTGCGCGGTTCGGCCTGTCGGCCGTGACCGGCTCGGTGCGGAACAAGATCCTGGGCACCGTCGTGCTGTTCCTGGTCGGCTCGCTGGCCAGCGGCGTCGTCGCGGTGTCCTCGATGCGGAGCCTGTCGGAGAACGCCGGCTCGCTCGCGCTCGTCCAGGCGAGCGTCTCGGCGCCCCTGCAGACGGTGCACCAGGGCCAGCTGAAGGCCCGGATGATCGTCGCGCAGGTCGCGGCGGCGCCGTCGGACGCGCAGAAGGAGGCCTGGCTGGCCGACCAGGACGCGAACGACGCCGAGGTCGACGCGGCCATGGCCGCGTTCGAGGCCGCCGTCGGTGACCTCCTGTCGGAGAACTGGACGGCGTTCGTCGACGGCTGGGCGCAGTGGCGCCAGATCCGTGACACGAAGCTGATCCCGGCGGCGCTCGAGGACGACCGGGAGACGTTCGAGCAGGTGCTCCTCGACGAGGCCGAGCCGGTCAAGGGGGCGTTCGTCGACGCCCTCGACGCCGTCGCGGCCGAGGTGGTCGCCTACACGGGCGGCGTCGCGCAGGACTCGGCCGACGAGGGCCGGGCCGCCGAGCGGACGATGTTCATCCTGCTCGGCGTCATCGGCCTGGTGACGCTCGGGCTCGGCTACCAGGTGGCGCGCACCATCCGGAACGCGGTCGCCGAGGTGCAGGGGAGCGTCGGCGCCATGGCGGCGGGCGACCTCACCGCCGAGCCGGCGGTCCGCAGCCGCGACGAGCTGGGCCGGATGGCGGACGAGCTCGTGCTCGCCCAGCGCGCCCTGCGCGAGGCGCTGGTCGGCGTGTCCGAGACCAGCGTCGCGGTGGCGGGTGCCGCGGAGGAGATGTCGGCGTCGGGCGCACAGGTGGCGGCGGGTGCGGAGGAGACCTCGGCGCAGGCCGGCGTCGTCGCCGCGGCGGCGGAGCAGGTGAGCCGGAACGTGCAGGCGGTGGCGGCGGGTGCCGAGCAGATGGGTGCCTCGATCCGGGAGATCGCGCAGAACGCGCACGAGGCGGCGAAGGTCGCCGAGCAGGCGACGAGCGTCGCCGCCTCGACGAACGAGCAGGTCGCGCGGCTCGGCACGTCGAGCCAGGAGATCGGGAACGTCGTCAAGGTGATCACGACCATCGCGGAGCAGACGAACCTGCTGGCGCTGAACGCGACGATCGAGGCCGCCCGGGCGGGCGAGGCCGGCAAGGGCTTCGCCGTCGTGGCCGGTGAGGTCAAGGAGCTCGCGCAGGAGACGGCCAAGGCGACCGAGGACATCGCCCGCCGGGTGGAGGCCATCCAGGCGGACACCGACGGCGCCGTGGCGGCGATCGGCGAGATCACCCACATCATCGCCGCGATCAACGACTACCAGCTGACGATCGCGTCGGCGGTGGAGGAGCAGACCGCGACGACCAACGAGATGTCGCGCGGCGTCACCGAGGCCGCCACGGGTGCGGGCGAGATCGCCGCCAACATCACCGGTGTGGCGACCGCGGCGCAGTCCACCACCGAGGTGCTGGCCCAGATGGAGGCGGCGATCGGCGAGCTCGCCCGCATGTCGGAGGACCTGCGCGCCCGCGTCGGCGCGTTCCGGGTCTGACCCCGCCGGGCATCGACCACGGGCCCCGCTCCGCACGACGGAGCGGGGCCCGCCTCGTTCTCGGCACCGCCCGCCCGTCGGCAGGCTCGTTACTGGCACGTCACCCGCTCGAAACGGTCAACGCCGGGTGATCTTGTCCGATCGTCTGGGCAGTGGGCGGCCATCGTCAGGGCCGCCCCGCACGAGGAGCCCACCATGTCCGTCACTGCCAGCACACGCCGCCGTCGCACGATCCAGGACGTGCCGATCCGGATGAAGATGATGGCTGTCGTCACCATCCTGGCGGCGGAGCTGGCGGCGATGGCCGCGCTGGGCGGTGCGGCGGTGGGCAGCCTGCGGGCCGACACCGAGCGCCTCGCCGACGCGCAGACCGAGGTGGCGACGTCCCTCACGGCGCTCAAGGACTCCGTCTGGACCGTGCGGAACACCGTCACCGCGATCGGCGCCTACCCGCTCGACATGAAGCAGGCGCAGGTCGACAAGCTGCAGGCCGCCTACGGCGCGCTCGACGAGGCCGAGGCGACCTTCCTCGCCGCCTTCGAGAAGGCCGACGGCGGCGCGCCCCAGGGATGGGACGCCTACCTGGCCGCGTTCGACGACTACCAGGTGGTGGTCGACGGCGACCTCCTGGACGCCGCGATGACCGGTGACCCGGAGGAGTGGGCCGCGGTGCGCGACGCCGGCGCAGCCGAGAAGGGCGGCGTCATGGTCGAGGCGCTCACCCAGGTCGAGCTCGAGGTCGGCGCCCTGACCGAGGAGATCGCGAGCCACGCCGACGACGAGGCGGCCGGCGCCCAGCGGACGCAGCTCGTCCTGGCCGCGGTCGGCGTCGCGATCGCGCTCGCGCTCGGCTGGTGGTTCGCCAACGCGATCCGGCGCACGGTGCTCGCGGTCAAGGACTCCGTGGACGCGATGGCCGGCGGCGACCTCACCCGGACGCCGGTGGTCGAGCGCGACGACGAGCTGGGCCGGATGGCCGGTGCTCTCGGCGCGGCCCAGCAGTCGCTGCGCACGACGCTCGGTGGTGTCGTCGAGGTGGCCGACGCGGTGGCCTTGTCGGCCGAGGGGATGTCGGCGTCGGGTGCGCAGGTGGCTGCGGGTGCGGAGGAGACGTCGGCGCAGGCCGGTGTCGTGGCCGCGGCGGCGGAGCAGGTGTCGCGGAACGTGCAGGCGGTGGCCGCGGGTGCGGAGCAGATGGGTGCTTCGATCCGGGAGATCGCCCAGAACGCGCACGAGGCCGCGAAGGTCGCCGAGCAGGCGACGGCGGTGGCGGTGTCGACGAACGACACGGTGGCGAAGCTGGGGGTGAGCTCGCGGGAGATCGGTGACGTGGTGAAGGTGATCACGACGATCGCGGAGCAGACGAACCTGCTGGCGCTGAACGCGACGATCGAGGCCGCCCGGGCGGGAGAGGCCGGCAAGGGCTTCGCGGTCGTGGCCGGTGAGGTCAAGGAGCTCGCGCAGGAGACGGCCAAGGCGACCGAGGACATCGCCCGCCGGGTCGAGGCCATCCAGGCCGACACCGACGGCGCGGTGGCGGCGATCAGCGAGATCTCGTCGATCATCGCGCAGATCAACGACTACCAGATGACCATCGCCTCAGCCGTCGAGGAGCAGACGGCGACGACCAACGAGATGTCGCGCGGCGTCACCGAGGCCGCCACCGGCGCGAGCGAGATCGCCGCGAACATCACCGGCGTCGCCACGTCCGCGCAGTCCACCACCGAGGTCCTGGAGCAGATGGAGACCTCCATCCGCGAGCTCGCCCGCATGTCGGAGGACCTGCGTGCGCGCGTCGACGCCTTCACCTACTGAGGGACGACCAACTGAACCGGTCGCCGCCGGGGAGGTCTCACGAAGACCCCCCGGCGGCCGATCAGAAGCATGTGCCGACGCCCCGCGCGCCGGCGCCCCAGACCTTCGCCCAGGAGGGCCCGTGCCACCGATCAGCGTGCTCGTGGTCGACGACTCGGTCGTCGTCCGGCGACTCGTCACGCTCGCCCTCGAGGACCACGAGGGCATCGAGGTCGTCGGCGTCGCCGCGAACGGGCAGATCGCGCTCGGCAAGGTCGACCAGCTGAAGCCCGACGTCGTCACGATGGACATCGAGATGCCCGTGATGGACGGCATCTCGACCGTGCGGGCGCTCCGCCGGGCAGGGCACCGGATGCCGGTGATCATGTTCTCCACGCTGACCGAGCGGGGAGCGGCGGCGACGCTCGACGCGCTGGCCGCCGGTGCGACGGACTACGTCACCAAGCCGAGCGGCCACGGCAGCGTCGCCGAGGCGGTGTCGCGGGTCGCGAACGACCTGGTGCCCCGGATCATCGCCCTCGCCGGCCCGCGTCGGCAGGCGCCCGCCCGGACCGAGCGCCCGACGGCGGCCAGCGCGGCCGCCCCGCG
>AXCX01000324.1 GCA_000767215.1 Actinotalea fermentans ATCC 43279 = JCM 9966 = DSM 3133
CCCCGCCAGCTCGGCCTCGAGGGCCGCGGCCCGCGCCTCGGCCGCCTCCGCGGCCGCCTGTGCCGCCGCGGCCTTCGCCTCGGCTGCCTCCGCCCGTGCCCGGGCGAGTGCGACGTCGTCGTCTGCGCTCATGGTCCGCAGGGTAGCCCTCGCCAGGTCGGTAGCCTTGGCTGGTGCACACCCCCGAAGAACCCACCGTCGCCGACGTCCCCACCGACGTGACCTCCGGCGGCCCGGGCACGCCCCCGGAGCCGTCGCACCGCTACACCGCTGCGCTCGCCGGCCGCATCGAGCAGGCCTGGCAGGACCGGTGGGAGGAGGAGGGCACGTTCCACACGCCCAACCCGTCCGGGTCGCTCACGGACGGTGATGGTCAGCACGCGGACCCCTCGGCGCCGTCGTTCTTCGTCATGGACATGTTCCCGTACCCGTCGGGTGCGGGCCTGCACGTGGGACACCCCCTCGGGTACATCGCGACCGACGTCGTCGGCCGGTACCGCCGGATGCGCGGGGAGAACGTGCTGCACGCGCTCGGGTACGACGCGTTCGGCCTGCCCGCCGAGCAGTACGCCGTGCAGACGGGCCAGCACCCGCGCAAGACCACCGAGGAGAACATCGCGACCATGCGGCGCCAGCTGCGCCGCCTGGGGCTCGCGCACGACCCGCGCCGCTCCTTCGCGACCACCGACCCCGAGTACGTGCGGTGGACGCAGTGGATCTTCCTGCAGATCTTCGACGCCTGGTACGACGCCGAGGCCGTGCGGCCCGACGGCGGCCGTGGCCGCGCGCGGCCCGTGGCGGAGCTCGTCGCCGAGTACGAGGCCGGGACGCGTGCGCTGCCCGAGGCGTGGGCCGGGGAGACCTGGGACGTGCTGGACGCCGTCGAGCGCCGCCGCGTCGTGGACGGCCAGCGGCTGGCCTACGTCTCCGAGACGCCGGTGAACTGGTGCCCGGGCCTGGGCACGGTGCTGGCGAACGAGGAGGTCACCGCCGAGGGGCGCTCCGAGCGCGGGAACTTCCCGGTGTTCAAGCGCAACCTGCGGCAGTGGAACATGCGCATCACCGCGTACGCGGACCGCCTGGCCGACGACCTGGACGTCATCGACTGGCCCGAGAAGGTGCGCACCATGCAGCGCAACTGGATCGGCCGGTCCGAGGGCGCCATGGTGACGTTCGACGTCATCGGCGGCGAGGAGGTCGAGGTCTTCACCACGCGTCCGGACACGCTGTTCGGCGCGACGTTCATGGTGGTCGCGCCCGAGCACCCGCTGCTGGACGAGGTGCCGACGCACTGGCCCGACGGGACCCACGCCGTGTGGACCGGCGGGCACAAGACCCCGACGGCGGCGGTGGCGGCCTACCGGGCGTCGACGGCCGCCAAGACGGCCGTCGAGCGCCAGGCCGACGCCGGCAAGAAGACGGGCGTCTTCACCGGCCACGTGGCGATCAACCCGGTGAACGGGGACATGATCCCGATCTTCACGGCCGACTACGTGCTCTGGGGCTACGGCACCGGCGCGATCATGGCGGTGCCCGGCGGGGACGAGCGGGACTTCGAGTTCGCCCAGGCCTTCGAGCTGCCCGTGATCCACACCGTTCAGCCACCCGCGGACCACCCGGGTGGGGCGTACACGGGCGACGGCGTCGTCGTGAACTCCCGCAACGAGGAGATCGTGCTCGACGGGATGGACGTCGCCACCGCGAAGGCGACCATCACCGCGTGGCTGGAGGGCCGCGGCGTCGGGAAGGGCACCGTCACCTACCGCCTGCGCGACTGGCTGTTCAGCCGCCAGCGGTACTGGGGCGAGCCGTTCCCGATCGTCTACGACGAGCACGACCTGCCGATCGCCCTGCCGGCCGAGGCGCTGCCGGTCGACCTGCCCGACGTGCCCGACTACTCGCCGCGCACCTTCGACGCCGACGACGTCCACTCGATGCCGGAGCCGCCGCTGGGCCGGAACGAGGACTGGGTGAACGTCACCCTCGACCTGGGCGACGGGCCGCGGACGTACCGCCGGGACACCAACACGATGCCGAACTGGGCGGGGTCGTGCTGGTACTACCTGAACTACCTGGACCCGGGCATGCGCGACGTCGTCGTCGACCCCGAGCTGGAGCGCTACTGGCTGGGCCCGGAGCACAACGCGGCGGCGGGGACCAGCGGCGGCGTCGACCTGTACGTGGGCGGCGTGGAGCACGCGGTGCTCCACCTGCTCTACGCGCGCTTCTGGCACAAGGTCCTGTACGACCTGGGCCACGTGACGAGCGTCGAGCCGTTCCGGCGGCTGTTCAACCAGGGGTACATCCAGGCGCACGCCTACACGGACGCGCGCGGCGCGTACGTCCAGGCGGCCGAGGTCGTCGAGGACGCTGCGTCGCCGACCGGGTTCACCTGGCAGGGCCAGCCCGTCACGCAGGAGTACGGGAAGATCGGCAAGTCCCTGAAGAACGCGGTGACCCCCGACGAGATGTACGAGGCATACGGCGCGGACACCTTCCGGGTCTACGAGATGTCGATGGGCCCGCTCGACCTGTCGCGCCCGTGGGAGACGCGGGCCGTCGTCGGCTCGCAGCGCTTCCTGCAGCGGCTGTGGCGCAACGTCGTCGACGAGGAGACCGGCGAGGTCACCGTGACCGACGACGCGCCCGGCACCGAGACGCTGCGCGTGCTGCACCGGACCATCGACGAGGTGACCACGGAGATGGAGGCGATGCGGTTCAACACCGCGATCGCCCGCCTCATCGTGCTGAACAACCACCTGACGTCGCTGGACCGGGTGCCGCGCGCGGCAGCCGAGGCGCTCGTCCTCATGACCGCGCCGCTCGCGCCGCACGTGGCCGAGGAGCTGTGGTCGCGCCTCGGGCACCCGGCCAGCCTCATCCGCGAGCCGTTCCCGGTCGCCGACCCCGCCTACCTCGTCGTCGACTCCGTGACCTGCGTCGTCCAGGTGCAGGGCAAGGTGCGCGACAAGCTCGAGGTGTCGCCGGACGCGACGGAGGACGCCCTGCGCGAGCTCGCGCTGGCGTCGCCGCGGGTCCAGCGGGCTCTGGACGGCCGGGCGGTGCGCACGGTGATCGTCCGGCCGCCGCGACTGGTCAACGTGGTGCCGGCCTGACATGGGCCACGTCGCCGTCGTCACCGACTCCACGGCGTCGCTGCCCGCCGGCCTGATCGAGGCCGCGGGCATCGTCGTGGTGCCCTTGGACGTCGTGGTCGACGGCGTGCCGCATCGGGAGGGGCTGGACATCACGACGGCGCAGATCGTCTCGGCGCTGCGGTCCGGTGCCGTGGTGCGCACGGCGCATCCCGGTCCGGAGGCCTTCGCCCGCGCGTACGCCCGGGTGGCGGCACGGGGGGCGACGGAGATCGTGTCCATCCACCTGTCCGGCGAGCTCTCGGGAACCGTGACGTCCGCGGAGATCGCCGCCCAGTCGGCGGCCGTGCCGGTGCACGTCGTGGACTCGCGGACGGTCGGGATGGCGCTCGGGTTCGCCGCGCTCCGGGCGGCGGGTACGCGCTCGCTCGACGGCGCGGCGGTCGCCCGGGCCGCGCAGGACCGTGCGGCGCGAACGACGGTCCGCTTCGCCGTCGACACGCTCGAGTACCTGCGCGCCGGCGGACGGCTGGGCCCGCTCGCGGCGACCCTGGGCACGGTCCTCGGCCTGCGCCCCGTGCTGTCGGTGCGCGACGGCCGGCTGGACGTCGTGGAGAAGGTCCGCACGTCGGCTCGGGCGCGCGAGCGCGTGATCGAGCTGGCCCGCGTGGACACGGCCCGTCGGGGCCGGGTCGAGATGGCCGTGCACCACCTCGGCGAGCCGGACGCGGCCGCAGTGGTCGCGGACCGGCTGCGGGCGGCGTGCGCCGGCCAGCTCACCGCCGTGCACGTCGCGGAGATCAGCGCCGTGGTGGGGGCGCACGCCGGGCCGGGACTGCTCGCGGTGGTCGTCGCCGACGCGTGAGGCCCCACCGGTAGTCGTCCACAGCGGGCCGGTCGCTGTGGCCGGTCACACCCGGCGCGGGCCCCGGCGG
>AXCX01000325.1 GCA_000767215.1 Actinotalea fermentans ATCC 43279 = JCM 9966 = DSM 3133
GCGGCGAGCAGCGCGGCGGCGAGGCCGGCGGCGTCGGTCCCGGTCGCGGCGCAGTGCTCGGCGACGGCGCGGCGGAACAGCCCCTCGGGCTCCCGCCCGGCGGCCTCGGCGAGGAGCTGGCCCACGCGGTGCGCAGTGACCTGCTCGCCCGTCGGGATCGAGGTCTCCTCGAGGGTCGCGCGGATGGTGCGCTCGATCGCCCGCAGGCGTCCGCGCTCGGCGGGCGTGACGAACGTCAGCGCCTGGCCCGCGCGACCGGCGCGACCGGTACGGCCGATGCGGTGCACGTAGCTCTCGGGCTCGGTCGGCACGTCGAGGTTCACCACGAGCCCGATGCGGTCCACGTCCAGGCCGCGCGCCGCGACGTCGGTGGCGACGACCACGTCGACCGTCCCCGCGCGGAGCCGCTCGACGATGCGCTCGCGGTCCTTCTGCGCGACGTCGCCGGACAGGGTCGCGGCGGCGATGCCCCGCGACACGAGCGCGGCGCCGGTCTCCTCGGCGCCCGCCCGGGTGCGCGTGAAGACGAGCGTCGCCTCGGCGTCGGTGGTCGCCAGCACCCGCGTGAGCGCCTCGACCTTCTGCTTGAAGGGCACGACGGCGTACGACTGCCGCACCCCGGCGGCGGTCGTGGCCTGCCGCGCGACGGCGACCCGCTCCGGGTTGCGCAGGTGCCGCTCGGCGACGGCGACGATGCCGGGGGGCATGGTCGCGGAGAACAGGGCGACCTGGCGCTCGGCCGGCGCGGACGACAGGACGCGGTCCACGTCCTCGGCGAAGCCCATGCGCAGCATCTCGTCGGCCTCGTCGAGGACGAAGGTGCGGACGTCGTCGAGCACGAGCGAGCCGCGGTCGAGGTGGTCGATCACACGGCCCGGCGTCCCGACGACCACCTGCGCGCCGCCCGCGATCGCGCGCTGCTGCGGCAGGT
>AXCX01000326.1 GCA_000767215.1 Actinotalea fermentans ATCC 43279 = JCM 9966 = DSM 3133
CACGCGCACGCCGGGCAGGTGCTTGGCGAAGGAGGCGACGGCGTCGGCCACCTGGAGGGCGAGCTCGCGGGTGGGGACCAGGACGAGCGCCTGCACCCCGCGGACGCTCGGGTCGACGCCGGCGAGAAGGGGGAGGCCGAAGGCGGCGGTCTTGCCGGTGCCGGTCTGCGCGACGCCGATGAGGTCGCGGCCGGCGAGCAGCGCCGGGATCGTCTGCTCCTGGACGGGCGTCGGGCGCACGAAGCCGAGGTCGCCCACGGCGCGCAGGAGCGGCTCGGGCAGGCCGAGGTCGGCGAGGTCGACGCCGTCGGCGCCGGGGATCACAGCGGTCTCGGGGATGGTCTCGGGGATGGTCTCGGAGACGGTCTCGTGGAGGGTCTCGGGGGCCGTCTCCGCCGCCGTCCCAGGGGTGTCGAGGGCAGCAGAGGGCGCGGACAGGGCAGCAGTCATCAGGGATCCAAGTCGTCGGTGGCGTCGTCGCCCATCCCGAACACTCGGCCGGTCGTCCGGCTGCACACCCGCGCGTTTCCCGCAGAGCGGGGGCGCGACACAGGGGAAAGCGACGGCCCTAGTCTACCGGAGCCGCGCGGCGACCCCGTCCAGGAGCCGTTCGACGCCGTAGCGCATCGAGAGCTCGGGGTCGTCGGCGGCCTGCACGGCCTCGCCGACGGCGCTCCCGACGCGCTCGGCGAGGGGGAACGAGCGGCCGCCCATCGCCGCGCCCAGCGCGGGACCCACCGTCTCCCACCACTCGAGCTCGGTGAGCGCCGTCTCGGCCCGCACCCGCTCCACGCCGATGGTCCACCGCGCGGCGTGGCCGACCAGGCCGAGCACCGAGGACAGCACGTGCTCGATCTCGAGGTCGGACAGCCCGATGCCGTCGAGCGGCGCGAGCTCGAGCTCGTACTTCGAGGTGACGCCCGGGCCGAGCACGGGGCGGGCGGGCGGGACGTCGATGGTCCACGGGTGCCGCAGGTGGTGGGCCCAGTTGGCGTCGACGACGCGCAGGACCCCCGCGCGCCACCCGGCGGCCTCGCGCACGTCGCGCGGCAGGTCGCCGCCGTCGTAGACCTGCGCGGCGACGCGGTCGAGCATGAGCTCGACGAGCTCGGCGCGGCCGGGCACGTAGGTGTACAGGGACATCGCGCCGACGCCGAGGGCGTCGGCCACCCGGCGCATCGTGACGGCGGCCAGGCCCTCCTCGTCGGCCAGCGTGACGGCGACGTCGACCACCCGCGCCGTCGACAGCCCGGTGCGGCCCGGGGCCGCGCCGGACCCGCTCGCGGCCCACAGGAGACCGACGAGCCGGGCGGGGTCCCCGCTTCCGCGCGCTGCCATGGCCGCATCCTAGGGTTGCCGAGCCGTACGCCGTACCGTACAGTGTACGATCCAACCCATCCGGAGGTGCCATGAACCCCAGCCCACCCTCGAACGCGGGCGTTGCCGCTGCCCTCGCCACCGACGCCCTGGCCATCGACGCCCGCGGCGTCCACAAGACCTTCCCCGGCATGGACCGCCCGGCGCTCGACGGCGTCGACCTCGCCGTCGCGCGGGGCCGCATCTGCGCCCTCCTCGGCGCGAACGGCGCCGGGAAGACCACCCTCGTGCGGGTGCTCACGACGCTCACCCAGCCGGACGCGGGCGAGGTGCACGTCGCGGGACGCGACGTGCGGCGCGAGCCGGCGGCCGTGCGCGCGGCGATCGGCCTCGTCGGCCAGAGCGCGGCCGTCGACGAGGTGCTCTCCGGCCGGCGCAACCTCGTCCTCTTCGGTCGCCTGAGCGGGCTGACCGGCGACGACGCGCGGTCCCGCGCCGACCAGCTGCTCGCGTGGGCGGGCCTCGTGGACGCGGCCGACCGGTCCGTCGCGACCTACTCGGGCGGCATGCGCCGGCGGCTGGACCTCGCCGCAGGCCTCGTCACGACGCCGGAGGTGCTGTTCGTCGACGAGCCGACCACCGGGCTCGACCCCCAGGCGCGCCGCGAGATCTGGCACGCCGTCCGGGCGCTCGCGGACGACGGCGTGACCGTCCTGCTGACCACCCAGTACCTGGAGGAGGCGGACGAGCTCGCGGACGACGTCGTCATCCTGCGCGACGGCCGCGTCATCGCGACGGGCACGCCCGCCGAGCTCGGGCGGCTGGTGGGTGAGCCGCAGATGGTGCTGCGCCCCCCGACCCTCGAGGACGTCTACCTGCACCTGCACGCGGAGGTGGCCCGATGAGCCAGTCCCTCACCCACCTGCCCCTCGTCGGCGCGTCGGGCGGCCCGGCCGTGCGTCGAGCGCCCACCCTCTGGCGCGACGCCTGGACGCTGACCGGCCGGACCTTCGACCACTGGCGCACCCGGCCGGGCGCGCTGGCGGTCCAGCTGCTCTTCCCGGTGCTCATCGTGCTCATGATGGGCGGCCTGTTCGGCGGGGCGATCGCCGGGACGGCCGGCGCCTACATGCCGTTCGTCGTGCCCGGCGTGCTGACGCTCACCATGCTGTTCGGCGTCGAGGCGACGATGACGGCCGTCGCGACCGACGCGGCCCGCACCCTCACCGACCGGTTCCGGTCGCTGCCCATCTCCTCGGGCTCCGTGCTGCTCGGGCGGGTGATCGCCGACCTGGCGGCGTCGGTGCTCGAGCTCACGGTGATGAGCCTGGCGGGCCTCGCGCTCGGCTGGCGCCCGGAGGGCGGGTTCGGCGCGGCCGTGCTGGCCTACGTCCTGCTCCTCTGGCTGCGGCTGGCGGTGCTCTGGCTGGGGCTGCTGTTCGGTCTCCGGGCGTCGGGGCCGGAGTCGGTCGCCGCCGTGCAGATCCTGGTCTGGCCGGTCGGGTTCCTCTCGACGGTCTTCCTCGACCCGGCCACGATGCCCCGCTGGCTCGGCGTGGCCGCGGAGTGGAACCCCCTGTCGTCGACGGCGTCCGCGGTCCGCGAGCTGTTCGGCAACCCCGGCGTGACCGGGCTCACCTGGGCGAGCGAGCACGCCGTCGCGCTGGCCGTGGCCTGGCCCGCCGTCCTCCTTGCCGTGGCGGTGCCGCTGGCCACCCGCGCGTTCCGGCGGCTCGGCGCCTGAGCACGGGCGGCGGCGTGCGGGGGGCGCCCGCAC
>AXCX01000327.1 GCA_000767215.1 Actinotalea fermentans ATCC 43279 = JCM 9966 = DSM 3133
GTCCGCCGCGGCGCCCGTGCGACCGGTGGTGCCCACGCAGCCGACCGCCGCGCCGGTCCAGCCTCCGGCGGTCCCCGCGGCGGCGCCCGGCCGTCGGGGCTACGTGCTCACGCTCGACTCGGGCGAGGTCGTGCAGGTCACCGGCACCGGTGTGATCGGCCGCCGGCCGCGCGCCGACGAGGGCGAGCAGCTCGACCACGTGGTCGGCGTGGACGACCCGAGCCGGTCGATGTCGCGCACGCACGCGGCGTTCGGCATCGCCGACGGGGTGTTCTGGGTGTCCGACCGCGGTTCGGCCAACGGGACCTTCCTGCGGGATGCCGCCGGCACCTGGCACCGGCTGGAGCCGGGCACCCGCTACCCGGTCGCGGCGGGCGGGGTCGTCCGCCTGGGCGAGCGCTCGTTCACGGTCGCCTCGGCCTGAGCGCCCTCAGCGCCGCAGCGGGGCTACGGGACGGCGTCCTGCTGGTTGGGGTGGGTGCCGCCGATGTCGAGGATCTGGTAGGGGCCCGCACCCTGGTCCAGCTCGGCGCGATCGGCGGCCACGCGCCCGCACGGGCCGCTGACGTTGATCACGAGCTCTGTGGCGTCGTCGTAGGACCGAACCCGGACGTCCAGCCCACGAGCCGTGCCGTCGGCCATCGTCTCGAGGTTGAACGCGCCGGGGCCATCGGTCTCCAGACCGATCTGCTCCGTCATGGCCGCGAGGACGGCAGGGAGCTCGTCGGCCGAGTCGCCCTCGGCATGGAGGACGGCGTCGGCGTTGTACTGCCACTTGCTGCCCTGATCAGTGCACGTCGTCCAGCCGCCGCCTGCGTCGAACGGTTCCAGGCCCGCGCTCCGCGCCGCGGCGGCGAGGTCCTGGGTGAGGGCGCGGACCTCGGCACGGTCCTCGAGGGCCTCCGCGAGGGATGTCCCGCCTGCGGGGCCGGTGCAGCCCGCAAGTGCGGACAGGATGAGTGCACCAGCCGGGATCGAGAGGACCCGCCCAGGGGCTGCTCGCGTCATGGCGCCACCTCCGGGGCGTCATCGTGCCAGCCCGCATCCACCGTGCCCGTCGCGCTGACGGCGGCCGCGTGCTGGCCGACGGCCGCCGTCGCACCCGCCGTGACGTCCCACGGCCCGTCCGGGCCCCAGGCGACGACGTCGAGGCGCTGGTCGCCGCGATCGGCGTGCAGTCGGGCGCCCGCGTGCCCGACGGGGCGCGCGACGACCTGCCAGCCAGCCGCGTCGAGCGTCTCGGCGACGGGCAGGAGCGTGGCTCG
>AXCX01000034.1 GCA_000767215.1 Actinotalea fermentans ATCC 43279 = JCM 9966 = DSM 3133
GGTACCTGCACACCCTCGACGACGCTGACCAACGCGCCCTCGCCGCCTTCCACGCCGTGCGCAGGCGCGGCTGAGCTACCCTCGCCGCGCCTCGGCCCAGGCCGCAGGCGGGCGCCACCCAGTCCTACTACTATCCGTGAACAGTGCGCCGTCGCGCCGTCGCGAGCTGCCTGATGGTCGAGAATTCCAGCGTTCCGAAGGCGTCGCGCACGGCGTCGAGGCCGAAGAAGGCAGCTGCGTTCACGAAGCCGTTGCAGGTGTCGTTGCCGTCCCCCTTGACCTTGCCCACCGCCCCGGAGAACGCCGTCTGGTCGGGCGCGCTCAGCCAGTACGACGTCATGTAGCCCTCGAGCTGGATGCCCGGCGCCGCGTAACCCAGCATCGCGTGAGGCACGGAGACGCCCTGCTGCCTTCCCGTGAGGCCGAGCTCTGCGACATCGACGAGTTGCGGAACGCCTCCCTCGGCGGCTGGGCCTCGTCGCCCAACAAGCGGGCGCGAGCGCGAGAATCAGCGGCACGGCGTCCTCAACTCGGCGAAGAGCATGCGCTTCGCCCTAACATCGATCTAGAGGCAAATGCCATGCTCCAGGGCGGCAAGTTGCGCAACCCGCACGGCGTGACGACCACCCTCGTAGGGGGCGGCGATCCACTCGCGAACGATCATCTTCGCAAGGTCCACACCGACGACACGGGCGCCGAGCGCCAGGGCGTTGGTGTCGTTGTGGTGCCGGGACAGCACGGCGGAGTACGGCTCGGAGCACGCGACGCACCGGATACCGGGGATCTTGTTCGCCGCGATGGAGATGCCGATCCCCGTGCCGCAGACAAGGATCGCCCGGTCGAAGCGGCCTTCGGCCACCGCGCGGGCCGCGCGGGATCCGTGGAGGGGGTAGTCGGTTCGCGCCGGGTCGTACGGCCCGAGGTCCGAATGCTCGATCGAGAGCTCGTCGAGGAGCTCGGCGATCGCTCCCTTGAGCTCGATCCCGACGTGGTCACTTGCGAGCGCTACCCGCATGCTGCAACTCCTCGATGTGTGTCGGCACCGGTCCGCCCAACGCGGCCCAGGCGTGGATCCCGGCTCCGACCAGCCCGGCCTCCTGGCCGGATGTGGTGTACCGGAAGTCGATGTCACTTGCGGGCAGCGGTTTGCGCGCGAGTGCCACCACCGCCTCCTCGAGGAGCGCGCGTGGGAAGCCGGGCGCCTGCACCACGCCACCGCCGAGGACGACGGCGTCGGGGTCGAGGATGTTGACCTCGAGGGCGACGGGGACGGCGAGCGTCCGGACGTACTGCTTGATCTCGATCTCGTCACCGTGCCGTAGGAAGACGTCTTGGACGGGCGTCCCGGGGAATCTGGTCCGCACGAGGTCGGCGAGGTGGCGTCCCGAGGCGACGGTCTCGAGGCATCCGTAGGATCCGCAGCCGCAGCGCTCGTGGAGGCCGATCATCGCGACGTGCCCGAGCTCGCCCGCGACGCCGTGCCGGCCTGCGTGAATAGTGCCGTTGATGCTGATGGCGTTGCCGAGGCCAGTTCCGACGTAGCAGCCGATGACGACCCTCGCGGACGTCAGCCCGTGCGCCCGCAGGTCGTGGCGGAGGAGCATGTTGACATCGCGGTCGATGAACGCGGGGATCCCCAACCGCTTCTCCAGGACGTCCGCGACGGGCATGTTCTGCATGGCGGCGATGTTCGACGTCGACATGACGACCCGGCGCTTGCGGTCGACGGTCGCGGGGAAGCCCACCGCGACGGCGGCCGGGCGCCATCCGTGCGCGCCACTGAGGAACCGCTCGAGGTGGTCGGCCAGGCGCTCGGCGGGGTTGGCGACGTTGAGCACGGCCTGACTGCTGACCTGATTGAAGGCGTGCAGACCGAGTGCGGGGTCCACCATGCCGGTGCGCAGGTGGGTTCCACCGATGTCGACGGCGAGAACCGCGGCACGCTCCGGGTGGCTCTTCGGCTGCTCGCTCATGCCCGTTCAACCCCGGTGCTGGCGGTGAAGGCGGACTCGGCGGCCAACCAGGCGCGTTCGAGGTCGGCATCGAGGTTGAAGAGTCCCGTGCTGCCGAGGACGAACGCCTCGGCTCCGGCGTCCACGAGCCGGGCGTAGGTGGCCGCGTTGCAGGACCCGTCGATCTGGAGCTGGTAGTGCAAGCCGTGCTCGCGTTTGAAGGCTGCGGCTGCCTCGATCTTGGTCAGCATCTGCTCGATGAACGGCTGGCCGGCGTAGCCGACGTCCACTGTCATGATCGTCAGCAGATCGACGCGGTCGAGGTAGTGCTGCGCGGCGGTCAGCGGCGTGGCGGGATTCAGGACGATCCCGGTGCGGCACCCGAGCCCGGACACGCGGTCCAGAAGTCTGAATGCGTCCCGTTCCACCGTCTCGGCATGCATCGACAGCGTGGAGGCTCCTGCCTCAGCGAGGATCTCGAGCCAGTCACCCGGGTGCTCGGTCATGAGATGCGCCTCGACCGGCAGGGCCGACTGGTCGCACAACGCCTTGACGAAGTCGGGGCTCATCGCGATGTTCCGCGCGAAGTGACCGTCCATGACGTCCGCATGCAGGGCATCTGCGTGGCGGTCGAGGACCTCGAGCTGTTCGCCGACGCGCAGGAGGTCCATGCACATCACCGAAACGCTGAACGCGGGGAACTTGGGGGTACTCACGTTGGGGAACCTTCCTGCTGCCACGAAACCTGGAACGAGTAGCCGACGCCGCACCCCGGTGGCACAACGGTCACGGCGTAGCCCTCGATGGCGTCCTGGACGCCGATTCCCGGTGCGGAGACCTGTTCGACGGACAGGACCCGAGCTGGGCCGAGGTACGAGCCCTCGGCGCCGAAGTGCCGCCAGAGAAGAGCGAAGGGAAGCTGGGAGTCCCCGCGCTGCACCAACCTTCCGCCGAGGAGCGGCGCGGTCACGACGACCTGCGGGACCGTTGGGTGCAGCGCGACGTGATCGTGCCGCCCGTCGGGCACCGCCGGGATCCGAGAGACGTCGACGACGACGCCGCCGATGTCGTGCGCGACCGGCCAAGCGAGACCGCCCGCGGGGTCCAGAGCCGGCGCGGCCGACCTCGGCTGCGGCTCAACGACGTGCCCAGCCGCGACGTCGACGATGACCTCCCCGCCCGCGAACGCATCGGCGCTGAGGCACGGGTGTTCACCGAACGTGCAGGAACGGTTGTTCCCCGAGGAGTTGATCGCCACCGTCTGGACCGCGACCGTCCCGCCGTCCACGGACACGGTGCGGCGCACATCGAACCCGGAACTAGGCGTGCGCACCTGGCAGGTGATCGACGAGGCGGTGGCCCTGAGGACCTCCCAGGGGAGCCGCGCGACCTCGCCGTGCATCCAAGTCAGCGCCCCGTCCAGCACCCCGGGCTTGCCCGCGGTGGGGAACATGGCGAACCAGCCGCCCTCCAGAAGGTCCACGTCGAAGGTGCGGTGCGACTCGTCGCCGGCAGGCCCGAGATCCGTGGGACACGGCGTGATCGCACCCTCCTGGCGTCGCCAGAGGAGGTTGACACCGCTTCGCCGTTCGAGCAGCCGTGTGATGTGGAAGCCGTGGTCAGGCTGGCACTCGACGAGCAGCTCGTCCGAGCACAGAGTCACCGCGCCGCTCATGCCGTGGCCCGCTCGGGGACGACGAGGGCCTGCGCCTCAACGATCTCGTCCATGATCCTTGCGCTGAGCTGGGCGTAGTCGCCCGTGTTGACATGCTCGGCGATGATCCGACGGTCGGCCATGACCAGGATGCGGTCGGCGAGTCGGACGACCTCGGAGAGGTCGGACGAGATCAGGAGGATGGCCTTGCCCGCCCGTGCGAGCTCGTCGAGAAGGACGTACATCTCCTCCTTCGTGCGCACGTCGACACCGATCGTCGGCTCGTCTACCACGAGCAGATCTACGTCGCCGGCGAGCCAACGGGCGACGCAGACCTTCTGCTGGTTCCCGCCGCTCAGCTGGCCGACCTCCTGATCGAGGCCGGACATGCGCACGCCCATCCGCGCCGCGACCGGGCCGACGGCGTCCGCCTCGCGCCGTGGTGTGATGAAGCCCAGCGCACGGCGAAGTCGGTCCCACACCGTGATGCCGATGTTGTGGGCGACCGAGTGCGACAGGATCAGGCCCTCGCCCTTCCGGTCCTCGCTGACGTAGCCGATCCGGTGCCGGTGAAGGGCGTCGTGCGGGTCGGCGATGCGGACCGGCGCTCCGCGCAGAAGCACCTCACCCCCGGTCAGCCGGCCAAGGCCCAGCAGGCAGCGGGCGAGTTCGGTCCGCCCCGCGCCGACCAGACCGTAGAGCGCCACGACGCCACCGGGCGCCACACTGAGGTTCACCGCGTCATGGCCGAGCTCGGTCGCTACGTCGCGCAGCTCGAGCATTGGCACCGCCTCAGGTCGCGCGCATGGCTCGCGCCGCTCCGCGAACGCGACGCTCCGACCGACCATCGCCGTGATGAGGTCCGCGCGCCGCAGACCTTGAGCCTGGACGCCGTCGAGGACCGTCTGCCCATCCCGCAGCACGGTGATCCGGTCGCACAGCCCGAGCACCTCCTCCAGCTTGTGGCTGACGAAGAGCACTGCTGTGCCCGCGTCCCGCAGCTCGCGAAGGATGCCGAACAGCACGGCCGCTTCCCGTTCCGTGATCGACGCCGTCGGCTCGTCGAGCAGGAGGACGCTCGCGCGCACGCTCAGCGCTCTGGCGATCTCGAGCAGCTGGCCCTGGGCGACGCTGAGCGTCTTGGCACGGGCCCGGGGGTCGACGTCGAGGCCCACCCGTGCCAACCAGGGCTCGGCCTCGCGGTACATGCGCTGGTAGTCGAGCAAGCCGCCGCGGCGCGGAGGCTGGTGCAGCAGGAGGTTCTCCGCGACCGAGAGCTCAGGCACGAGGTTCCGCTCCTGGTGGACCGCACTGACGCCGAAGCGCATCGCGTCATGCACGCCGGCGAGCGTCACGGGGACCCCGCCGACGAGGATGTCGCCACGGTCGGGCCGGTGGACGCCGGTGAGCGCCTTGATCAAGGTCGACTTGCCCGCGCCGTTCTCACCGACGAGGGCATGGATGCTGCCGGGCTCGATCGCCAGATGGGCATCGCGCAGCGCAGTGTTCCCGTCAAAGGTCTTCCAGATTCGGCGCGCTTCGACCGCGTTCATGATGCTGCCCCTTCGAGGGAGACGGCGCGGGGAGCGGCCGGTCGCCGGACGGCGCGCCAGCCGCTCGAGCGGCCGAGGAAGACGGCGGCGAGGATCAGGACGCCTTGCGTGAGGGTCACCCAGAGCGGGTTGACGTCGAGCATCACGAGCGCGTCCTTGATCAGCGCCAGGATGACGCCGGCGAACAGGAGTCCACCGATGGAGACGACGCCACCGGCCAGGCTCGTGCCGCCGATGATCGCGACGGTGAACGAGGTGATGACCCATTCGGCGCCGACCGACGCGTTCGCCTCGTGGAGCTGCGCGGCGGCCATGACGCCCGCAGCCCCCGCCAGGAGCCCTGACAGCGCGTGCGCCGCCACCACCGCGCGGACCGGCGAGAGACCTGAGAGAGCGGCCGCCTCGCGGTTGCCGCCGACTGTGAGGAGAAGTCGCCCCAACCGGTGCCACCGGAAGAACGCCGCGGCCGCCAGGGACAGGGCCACTGTGGCGAAGGCCAAGTAGGGGACGAACCCCGCGCGGCCGGTTCCGAAGACGGTCAGCGCCTCGGGCAGACCGTTGTACGGCTGTGTCTCGGTGATGCCCAGCGCGAGGCCGGTGAAGGCCCCGCCGGAGGCCAAGGTGATCACGAAGCCGTGCACACCGCTGTAGGCGACGAGAAGCCCGTTCACCAGCCCGGCGGCCAATCCGACGGCGAGTGCCACGACGACCGCGACAGCCAGGGGCGCGCCGCGCTCGACGAGGAGATACCCCATCGCCACACCCGAGAGTGCGCCGATGCCGCCGATGGCGAGGCTGAACTCCCCCACGCTGAGCACCACGACCTGGGCGAGGCCGATGACGCAGAGGAGACCGGCGCTCGCCAGGATGACGTAGCCGTTGGAGGCGGTGAGGAACTGGCGGTTCAGCGGCGCCATGATGGCGCACCCGATGGCGACAACGACGAGCAGCGGTACCCACGGGCTCGTCCCCCGGCGCGCGTCAGACGGTCGCACGGACATGTGACCCCTCCATTTCGACCGGCTCGGAGACCTCCACGTGCGGCCTGCGGCGCTGCCGTCGACGGCGCGCCTCGTCGGCGACGACCGCCACGAGCAGCACGAGGGCGACCGCCAGCGACTGCCAGTACGGCGCCACGCTCAGCGAGACGAGTCCCGAGGTGATGGATTCCACGAACACTGCTGCGAGAAGGGCTCCACCGACCGACACGGATCCGCCCTTGAGCGGTGTGCCGCCGAGGACGGGCACGATGAAGGAGGCCATCAGCCACGTCGTCCCGAGCGAGGGAAGGGCAGCGGCGACACGCGACATCTCCATGACCGCCGCGACACCGCAGAGGACGCCGGAGATCGCGAAGCTGACGACGACCATCCGGCCCGTCCGGACCCCGCCGAGGCGGGCGGCGGTCTCGTTTCCCCCGACCGCGAGGATCTTCCAGCCCACGCTCGTGCGCTGGTAGAGGTACCAGAGGACCCCTGCGAGAACGACCGCAGGGATGACCAGGAAGGAGAGGTAGGGGCTCAGCAGGCTCCGTGAGCCGAAGGCCGTCACGGCGGGCGGAAGCACGCTCACCGAGACACCCTTCGAGAGGATGAGCATCAGCCCGGTGTACACGGAGCCCATCGCCAGCGTGACGATGAAGCTGTTCAAGCCGGTGCTCAGCTCGAGCCACGCCATCAGGGCACCGGCGGCCCCGCCCGCGACGAGCCCAATGAGGATCGCCACGAGCGGGGGCACGCCGACGGGGCCCATGAGCCAGCCGGTGAGCATGACCACGCCGACACCGATCGCTCCGACGGCCAGGTTCATCCGGCCGGTCACGACCACGGCGAGCTGTGCCAGACCGATCACCGCGGTCCCGGCCGCCACCTGCGACAGCGTGAACAGGTTGAAGCTGCTCAGGAACCCGTTGCCGAGCACGGCATACACGGACCACGTGATGACCGTGAGGAGCACGAGCCCCGCGGAGTTCGACCTGCCGAGCGCCCGCCGAAAGCGGTCGCGAACCTTGGTTTGCATGTCTGGGCCCTTTACCTCTCCACCCGCAGGCGTCAGCTGCAGACCAGGACGTCCTGGTCGACGAGCTCAAGCAGTCGCTCGGTGTCGTCGGGCAGGCTCTCGGGCTTGCCGGCGAAGTCGGCCATGTTGTCCTGCGTGACGACGAGGACGTCCGCCGTCAGCAGCTTCGAGGTCTGCGGGGTCGTGTCGAACGGTGCATTCGGGTTGACCGTGCAGCCGTCCTCGATGACCCGCTTCAGCACGTAGCTCGCCACGAAGGCCTGGCCGTAGGTGTTCTGGAAGAGCGTCCCGTGGATGTAGCCGTTCTCCAGGGCGCTCATCACCTGCTCGGAGTTCTCAGCACCGATGAACACGATGTCCCGGTACTCCGGGCTGTCGGTGAGGGCGATGGCCATCGCGACCGACGGGTACCACGACGTCGCCATGACGCCGGCGAGCTGGTCGCCCTTCGAAGCGAGCAGCGCGTTGATGGCGGGCGGCGCCGCCTGCGGCGTGTCGATGTCGGCGACCACCTGGTCGAGGACGACGGCGCCGTCCGTGGCGTCGACCGCCTCCTCCACGGCCTCGATCCGAAGCTGCGTGTTGGGATCAGTGAGCTGGCTCGTGAGCACGGCGATCCGACCCTCACCGCCGATGGCGTCGATCAGCTGCTCCGCCTGGTACTTCGCGGCCTCGTAGACGTTCGTGGAGACGCAGAAGAGGGCAGGGCTGGGGTCGTAGGTGCACCCGTTGATGTTGATCGAGGGGATGCCCCGGTCCGCGAGCTTCTGCTGCTGCGCATTGGTCCCGTTCGCGTCTCCCGGGAACATCCCGAAGCCGTTGTAGCCCTGCGCGACCAGCGAGTCGACGAGCGCGTTCTGCTGGGTCAGGTTGAAGGCGTCGGACGCCGGGACGTTGTAGGTGCCTTCGAAGCCCCACTTTGCCGCGGCGTCGGCCACTGCCAGCTCCCACGGGCTGAAGTAGGAGTTCGGGCCAGGCATCGCCAGGCTGATCTTCGCCTCGACACCTGTTCCGGCGCTCGGGTCGCCGGAGGCTGGCTCGGCGCTGGGATCCGTGGCGGAGTCGCCACTGCAGGCGGTGATGGAGAGCAGGCCGAGCGACAGCACTGTCGCGACGACGGCCCGCAGGCGGTGTGACATGGGGAGTCTTCCTTTCGTCGGGTGAGGCGTGGTGGGCGGAGCAGACGCCTATCTCGTGGACGCGGCGTCGACCAGGGAGCGGATGCGCTCGAGGAACAGGCCCACGAAGCGGGGCCCGTCGATGGCCACGGCGACGTCGACGTGCCCGTCGTCCGCGGGGTAGAGGATCGTCTGCCCGAACGCGGGGCCGTCCTGCGTCACCGCACGGACGCGGCCACGCTCGACCTCCACCAGGCCCGGGTCGACCAGGACGGCCGCCGCGATCGCGTCGTACAGGACGCAGCCGTTGCGTGCCCAGTTGAACTTCGGCGCCTCGATGTAGGTCCGGGTCATCTCACCCAGGAACGAGGTGAGGGGGTTCACGTCGTCGCCGAGCACATCGCTGAGCTGGTCGTGGTACATGACCGACCCTGCGTTGGGGTTCGAGACGTCGAGGTTGATCACGCGCATCGGCGCGCCGGACGTGAAGACGATGTCGGCCGCGAGGGGGTCGTTCCAGATGTTCAGCTCGGCGACCGGGGTGATGTTGCCCCGCCCGAACTCCGGCTCGCGCCCGAAGGCGCCGCCGAGGATGACGACCTCCTTGATCGCTCCCGTCACGGCCGGCTCCTTGAGCATCGCCATCGCCACGTTCGTGAGCGGCCCGACGGCGAGGACGGTGATCTCGCCGGGCGAGGCGAGTACGGCGTCGATGATGAGGTCGACAGCGTGCTGGGGAGCCCGGCGGGTGAGCCGTGCCTCGTCGGCGGGTGGGATGCGCCGGTCCTGTGCCGCGTAGTCGTCCAGGGCACGTTCGTTGAGACGTCCGGTGACGGGCTGGGCCATGCCCATGGCGACCGGCACATCGGTGCGGCCCGCCGCTTCGAGCAGCCGCAGGGCGTTGTCCGTGCCCCGGCGCACGTTCACGTTGCCGAACACGGTGGTCACCGCCTCGACGTGCAGCTCAGGGCTGGCCAGCGCAAAGAGCAGCGCGAGACCGTCGTCGGCATCGAGTCCGGGACCGATGCCCGGGTCGCAGTCCATGATCACGCGGAGAGGGGTACCCATGGCCGTTCGTCCTTCCGTTCGGTGAGGTGTCACTTGGTCGGTCTGTGGTGTGCGACCGACACAGGGGGCACGTCGACCCACGACGCCTCCCGGGTCGAGCGCAGGACGGCCTCCGTGAGGACCGCGGCGCGAAGGCCGTCCGCGAACGTCGGCCGCCCTTCGGGTGAACCGCCCAGGAGGGCGGCGTAGGCGTCGGCGACGAAGGCGGTGAAGGCGTCCTGGTAGCCCTGGGGGTGGCCGGGGGGGAGGACGGACAGCCGGTCGGCCTCGGTCGAGCCCGCCGGGACCCCCCGGGACAGCAGCCGGACGTCGTCGCGTGTTCCTACCCAGAGCTGCTCCGGGCACTCCTGGTCGAACGCGAGGGACTCGTGCTCACCGTCGAAGGAGAACCACAGGCGGTTCTTGCGTCCAGGCGACACCTGGCTCAGGACGAGCGAGCCGGCGGCGCCCCGATCGGTCTCGAACATGATCGTCGCCATGTCCTCGGTGGTCACCGTGGCGATGTCGGGGCGTTCGGGGACCGCTGTCTTGAGGTTCGCCACGAGCCGAGTGATGCGGTGCCCGGTGACGAACTCCATCAGGTCGCACCAGTGGATCCCGATGTCACCGAACGCCCGGGAGGCACCGCCGCGCGCAGCGTCGATGCGCCAGTCGGAGTCGCGGGACCGCGACAACCAGTCCTGCAGATAGGACCCGTGCAGGATGCGAAGCGCCCCGGCATGGCCTGCGTCGATCCGATCGCGGGCGAGGCGGACGACGGGGTGGTAGCGGTAGACGAACGGGACGGCATTCACGACGCCGGCGGCCCGGGCGCGGTCCGTCAGCGCCGATGCCTCGGCGACAGTCGTGGCGAGCGGCTTCTCACAGATCACAGCTCGGCCTGTGTCGAGCGCGGCGGCGGCTAGCTCAGCATGTAGGGCGTTTGGCACGCAGATGTGCACGACGTCGAGCGAGTCGTCGGCGAGCAGCTCGACGAAGCTCTCGACCACGCGCTCGGCGCCGAGCGCGGCGACGCGGGAGCGCGGATCGTGCTTCGTCACGGCCACCACGGCGACATCGCCTCCGGCGGCACGAACCGCTCGCGCATGGACCGAGCCCATGAAGCCCGCTCCCGCGATCCCCGCCCGAACGCGTCGTTGCACCCGTACGCTCCTCTGTCAGGCCGGACGCCTGCTCGGCAGCGCCCGGCTTTGGTCTGTCAGGTGAGATCTAATGCTTGTTTCGTGCAGAAGTCAACTCGCGGTGATAATATCTCTGCATACCTGACGCACATGGAAGGCGAGACGAAGTGTCCCTGCAGGTTGTGATGCCGGCCGAGCCGGAACTTCATGCGATCCTCGGCATGGTGCGATCCGGCTCCGCCGTCACGCGGCCCGAGCTGCTGCGGCGCTCCGGTCTCGGGCGCACTCTCGTGAACCAGCGGATCGCCCAGCTGGAGGCATCCGGGCTCGTCGAAGAGGGCGAGCTCGCCCCGTCCACCGGCGGGCGCGCGCCCCGACGACTGCGGTTTCGCGCGGAGGCCGGGCTCGTCCTCGGGGCCGAGCTTGAGGCTCGGAGCATGACCGTCGGGATCACGGACCTGGCCGGCGAGCCCCTTGAGCACCGCAGCCTCGAGTGGGACGTCCTCGCTGGGCCAGAGGAGACGCTGCGGACCCTCAGGCACCTGGCCGACGAGCTCCTGCACTCGCCGCCCGCAGCCGGACGCCAGCTGTGGGCTGCCGGTGTCGGGCTGCCCGCGCCGGTGGAGTTCAGGTCGGGCACGCCGATCGCACCGCCGATCATGCCCGGTTGGGACGGGTTCCCGGTGCGCGACCGCGTCGCAGACAACCTCGGGATACCCGTCTGGGTGGACAACGAGGTCAACCTGCTGGCGCTGGGCGAGCTTCGAGCCGGGGCGGCCCGCGGGACGGACGACCTCGTGTACGTCAAGCTCGGCACGGGCATCGGTGCTGGCCTCATCTCTCAGGGACGACTCCACCGCGGCAGCCAAGGCTGCGCCGGCGATGTCGGCCATGTGCGGGTCGTGGACGATCCCGGCGTCGCGTGCCTCTGCGGAAAGCGGGGATGTTTGGAGGCGGTCGCCGGTGGAGGCGCGCTCATCCGACGCGCCGCCGCCGACGTCGAGGAAGGCAAGGGGAGCCCGTACCTTGCCAAGCTGATGGAGGGGGGGCGCGCGCTCCGGGTCGCAGACATCGTCCAGGCGGCCGAGGCCGGCGACCTGGCGGCCGTTGACTACGTCATCGGCGCCGGACGGCACATCGGCATGGGTCTGGCCGCAGTCGTGAACTTCTTCAACCCCTCGCTGGTGATCATCGGCGGGCCCCTGGCGGTGGCCGGCGATCGCCTGATTGCTGCGATCAAGGAGGAGGTCTTCCACCGCTCCCTCGCGCTGGCAACTCGGGAGCTGACGATCGGCCAGTCGCAGCTCGGAGCGGTCGGCGGCATGCGAGGAGCCGCCTTCATGGCCATCGACGAGCTCTTCAGGCCGGCATTCCTGGAGACCTGGCTCGCCGTAGGCACGCCGGTTGGGATGCGCGCACCCTGACCTGACGCCGGCCGGCACGCGGGCAGCCGACCCGGCCGCCGCCGCCCAACGCGGAGACGCCTCCGCGTTGGGCGGCGGCGGAGTTCATCTACCCGTCCACGTGCGCGGCAGGAGGTTGACGACAGGCGAGCCACGCCATGAGGGCTTCCTTGGGCATCGGCTTTGCCCAGTTAGTCGCCTCGGTCGTACGGAGCCGCGTCTCGGTGCCGAACGACAGAAGACCCACGGTGGCCGAGTCCAGCCGCATCACATCCAGTCGCAGCCCGAGCGGTCCCTCCCCGAGACGATCCACCCGGTTCGGCAGGTACGCCTCCGCGAGCATGGCCTCAGCCTCGTGCGGATCCTTCGTCCGCGCCGTCACCCACGGACGTTCAGCCGATCCTCGGTCACACGAACCCCCGGGGAGACGATCCCCGACTGGGTCCTGGTCACATGCACGTCGTCATCGCTCCTCCCGGAAGCCGCCGCGTGACGGAGGTCGTCTAGTCTTCCGCCGACACGTTCTCCGACCCGGTCCCAGCCGCCGTCATCTTCGGCCGGCCCGGATCAGGTGATCGTGCACTAGGGGCAAGGCCACCGCACCCTCAGCGACGGCCGACGCCGCTCGCCTCACCGAGCCACTGCGCACGTCGCCGACCGCGAAGACGCCGGCGGTCTCCAGCTCGAAGATCACGGTGGCCCGGACGCCGGCGCCGGTCCGCAGGGACCCCCTTGTCCTCTTCGCGCACAACGGTGCCAGTGCCAATGCATGAGGCGAGCCAGTAGTGCAGATGACCGAAGTGCCGACCGGCACATAACTGCCCACCCGTTGGCCGCCGCCCCGCCGCAGACTCACCGATCAAGCAACCACCGCCCAGCCGCTCGCTTGCTCTGCCTGGCTGCATCAACCCCGCGGATCCAGGGCCGCCACGTAGCGAGCAAGAGCAGCCGCCGGGACCCGACGCAGCCGACCGACCTGAACCGAGAGCACCGCGCCAGAGTTGATGAGCTCGTACATCAGCGTGCGACCGATGCCGAGCCGATGGGCTGCCTCCACGACCGTGAGAAGGAGCCTTTCGTCGCTCTCGACGGTCACGTTGAGCATCTCCGGCGACCGCGTCCTGCGGCCACGCGACGAGATCAGGTGTACCTGGGCAGTGGCGGACATGGGGATCACCTCCGAGTGAGTGCAGGCAACCACTGTGACCGGCACCGGTAGCCAAACCGATGACGACGGCGCGGGCATCGCCCGGCCTCCAATGACGCGGTGTCCACAGCCCGGGCGTCATCGATGACGCTCCACCGCCGGCCGCCCGCGTCATCGATCTGTGCATAGGCCCTGAGCAACGTCATCACCACCGAGCTACCGGAGGTGACGAGATGGACAAGGACCACCGGAGAGCGTGCGACGGCACGCCCGAAGACCTCGCCGAGATCGTCAAGCGCCGCGACGACCTCCTCGAGCGTCTCGACGCCATCGCGGTCGAAGGCTGGGACGGACCGACGGCGACGGACCTGCTCCGCTTCGTACGCAGCCACATCGTCCGTCCTCTCGTGGTCGACGTTGGACTTCGCGGTGGAGCGGCATCCGAAGCGGAAGCAACGGCGTGGGAGGTGCTCTGGCTGAAGCTGCAGGAACCGTCCCTCCGGACCGCTCGGTCGCCGTGGGGCGTCCTCTGGCAGACGGCCCGGCGTGCCGTGCTCGGCGAGATCCTCGCCCAACGTTGGGGCGTTCCCCCGAGACGGGCGTGGAAGCTCGACGCCGCAGAGCGCGCCGGCCGCGTCCAGAGGCCGATCGCCCTCGAGCCCCTTCTCGCGAGGGGCTGGCAGCCGGCAGGCGACGATGCGGTTCCGGACGCGGAGGACGGCACACTGGCGCGGATCCTCGCCCTCACGGCGAGCGCGCTCCGCTCCGTCGGCTGGCCGGACGACACGGCCCTGTCGATCGCCCGAGAGGTGGCGCGCTTCGAGGCGCCCGCACGTGCACGCGCGTCGAGCACCATCGTCGGCTGGCGCACTCTCGCGAAGAAGCTCGGCGTCGCCCCGTGGCAGGCACGACGCCTGGTCTGGATCCTTCGCGGGTCGCCCGACTCGCCGGGCCTCCTCGCACGGATCGCTCTCGAGGGCGCTGCCGCCGCGGAGGGCCCGGGGACTCAGGCTGCTCTGAAGAGCACCCGTGACCGGTGCCTCCCCTCCGCGACGCCGCCACTCTCCCCCGCAACGGTCGTCCGCCGGCGCGACGCGGGCGCCGAGCGAGCGGCGTCATGAGGCGTATCCACAGGGCAGCGAACGCGCCTCCATTGCACAGCCGTCTCGGCCGAGCACCCCACGTTGGTCGGTGTGCGGGCACACGTAATGGCATGGCGACACGATTCGGATCATCCGCGGAACGGGCGCGAGGGTTCACAACGCGCCGCAACGGGTGTCCAATGGGTGACCTGCGCCCTGATCAGGGCAGGTCAGGGCATTCTGGGCACCGTTTCGGGGGGGACGGTGGTGGCCCGATGACGAGCCGACCGCTTCTGAACCGCCTGGAGCCTGACCCGGTTTCCCGGACAGTTCGGGTTGGGTGATCATGCCGCGGTGAGGGCGGCGGTGTGAAGGTCCTCGAAGTCGTTCGGGGACCGGTAGCCGAGGCCGGAGTGGCGCCGGAGGGGGTTGTAGAAGCCTTCGATCCACTCGAAGATCGCTGAGGCGAGCTCCTCCCGGGAGGTCCAGGTGCGGCGGTCCAGGAGCTCGCGCTGCATGGTCGACCAGAAGGACTCCATCATCGTGTTGTCCACGCTCGAGGCGACCCGGCCCATGGACCCGAGGAGGCCGGCCGAGCGGAGCCGGTGGCCGAAGATCCAGGACGTGTACTGGGCTCCGCGGTCCGCGTGCACGATCGCGCCCGGCCCGGGCTGGCGGGTCCAGATGGCCATCTGCAGGGCGTCGACCACCAGCTCGGAGCGCATGTGGTCCGCGATCGACCAGCCGACGACCTTGCGGGTGAACACGTCCAGCACCGCCGCGCAGTAGACCTTCCCGGTTCCCGTGGGGTGCTCGGTGATGTCGGTGCACCACAACCGGTCCGGACCGTCGGCGGTGAACCGGCGTCGGACCAGGTCCTCGTGAGGCGCTGGCAGCGGCCGCTGGCCGCGGCGCTTGCGCCGGTGGCAAACCCCGACAAGCCCTGCGGTGCGCATCAGGCGCGCGACGCGCTTGCGCCCGCAGGCGAGCCCGAGGCCCAGGCGCAGCTCGGCGTGGACCCGGGGAGCCCCGTAGGAGCACCGCGACATCTGGTGGACGGCCAGGATCGTCGCGGTGAGCTCGGCGTCGGCGACTGACCGGGCCGAAGGCGGCCGGGTCGACCAGTCGTAGTAGCCGGACCTGGAGACATTAAGCACCCGGCAGGCCACCGCGACGGACATCCCGTCCTCGGCAAGCTCACGGACCAGCCGGAACGTCATTTTGGGAGGACGTTCTCCCGGGCGAAGTAGGCGCTGGCGCGCTTGAGGATCTCGTTCTCCATCTCCAGCACCCGGGTCCGGCGGCGGAGCTCGATGAGTTCCTTGCGCTCCTCGCTGGTCAGGCCCTCGCGCCGGCCGGTGTCGACGTCGTCCTGGGCCATCCACCGGCGCAGGCACGACTCGCTGATGCCCAGGTCGGACGCAACCTTCGCGACCGGGTGCTGGCCGCTGCGGGCCAGGTCTACTGCTCGGCGCCGGAACTCCGGCGGCTTGGCTGCAGGCACAAGGACTCCTCTCGAAGATGACATCGTCACCTCAGGGCAGGTGTCCGGGGAAGCGGGTCAGGCTCCGTATACGTCTTCGCGCTTCTCGCGGACACCGAGGGGCATGCCGGCTCCCGGTTGGTTCAGGCCGGCGTCCTGGCTACCGTGCTGTTGGGAGCGCTGCGGATAACCCGCACGTTCTGGGCACTCTCTCTGATCATCGCGACCTCGGCGGCAGCGCCCGCTGAAGTCCGCCCGACCAAGCCGCCCATCTCCGACCAGGAGTACTAGAGGGCGCGGGCCGGGACCCCGTTCGGCGCACCAGAGGACCCGGCAGTCGGCCACGTTCGCTGCGGTTCACCGTCATTCGGGAGAGTCCGCCGCCCACATCCTGCCCACATCAACGCCAGAGGCCCTCCCGATCTCTCGATCGGGAGGGCCTCTGACCTGGTACTTCACTTGTAGCGGGGGCAGGATTTGAACCTGCGACCTCTGGGTTATGAGCCCAGCGAGCTACCGAGCTGCTCCACCCCGCGTCGGCTCTGCAACCTTACGCGACGCACGGAGCCGGGCCAAATCCGTTCGCCGACAGCGGACCGTTCGCCGTCCGGCCAGGCCGGGGACACGCCCTCCCCCGGCACCGACCGGCGCCGACCGGCACCGGCCGGCACCGGCCGGCGCCGAGACCGAGGGCTCAGCGCGAGACCGAGGGCTCAAGCCCTCGGTCTCGCACCAGACCCTCGGTCTCGCGCCGCGATGGGGAGCTCAGTCCCCCAGCTGGGCGTCCGCGGCGATGGCCCGCTCCAGAGCGTCCTGCAGCGCGGTCTGGCTCTCGCCGTAGGCGGCCCAGTCGCCCCTGGCCAGGGCGTCCTGCCCCGCCTGGAGCGCGTCGCGGGCGTCCTCGAGCGCGGCCTGCAGGTCGGCCCGCGCGTTGCCCGACGGCGTCTGCGTGGGCTCGGCGCTCGGCGTCTGGGAGGGCGTGGCCGACGGCGTGGCCGTGGGCGTGGGCTCCTCGCCGTCGGCGGGCGGCTCGCCGTCCACCGGCGCGTCCGGGACCGCTTCGGCGTCGTCGCCAGGGGTGACGTCGTCGACGCCGGCGTCGCCGCCGAACACCTGGTCCAGGGCCTCGGCGAGCGTGTCGGCGAAGCCGATCTGCTCACCGAACGACACCAGCACCTTCTGCAGCAGCGGGAACTGCGTGCCGCCCGAGGACTGCACGTAGACGGGCTGCACGTAGAGCAGGCCGCCGCCCACCGGCAGCGTCAGCAGGTTGCCGCTGACCACTGTCGAGTCGCCGAGCTGGAGCACGTTCAGGCTCTGCGAGACCTCCGGGTTGGAGCGGAACGTGTTCTGCACCTGGCCGGGACCGGGGACGGTCGAGTCGCGCGGCAGCTCGAGCAGCCGCAGCTGCCCGTACCCCTCGCGCCGCACGCCGGCCTCGTTGCCCGGCTCCGCGTCGACGGCGAGGAAGCCGGTCAGCACGTTCCGGTCGGTGTTGCCGCCGGGGATGAAGACGGACGTCAGCGAGAACGTCGGCTCGTCCTGCGAGGGCATCTGGAGAGTCAGGTAGTACGGCGGCTGGGTGCCGTTGCCGCGGACGGGCTCCTCCGGGTTGGCCCAGAAGTCCTGGCCCGAGTAGTACTCGGACGCGGTGTCCACGTGGTACGTCGCCAGCAGGTTCCGCTGGACCTTGAACAGGTCCTCCGGGTAGCGCAGGTGGCTCATCAGGTCGCCGCTGATCTCCTCCATCGGCCGCACCAGGCCCGGGAAGACGTTCTCCCACGTCGCCAGCACCGGGTCCTCGGTGTCCCACTCGTAGAGCGTGACCTCACCGGAGTACGCGTCCACCGTGGCCTTGACGGAGTTGCGCACGTAGTTGACCTGCTGGGGGGCGAGCGCGGCGATCGTGGCCGACTGGCCCGTCAGCGCGTCGGTGGTGACCTCCTCCAGCGCGCGCGAGGACGAGTACGGGTACTGGCTCGCGGTCGTGTAGCCGTCCACGATCCACAGCACGCGCCCGTCGACCACCGCCGGGTACACGCGGGTGTCGAGCGTGAGGAACGGCGCCACCTTGGCGACGCGGTCGCGGGGGTCGCGGTCGTAGAGGATCTGCGACTCGGAGTTGACCCGCTCGGAGAACAGGATCTCCTCGTCGCCGAACTTCAGGGCGTAGAGCAGCTTGTTCCACAGGCTCCCGATGCTCGGGCCCGCCTCGACCTCGTCCGTCGGGAAGGTCGTGTTGACCTGGCCGCCCGGGGCGTCGTCGTCGGGGTAGTCCAGCTCCCACGGGTCGTTGCCCTCGGGGGCACCCACGATCGAGTAGGGCGGGCTGGACTGCCCGAAGTAGATGCGCGGCTCGTAGTCGCCGATGGAGCCGGCCGACGGGATGCCGCCCTCGTAGAAGGCAGGGCGGCCGTCGTTGCCGGTGGTGTTGCCGTAGGCCGCGACGACGCCGAACCCGTGCGTGTAGACGATGTGGTCGTTGATCCACGTCCGCTGGCCCGCGCCCAGACCGGTCTGGTCGAGCTCGCGCACCGCGATCACGGTGTCGCGGGACTCGCCGTCGATCGTGTACCTGTCGACCGACAGGGTGTTCGAGAAGTTGTAGTACTGCTTGTTCTGCTGCAGCTGCCGGAACGAGTTGCTCACGATCGACGGGTCGAGCAGGCGGATGCTCGCGGTCGTCTCGGCGTCCTCGCGCAGCGCGCCCGCGGTGCCCTCGAGCGTCGCGTCGTACCGCGACACCTCGACGGCGTCGAGCCCGAACGCCGCCCGCGTCGCGTTGATGTTGCGCTGGATGAAGTCGGACTCGGCCTCCTGCGCGTTCGGCTGCACCTGGAAGCGCTGGACGACCGCCGGGTAGATCCCGCCGATGACGATGGCGGAGACCACCATGAGCCCGACGCCGGTGGCCGGCAGCCGCCACGTGCCGCGCACGGCTGCGACGACGAACAGCACGCCCACCATCACCGCGACGACGGCGAGGATGATCTTCGACGGAAGCACCGCGTTGACGTCGGTGTACGACGCGCCGGCGGCCACGTCGCCGCCGCCCGTCCGGGTCAGGATCGAGTAGCGGTCCAGCCAGTAGTTCGCGCCGATGAGCAGCATGATCACCGCGGCGGTGATGCCCAGCTGCAGCCGCGCCGAACGCGTGGTCCGCTCCCCCGCGCCCGAGCCGAAGCGCAGGCCCCCGTACAGGTACTGCGTCGCGACGGCGGTGATGCCGGAGATCACCGCGACCGCCATGAGGAACGACACCACGAACCGCAGCGCCGGCAGCGTGAACAGGTAGAACGACAGGTCGAGGCCGAACTGCGGGTCGTCGACGCCGAACGGCACGCGGTTGAGGAACAGGAGCACCGTCTGCCACTGGGCAGCGGCGGCGATGCCGCCGAAGAACCCGAGGACCGCGGGCGCGGCCAGCATGACCAGGCGCCGCAGCGGCTCGATCATCTCCCGGTACTGGTCCAGCGACGCCTGCTCCGGCGTCGACGGCGCGTACACCGGTCGCGTGCGGTAGGCGACGGTCAGCGACGCGTAGACGGCCCCCGCCATGACCAGGAAGGCGAGCACGAAGAGCACCGCACGCGTCACCCACTCGGTGCGCAGCACCTCGAGGTAGCCGGTGGCGTCGAACCACAGCCACTCGGTCCACAGCTGCGCGGTGAGCATCAGCAGGATGCCCAGCGCGACCAGCACGACGATCGTCGGGCCGAGCGCGCCGCGTCGGCGGCGTGCGGGGCGGGGCCCGGCAGAACGCGGGGGGGAGGCGAACGTCACGGTGTCCTCTTGTCCTTCGGTGTCTCGACGGCGGTGATCTCGACGGCGGTGATCTCGACGGCTGCTCGGGTCGGCGGTGCTCGGGTCGGCTCGTGGGACTGCGATGCGTGGCTGTCGGTCCGCCGCGCACCGCAGCACGCAGTCCGGCGGACACCACGGACAACGCCCGCACCGGTCCCCAGGTTCCCACACCCCCGCAACGGGGGTGCGAGCATGGACGCATGCCCGACGACGACGCGACCCCCCGCGCCCCCCGCCCCGCCCTGGCCGACGCCGTCCACGAGATCGAGCGCCACGTCGCCGGCGGAGGCTGGGACGGCCCCGTGCGGGTGTTCGCCCTCGTGCGGACGGCTGCGGCCCTGGACGCCGATCCCGGTCTCGCCGACCGGCTGCCCGCCGAGGCGGTCGCGGCCGCGCGGGCGGACGCCGCCCACCTGACGTCGGTGGAGCAGGAGGGGCTGCCCCAGGCGTCGAGCCTGGAGGACCTGCTCGCCCGCCTGTCCTGGCCGCAGACGGTCGACGGCGTCGCCCTCGTCGTCGAGCGCGTCGTGCTGCCCAGCGCGGCCGAGGCGGCGATGCCCGCCGACCCCGAGGAGGCACTGGCCTACCTGATGGCCCACCCGGACCGCCAGGACGTGCGGATCGCCGTCGGCGTCCTGCGCGACGGCGGCTCCTGGTGCGCCGTGCGGGCCCGGGCGAACGACGACGACGCGGCCGTCGCCGGCGGCGCCGACCTGGTCCCGGGCCTGGTCGCCGCCCTGGCGACGACCCTGGAGTAGCCCCCGGCCGCGGGGC
>AXCX01000328.1 GCA_000767215.1 Actinotalea fermentans ATCC 43279 = JCM 9966 = DSM 3133
CAGGCCCACGAGCCGGGCGGTGACGGAGGCCACGATCTCGCCCGCTCCCGGGTCGGGCTGCCACGCGTACTGCACCGTCTGCGGGGGCGCCGCGCCGGCGGACGCCGTCGGCCACACGTCCCGGAGCAGCGCCAGCGCGTCGGCCCGGGCGCGCGAGGCCCGGGTCGCCGCGGTCGCCAGGTCGACGTCCGGAACGGGCTGCGGCGGCTCGGGAGCCGAGGTGCCGTCAGGCCCGCCCGGGAGGACGACGATGCGGACGCCCGGCAGGCGGCGGCGGAGCTCGTCGAAGAACGGGTCGCTCGTCACGGGGTCCCCTGGTGGCTCTGGTGGGTGGCGTCGCGGTCGCCCTCAGGATCCTGCACCGACCTGTACCACGGATCGGTGCGGTGCTCAGCGGTCAGGATCTGGTCCTCGTGCCCGGTGACGATCGCAGCGACGTTGTAGAGCGACTCGCTGTTCTCGCGGAAGTACGAGGTGTGGTCGTCGAGCGCTCGGATCACCCAGTCGGCGGCGGCGGCCCCGGGCGGGTACGTGGTCGGGACGTGCCACATGGTCTCGTCCGCGACCTCGGCCTGGAAGCGGTGCGCGCCGAAGTCGTCCTCGGCGGGGTCGTTGCCGAGCCCGAGGTCGCCCGGGAGGGTCTCGAGGTTGACCCAGCCGTGCCCGCCGAGCCACGACACCGGGTCGGAGTTCGCGCTGCCGACGTAGACGTTCTCCGCGCCGATGCCCAGGTCGCTCGCGTGGTCGACGTTGTTGCCCGCGCCGGGTGAGCCCAGCAGGACGATCGAGTCGGCGTCCATGCCGGTGCCCGTCGCGCCGTGAGCGACGGTGGTGCTGCCGTAGCTGTGCCCGATGACCGTGAGGTTCGGCTCGTCTGCGCCGCGGCTGGCCAGGAAGCCGGCGACGTCGTCGGCGAGCATCGCGCCGCCGGCGCGCGCCCGCCCCTCCGTCGCGACGGTGAGCGAGTCCAGGTCCGACGGCGCGTCGTAGCCGATCCAGACCATGCAGGCGGTCGAGGCGTTCGCGTCGGCGTACCGCGACTCCTGGTACAGCTCGTTCATGGCTGTGAGGTTCGTGCCGAGACTGCCCACCGTGGTCGTCAGGCCCGGTACGAAGAACGCCACGTTGTCTGCCGTCGTGAGGTCCCCGAGCGAGACGAGGGCACGGCCGTCACCGCCGAATGCGCCGGGCTCGTAGTCGTAGAGCTGCGCCACGAGAGGCTCTCGGGTCAGCGGATCCCGCTGACCGACGAAGCTCGCCAGCTGGTCCCGCACGGTCCGCGCGTTCGCCAGCGCCGCGCGTTCGTCGACGTCCAGTCCCACGGCCTCCTCGCGCGCCTCGAGGGTCTCGATGTCGCGGTCCAGCAGCAGGCGGTTGGCCGTGTCCCGCGCGTCGGCGGGCAGACCGTCGAGGGACCCGATGATCTCCGGATGCTCGACGACCATCGCGTCGCGCTCGGCGTCGGTCAGGCCGGCCCACCAGTCGCGCGCCTCGTCGGGGGAGAGGCCGGTCGGCAGCCCGCCGGCCTTGACCAGCGCCGAGGCGACGGCCGGGTCGTTCCCCGAGGTCGCGGCGAGCGCGGACTGCGCCGTCGCGAGGTCGGGGTATCGGGCGAGCGCGTCCAGGAGCGCCTGCTCGGCCGCGCGGGTGTCGGCGGTCAGCGCGGACACGGCCCGGGCGTAGGCGTCGACCTCCCAGCGGAGCCCCGCGGCGGAGCGTGCCAGCGACTGGGCGAGGGCGAGGTCCTCCGGATCGGCCCCGCGGGCGAGCGCCCGGAGGTCCGACGCGCGGTCGGCCAGGTTGGCGCGTCGCTCCGTGAGGTCGTCGGCCTGACCGCGGAGCGTGGCGAGCGCGTCGGCGTACGCGTAGACGGCCGTGGCGACCGTGCGCAGTGCCGTGGCGGCGCTCTGGGCGGCGACCTGCGGTCGGTACGTCGAGGACCGGTAGGCGGCGGCAGCGGCGCCCGTCCACCCGTCGTCCCGCCCCACCATGGCGACGGCCTCGCCACCGATCCACTCGCCGCGCTCGTCGCACAGCGAGGCGGCGAGCCGCAGCCCGTCGGCCCAGGCGCTCGCGCCGGCGGGGTCGCCGGCTGGACGCTGCGGGGCGGGCGGGACGGTGGGGACGGCGACGGTCATCGGGCACCGCCGTAGTACCAGTCGCGCGCCGCTTGGGCGTCCGCCTCGCGGAAGTCGGCGACGGCCCCGGTGAGGGCGTCGCGCTTGCCCCGGGCGCCGGTGGCCAGGCCGGCGAGGTCCTCGCGCCACTGCTCCGCGAACCGCGAGACGGCGCCGGCCACGGCGGGTGACCAGCCGCTCCCGGTCGCGGCGACCCGGCCGGCCTGCTCGTCGAGGACAGCGGCCGTCTCCTCCCAGTGCGCGGAGAGCTCCTCGATCGCCTCGTAGGTGAGCTGGCAGGCGATGTCGTTGCCGTACGGGGCGCAGCTCGGGTCGGGCCCGTAGCGGTCGTCGCCGGTCGTCACGTCAGGGCGTCACCACTCGTCGTCGACGTCGACCTCGACGGCCTCGACCGGGACCTGGTCGCGGGACCCGGCGCGCGCGGCGGGCCCGAGAGCAACGGGTCCGGCCTCGTCCTCGATGTCCACGTCGGGCGCGAGGTACCCGGCGCCGCGGCGGCGGCTCTTGCTGTCGCCCGCGCCCGCGGCACCGCCACCACCCATCGGCGCGCCGGCCATGCCACGCCCACCGGCCTGCCCGCCTGCTGCCGCCGAGCCCTGGGCGCCGCCGGCC
>AXCX01000329.1 GCA_000767215.1 Actinotalea fermentans ATCC 43279 = JCM 9966 = DSM 3133
CGGCGCCGACCTCGAGCGGGCGCTGCGCGGACTGGTCCGCCCCGACGCCCCGCTCCTCGACCCGGTGCCCGCCGCCGACGCGCGGGGCGTCACCTGGGTCGAGCCGCGCGTCGGGGTGGACGTCGCCTACCTCCAGCGCACCCGGAGCGGGCGGCTGCGCCAGCCGACGGTGCGCGCGCTGCGCACGGAGGTGCCGATCGACCCCTGGGAGAGCCCATGAGCCCGTCCGGTGCCGCACAGTGGGTCGAGGTCGAGGGT
>AXCX01000330.1 GCA_000767215.1 Actinotalea fermentans ATCC 43279 = JCM 9966 = DSM 3133
CGACGGCATGACGAAGGCCGAGGTCATCGCCTACTACACGGCCGTCGCGCCGGCCCTCCTGCGCCAGCTGCGGGACCGGCCCGTCACGCGCGTGCGATGGCCCGAAGGCGTCGGGGGCGAGCGATTCTTCGAGAAGAACGTCCCCGCCGGGGCACCCGACTGGCTGCGCCATCGGCCACTCCCCGCCAGCCCGGGCACCGACGACGAGGGCACCGTCGTCGACTCCCCGTTCCTGGACGACCTGGCCGCGCTCGTCTGGTCGGCCAACCAGAGCGCGCTCGAGCTGCACACGCCCCAGTGGCGCGTGCTGCCGGACGGGACGTTCACGAACCCCGACCGGCTCGTCGTCGATCTCGACCCGGGCCCGCCCGCGGGGCTCGACGAGTGCGCGGCGGTCGCCCGCCTCGTCGCGGCCCGCCTCGCCGAGGACGGCCTGACCACGACGGTCCCGGTCACGAGCGGCAGCAAGGGCATGCAGCTGTACGCGCCCCTGGACGGCAGCCTGACCGCCATGCAGGTCCGCGAGTACGCGCGCAACGTCGCCGAGGAGCTCGCCGCCCGCGAGCCGCTCGTCCTCGCGAACATGAAGCGCGCCCTGCGGCCGGGCAAGGTGCTGCTCGACTGGTCGCAGAACCACCCGGCCAAGACCACGGTGACCCCGTACTCGCTGCGCGGCCGGGAGCGACCCGCCGTCGCCGCTCCCCGCACCTGGGACGAGGTCGGCCCCGGCATGACGCAGCTCTCCCCCGACGAGGTGGTCCGCCGCCTGGAGTCCGACGGAGACCTCCTCGCCACCTGAGGATGGGTCCATGTCCCCGGGCACCGCGCGGACGGCCATGCTTCCCTGGTGCCATGACCTCGAACGACCCCGCCGTCATCGACCGGCTCCTCACGGTGCCGGGGCGTTGGGCCGTCGTCGGCCTCTCGACGAACGCCGAGCGCCCCGCCTACGGCGTCGCCGCCTACCTGCAGGCCCTCGGGCACACGATCGTGCCGGTGCACCCGCGGGCCGAGACCGTGCACGGCGAGCGCGGCTACGCCCGCCTGTCGGACGTCCCCGGGCCCGTCGACGTCGTCGACCTGTTCGTGAACTCCAGCCGGGTCGGACCGATCGTCGACGAGGCGATCGCGCTCGGCGCGCCCGCCGTCTGGCTCCAGCTCGACGTCGCGGACCCCGAGGCCGAGGACCGTGCCCGCGCGGCCGGGCTCGACGTCGTGATCGACACCTGCCCGAAGATCGAGGGCCGCCGACGCGGTCTGTGACCGCGGTGAGCCTCAGCCGTAGAAGACGCGCTCCATGACCACCCGGGCCCGGCGGCCGGTCCGCAGGTAGAGCTCCTCCAGCTCCGCACCCGACGCCGGCGGGAAGCCGAGCATCCGGGCCAGTCCGTTGAGCGCGCGCCGGTCGTGCGGCAGGACGTCCGCCATCGCGCCGCCCGCCCGCCCCGTCCAGAGCACGATGGCGTCGCGCAGGCGCGAGGACAGCAGCCAGGCCTCGCGCAGGACGTCCGCGTCGGCGTCGGCGAGGAGCTCCGCCTCGACCGCGGCCCCGAGGGCCTCGAGCGTCGACGGCGTCCGCAGCGCGGGTACCTCGTGCGCGTGCAGGAGCTGCAGCAGCTGGACCGACCACTCGACGTCGCTGAGCCCGCCCCGGCCGAGCTTGAGGTGGCGCGCCGGGTCCACGCCGCGCGGGAGCCGTTCGGCCTCCATCCGGGCCTTCAGGCGCCGCACCTCCTTGACGGACGCGGTCGCCGCGCCGCCCTCGGGGTAGCGCACCGGGGCGACGAGCTCGACGAAGCGCTCCCCCAGCCCGACGTCGCCGGCGCACGGTCGCGCACGCAGGAGGGCCTGGGCCTCCCACGGCGACGACCACCGCTGGTAGTACTCGGCAAACGAGGCGAGCGTGCGGACCAACGGGCCGTTGCGCCCCTCCGGACGCAGGTCGGGGTCCACCTCGAGGGCAGGCTCGGCGCCGGTGGCGCCCAGCATCGACCGCAAGCGCGTCGCCATCGCGCTCGCCTGCGCCTGGGCGCGGGTCTCGTCGGCCCCCGGCAGCGGCGCGTGCACGAACATGACGTCGGCGTCCGAGCCGTAGCCCATCTCGCCGCCGCCGTACCGGCCCATGCCCACGACGCACAGCCGCGTGAGGAGGCCGTCGGTCGCCTCGACCTGCCGTTCGACGACGCGCAGCACCCCCTGGATCGCGACGTCCGCGGCGGCGGTCAGCGCCGTCGACGTCTCCGGCACGGCCCGCAGCGCCAGCACCTCCGCCACGGCGGTCCGCGCGAGCTCACGACGCCGCAGCGCACGCAGCAGGGTCACGGCCTCGCCGTCGTCCGGGGTCCGGGCGAGCAGGGCGGTGGCCTCCGCGGCGAGCCGGTCGCGGTCGCGCGGCACGAGCTCGGCGTCGTCGTCCAGCCAGGCGATCGACTCCGGTGAGCGGGCCAGGGCGTCCGCCACGTACCGCGAGGAGGACAGGACGCGGGCGAGTCGCTCCGCGGCCGCGCCGGAGTCGCGCAGGAGCTTGAGGTACCAGTGCGTCGAGCCGAGCTCGTCCGACACGCGGCGGAACGAGAGCAGGCCGGCGTCCGGGTCGCTGCCCTCGGCGAACCACCCCAGCAGCACCGGCAGGAGCTGACGCTGGATCGACGCCCGGCGGCTGACACCCTCGGTCAGGGCCGTGATGTGACGCAGCGCGCCCGACGGGTCGCGGTAGCCGATCGCCGCGAGGCGGGCCCGCGCGGCCTCGGGGGCCAGGGAGACGTCCTCGGGTGACAGGCGCGCGGTGGCCGGGAGGAGGGGGCGGTAGAAGAGCTCCTCGTGCAGGCGCCGGACGTCCCGGCGCACGGTCCGCCACTGCTCGAGCACGGCGTCGCCGCTCTTGAGCCCGATCGAGCGGGCCAGGCGGCGCAGCTCGCCGTCGGCCGTCGGCATGAGGTGCGTCCGCCGGAGCCGGTGCAGCTGCAGGCGGTGCTCGAGCACCCGCAGGGTGCGGTAGCAGACGCCCAGGCGCGCGGCGTGGTCCCGGCCGACGTACCCGCCGGCGGCGAGCGCCGCGAGCGCGTCGAGCGTGGTCGGGCTGCGCAGCGCCTCGTCCGTGCGGCCGTGCACGAGCTGCAGCAGCTGCACCGTGAACTCGACGTCCCGCAGGCCGCCTGCGCCGAGCTTGATCTGCCGGTCGGCCTCGGCCGCCGGCACGTTGTCCTCGACGCGCCGACGCATCGCCTGCGCGTCCTCGACGAAGTGCTCCCGGCCGGCTGCGGCCCAGACCATCGGCGCGATCGCCGCACGGTAGGCCTCGCCGACCTCGCGGTCGCCCGCGACCGGGCGCGCCTTGAGCAGCGCCTGGAACTCCCACGTCTTGGCCCAGCGCTCGTAGTACGCGACGTGGCTCGCGACGGTCCGCACGAGCGGTCCCTGCTTGCCCTCCGGCCGCAGCGCCGCGTCGACCGGCCAGAGCGCCGGCTCGCCCGACGGCGCGGAGCAGACGCGCGCGAGCGCCGTGGCGAGCCGTGCGGCGACGGCGAGGCCGTCGGACTCCTCGACGCCGTCGGCGGGCTCGGCGACGTAGATCACGTCGACGTCGCTCACGTAGTTGAGCTCGCGCCCACCGCACTTGCCCATCCCGATGACCGCGAGCCGGGCCGCCGCGTGGTCCGGATGCTCGCCGCGGGCGACGGCGAGAGCGCCCTCGAGCGCGGCCGCGGCCAGGTCGGCGAGCGCTGCGGCGACGTCGGGCAGGACGGCGGCG
>AXCX01000331.1 GCA_000767215.1 Actinotalea fermentans ATCC 43279 = JCM 9966 = DSM 3133
GCGTGGGATCCCGGAGCGTGGCCGTTCGCGCTCCCGCCGGTCGCACAGCTGCTGGCCGAAGGCCTGGAGCTCGCCCCGGGGGTGACCTTCCTCGTGGGCGAGAACGGGAGCGGCAAGTCGACGCTCGTCGAGGCGATCGCGGAGGCGGCCGGGCTGAACCCGGAGGGAGGCAGCCCGAACGCGCTGCACTCGACGCGGCGGACGGAGTCGCCGCTCGGGTCGATGCTGACGCTCGTCCGCGGGCACTCCGCGCGCCGGTGGGGCTACTTCCTGCGCGCGGAGACCATGCACGGCCTGTACACGTACCTGGAGTCCGTGGGCACCGGCCCGCGCCTGCACGAGATGAGCCACGGCGAGTCGTTCCTCGAGGTGCTCACCGAGCGCTTCGACCAGACGGGGTTCTACGTCATGGACGAGCCGGAGGCGGCGCTCTCCTTCACCTCGTGCCTGGCGCTGGTCGACCTGCTGGCGCGGCTCGCGACGGCGGGCGCGCAGGTGGTGTGCGCCACGCACTCGCCGCTGCTGACCGCCCTGCCCGGGGCGACGATCCTCGAGCTCGGCGAGCACGGGTTCGCGCCCGTGGGCTGGGAGGACCTCGCGCTCGTCCAGCACTGGCGCGGCTACCTCGACGATCCGCGGCGGTACCTGCGGCACGTGCTGGAGGAGGACGGGCGAGGGGCGGACGGGTAGGGCCTTCGGCCCTAGGCCCGGTCCGTGCCGTGCGTAGACTGATCGCACAGTGGACAACGGTGTCCGCTTGTCGCGACGTCGCGACGCACACGAGGAGAACAACGCCGATGGTCACCTTCGACGAGGTCGTCGACGTCGTGGTGGTGGGCTCCGGCTCCGCCGCCATGGCCACCGCGCTCGCGGTCAAGGAGTCGGGCAGGCAGCCCCTGGTGCTCGAGAGCACCGAGCTCGCCGGCGGGTCCTCCGCCATGTCCGGCGGCGGGGCGTGGATCCCGAACAACCCGCTGATGCGCGCCGCGGGGGTCGAGGACTCCTACGAGAAGGCCCGCATGTACATGGACACGGTGATCGGCGACGTCGGTCCGGCGAGCTCCCCCGAGCGGCGGCACGCGTTCCTCACGCAGGGCCCACGGATGATCGAGTTCCTCCAGGGCCTCGGCGTCGAGCTCGTGTACGCCCGCGGGTACTCCGACTACTACCCCGAGAAGCCGGGCGGGACGCCGATCGGGCGCGGCGTCGAGGGCCAGCGCTGGAACATGAAGAAGCTCGGCGACTGGCACAAGAACGTCCGTGGCTACGTGCCGATGGCGGCCCACACCACCGAGGTCGGCAGGATCAACCTCGCCTTCCGCAGCTGGCGCGGGTTCGCCACCGCCGCGAAGGTCGTCGGGTTCCACACGATCGCGCCGATGCTCGTCGGCCGGAGGCCGGCGGGCCTCGGCAACGCCCTCATGGGCCAGCTCTTCCACGCGGCCCGCACGCGCGGCATCGAGATCCGGCTGCAGACGCCGCTCGTGGAGCTCATCACGGACGACGGCGGCGCCGTCGTCGGCGTGGTGGCCGAGCGTGACGGGGTGCGCACGCGGATCGGCGCGCGGCACGGCGTCATGCTCGCCGCGGGCGGCTTCGCGAAGAACGACGCGATGCGGCAGCAGTACCACGAGCACCCGATCACCACGGCGTGGACCAACGCGAACCCGGGGGACCTCGGCGGGCCGCTGCAGGCCGGGATGGCCGTGGGTGCCGCCGTCGCGCTCATGGACGACGCCTGGTGGGGGCCGTCCGTCATCAACCCCGACGGGTCGGCCGGGTTCCTCCTCGCCGAGCGGTCGTTGCCGCACGGGATGATCGTCGACTCCTCCGGCGCGCGGTTCATGAACGAGTCGGAGTCGTACGTCGACGCAGGCCACGACCAGTACGCGCGGCACCGCACGGTCCCCGCGATCCCGGCGTTCCTCATCCTCGACTCGCGGCACCGCCGCTGGTACCCGATCGGGTTCGCCCTCCCGGGCATCACCCCGAAGAAGATGCTCGAGTCCGGCTTCATGACGAAGGCGGACTCGCTCGAGGAGCTCGCGACGACGATGGGCATCGACGCGGCCGGACTCGTCGCGACGGCGCAGCGGTTCTCGGCGTTCGCACGCGCGGGCAAGGACGAGGACTTCGGCCGCGGCGACAGCGCCTACGACCGCGTCTACTCCGACCCGCGCGTGAAGCCCAACCCGAACCTGGGCGCCATCGACAAGCCGCCGTTCTACGCGGTGCGGATCTGGCCGGGCGACCTCGGGACCAAGGGTGGCCTGCTCACCGACGAGCACGCGCGCGTACTGCGCGAGGACGGGTCCGTGATCGAGGGTCTGTACGCCGCGGGGAACACGTCGGCGTCGGTCATGGGGAACACGTACCCGGGCCCCGGGGCGACCATCGGCCCGGCGCTGACCTTCGGATACATCGGCGGTCGGCACGCGGCGGCCCAGGAGCCGCGCGCGCTGTAGCGGGCCACGGCCGCACCAGCGGCGCCACCCCGCCACCCCGCCACCCCGCCACCACCGGCGCCAGCCCTCGTTCTCGTGTGGGTCACGGTTGGATCACGGGCCTTGCCCAGCCCGGCGTTCAGTGCTTTATTTAGTTCCGAACAAAGCGCTGAACGAAGGAGTTCTCGATGCGCCCGGCCACCCGACCCGCCTCCCGCGGCGACCTCGTGCCCTCCGCGGTCCTCGGCCTGCTCGGGACGCGCGGCCCGACCTCACGCGCCGACGTCGCCCGCGCCCTCGGCGTCAGCCCGGCGACGATCACGCAGGTCACCAAGGAGCTCATCGCCCGCGGGCTGGTCGCCGAGCTCGAGACGGCGAAGTCCCAGGGCGGACGCCCCGGCCGGCTGCTCGGCCTGGTCCACACCGCGGGCGGCGCCATCGGCGTGAAGGTCACGGCCGACCACCTCGCCATCGTCGACGCGAAGCTCGACGGCACCGTCACCACCTCCTCCGTCCGGCCGTTCGACCCGGACGCCCCCGACGCGCTCGACCGGCTCGCCGGCGCCATCGGCAAGGCCGTCGCGGACCACGGCGGCAACCTGCTCGGCGTCGGCGTCGGCATCCCCGGCTCCGTGGACGCGCAGGCGTCCGGCGTCGTCACCGCGCCCACGCTCGGCTGGTCCGAGGCCCGCGTCGGCGACGTCCTGCGCGCCGCGCTCGGCGTGCCGGTCCTCGTCGAGAACGACGTCAACACCCTGGCCGTGGCCGAGGCCCTGTACGGCGCCGGCCGGGAGCACTCGACGTACGTCGTCGTGACGATCGGGCGCGGCATCGGCTGCGGGATCATCGTCGACGGCTCGGTCTTCCGCGGCGCGGCGGGCGGCGCCGGCGAGATCGGGCACATCCCGGTCGAGCCCGACGACGGTCCGGTCTGCCGCTGCGGCTCGCGCGGCTGCCTCGAGGCGCTGGTCGGCGAGGCGGCGCTGCTGCGCCAGGGCCGTGACGCGGGCATCCTCTCGGGCGGGCAGGGTGTGCGCGACCTGCGCGCGGCCGCCGACGCCGGCGACGACCGGGCGCGCGACATCTTCACGCGGGCCGGCCGCCTGCTCGGCCGCACGCTCGCCGGCGTCGTGCACACGGTGGACCCGGAGATCGTGGTCCTGCTCGGCGAGGGCATCGACGCGTGGCCGCACTGGCGCCGCGGGTTCGAGGAGTCCTTCCGCGCGCACCTCATGCCGAGCCGCCGCAGCGTCCCGGTGGTCACCGAGCCCTGGGCCGACGACCGGTGGGCGCTCGGCGCCGCGGCGCTCGTCCTCGCGTCCCCGCTAGACGCCGAGGGTGTTAGCGGCGAGCAGGGCGACCTCGTGCGCGCCCGCCTGCACGTGACGGACGGCGACGCGTCGTGACCACGGCCACCACCGCACCGACGACGGCGGGCGCCCGGCCCGCC
>AXCX01000332.1 GCA_000767215.1 Actinotalea fermentans ATCC 43279 = JCM 9966 = DSM 3133
CGCCGTCGGCTGCGCCGCCATCGGGAGCACCGGCGTCGGGAGCGGCCGGGGCGGCGCCGTCCGACGCGCGGACGCGCCAGCCCGCCGCATCGGTCTCCGCAAGGACCGCGTCGAGGTGCGTGTGGTTGTCGGGGACGGGGTGGGGCAGCGGCTCCGGGTCCGGCGGCCAGCTCGTGTCCCGCGGTCGCCGCGCCACTCAGCCCTCCCCGGCGGCGCCCCGCAGGCGGTCGAGCTCCGTGGCGACGACCGCGTCGTCGAGCTTGGTGAAGACCGGCGTGGGCTTGTCCACCGGCGTGCCGACGACGACTGGGCGCGACTCCCAGCGCGGCGTCGTGGAGTAGTCGCCGGTGATGACCGGGTACGTCTCCAAGCCGGCACCCGAACCCGGGTCCAGCTCCGTGACGTGCTCGATGCGCGGCATCGGCATGAACTCGCCCTCGCCGCCCAGCACCTGGTGCACCTTGTTCGCCGAGTGCGGCAGGAACGGGGCGAGGAGCGTGTTGCAGTCGCTCACGCACTGGGCGGCGACGTGCAGCACCGTGGCCAGGCGCTCGCGCTGCGACTCGTCCTTCATCTTGTACGGCTCGGTGGTGGACACGTACTTGTTCACCTCGCCGACGACGCGCATCGCCTCGGCGATCGCGGCCCGCTGGCGGTGCCGCCCGATGAGGCCGCCGACGGTGTCGAAGCCGGCCCGGACGGTCGCGAGCACGGCCTCGTCGACGGGCTCGAGGGCCCCCGCCGCCGGGATCTCGCCGAAGCTCTTGGCGATCATCGTCGCCGTGCGGTTGACCAGGTTCCCCCAGCCCGCGACGAGCTCGGAGTTGGTGCGCTGGACGAACTCCGACCAGGTGAAGTCCGAGTCCGAGGTCTCCGGCCCGGCCGCGGAGATGAAGTACCGCAGGGCGTCGGGCTGGTAGCGCGCCAGCACGTCGCCCACGTAGATGACGACGCCGCGGGACGAGGAGAACTGCTTGCCCTCCATGGTGAGGAACTCGCTCGAGACCACCTCGGTGGGCAGGTTGAGCACGCCGTACTCCCCCGGCTCGCCGCCGCGCTCGCCCTGCCCGTTGTAGGCGAGGAGCTCGGCCGGCCAGATCTGGGAGTGGAAGACGATGTTGTCCTTGCCCATGAAGTAGTACGACAGCGCCTCGCTGTCGTTCCACCA
>AXCX01000333.1 GCA_000767215.1 Actinotalea fermentans ATCC 43279 = JCM 9966 = DSM 3133
GTGCGACGCGCCCACTCGATGCTCGCCGACAGGTAGCCGATCACGGCGTCGAACCACACGTAGAGGCGCTTGGTCGGCTGCTCGCGCCAGCCCTCGAGCGGGATCGGGATGCCCCAGTCGATGTCCCGGGTCATCGCGCGCGGGCGGATGTCCTGGAGGATGTTCTGGCTGAACTTGATGACGTTCGGCCGCCACAGCCCCGTGGCCTCGCGCTCGTCCAACCAGGCGCCCAGGGCCTCGGCGAGCGCCGGCAGGTCGAGGAAGAAGTGCTCGGTCTCCACGAACTGCGGCGTCTCGCCGTTGATCTTGCTGCGCGGGTCGATGAGGTCCGTCGGGTCGAGCTGGTTGCCGCAGTTGTCGCACTGGTCGCCGCGGGCGTCGGTGTACCCGCAGATGGGACAGGTGCCCTCGATGTAGCGGTCGGGCAGGGTGCGGCCCGTCGACGGGCTGATCGCCGCCTGCGTGGTCTGCTCGACCATGTACCCGTTGCGGTGCACGGTCGAGAAGAGCTCCTGGACGGTGCGGTAGTGGTTGCCCGTCGTCGTGCGCGTGAACAGGTCGTAGGACAGGCCGAGGTCCACCAGGTCCTGCACGATGATCGCGTTGTTCTTGTCGGCGAGCTCCTTGGCGGTGACGCCCTCCTTGTCCGCCTGGACCAGGATCGGCGTGCCGTGCTCGTCGGTGCCCGAGACCATGAGGACGTCATGGCCCGCCATCCGCATGTACCGGCTGAAGACGTCCGAGGGGACGCCGAAGCCGGCGACGTGTCCGATGTGACGGGGTCCGTTGGCGTAGGGCCAGGCGACCGCCGAGAGGATGTGGGCCATGGGCCCCGATCCTAGTGAGCGCCGGCGCGGGCTCCCGGGACCGGGTCTCTCGCGTCAGCATCGTCGCCGTTCATGGACCGCCGCACCTGTGACAGGCGTGACCGTTGCGGCGCGTGTGACAGCACTCGTGCCACTCCAGCCCCCAGGAGTCACAGGCGCGGCGGTCCGTGCACGGCTGCGCGGGATGACAGGCCTGCGCGGACCGCACGGACGACCACCTGCGGGTCGCCCACGACATCCCCATAGGTGAAGCGCAGCACCAGGAACCCCCGCGCCACGAGTTCTCGGTCCCGGCGACGGTCAGCGGCGAACTCCCGACGCCCGGAGTGGTACGCGAACCCGTCCAGCTCGACGACCACCCTGCCCTCGACGAGCAGGTCGACGAAGCCGACGTCGGTGATCGGCACGCCCACCTCGACGTGCAGGCCCGCAGCCCGCAGAGCCAGGCGTGCGAGCGTCTCGGTGGGCGACGCGGCACGCCCGTCGGCGAGCCGCAGGACGAGCCGGCAGCCGGCCGGCGCCGTCGCGGGCAGTGCTCGGGCGACCGCCGCCAGCGTGGCCCGGCCCTGGTTCAGCGCGGAGTCGATGCTGACCATCGCCTCCGCAGCCGGAACGCAGAGCAGCATCCGCGCGAGCGCCTCGGGGACGGTCGCGATGACCCTGCCGACGTGCCCACCGCACCGATGACGGACAGCCGGGTAGTCGTCGCGGATCGGCGACGGCCTGTCCCCGCGCGGCCGGGGTACCGCGACGTGTGGCACGTCCGGCGGGACGAGGACCGCGAGTCGGCGGTGCTGCACCGCCGAGACGCAGGTGAGGGCTCCGTTGTGGACCACCGCGGTGACCACCGGGAGCGGCGTCCCCGGCAGCACGTGCACCCCACCGGGCAGTCGCTCGACGGCCCCGCGGCTCACCGCATCGGCCACGCGACGGCGGGGAAAACGCGCCGTCAGATCCGCCAGCCGCGCGGCTCCGTGCCGCGCGGCGAGGAAGCTCACGACGTCGTCGGGCACCCGTCGACCATGACCTCTCCCACCCGGGCCCCCTCGGTCGGCCCTCCGCGGATGTGGACCCCTCGCCATCCACAGGCCTGACCTTCTCCCACGAGGCGCCGTTCCCCTGGGCGCCGCCCGAACGCGGACACCTCCCACGCAGCCACTGCCCCCTGCGCGAGCCCCCATGGGTCCCGGCAGCCCCGTGAGCTGGCGCGGAGCGCCGCACTTGGTACTGATGTGCCCGCTGAGACGCAGGAGCCGTCACTCCGGTCCCGTTGGCCACATCTGTCACAAGAGCGGCGGTGCGTGTACGCGAGGAGAGGAAACCAGTGCGCGGCGGCAGGGTCAGAACGCCGGTGCTCAGAACGGCAGGTAGTAGGAGAGCACGTCCGCGGTCACGGGCGGGAAGAGGGCGCCGAACAGCTCCTCGTCGCCGGCGGCGGTCACGTCCGGCCGTAGCCGCTCCAGGCCCTCGATGCCCCACGGCCCGAAGAGCAGCGCGGGCAGCCAGTCCGGCGCCACCCCGGCCCCGCCGTTGTCCACCGGGTCCTGCAGCGGCCCGCCGACGACGGCCGTCCCCAGCCCGTCCGGCCCCACCGGGAACCGGTAGTGCCGCCGGTAGGTGGACAGCAGGACCTCCTCGCGCTCCAGGCCGGCCGCCGCGAGCCGCGCGGAGAGCACCGGGCGCAGGGCGTCGAGCACCGCCGCGTCGTCCGGGATCCGCACGTAGTACTGCTCGGCGCGGTTCCCGGCCGCCTCCATGAGCGGCTCGCACACCGTGTGCACGCACGTCCCCAGCCGCTCGACGACGCCGACCCGGCCGCTCTCGGACTGGCGCGCCACGGCGCCGAGCAGGTCGGCCACCGCGTCGGCGTCCTGCGCCGTGGCCTCCGCGACGAGCCCGCTGCCGGGGCTGATCCGGCCCGAGCCGACCACGCGCCCGTCCCGCTCGACGACGAGCGTGCGGGTCGCCTCGTGCGCCACGAGCCAGCGCCAGCGCGCC
>AXCX01000334.1 GCA_000767215.1 Actinotalea fermentans ATCC 43279 = JCM 9966 = DSM 3133
CGCCTGCGCGGCCGCGGCGCACGTCCGGAGCCCGTCCCGTGGGACGACGACGAGCCGGTGACCGACGTGGTGGAGGTCGAGCCCGCGGACGCCGTGGTCACGGCCGTCGTCGCGCCGCCGCGCGCGGCCGCCGTCCTCGCGCCGCCGCCCGACCAGGCACCGCCACCGCGCGGTGAGCAGCCGATGCTCGACGGCGACGTGATCTACGTGCTGCCGTCAGAGGACCTCCTGGCCAAGGGCATGCCCCACAAGGTGCGCTCGGCCGCGAACGACCGCGTGGTCGAGGCGCTCACGAACGTCCTCGACGAGTTCGAGATCGACGCGCAGGTCACCGGCTTCACGCGCGGCCCGACGGTGACCCGGTACGAGGTCGAGCTCGGCCCGGGCATCAAGGTGGAGCGGGTGACCGCCCTCAGCCGCAACATCGCCTACGCGGTCGCCAGCGCCGACGTGCGCATCCTGTCCCCGATCCCCGGCAAGTCCGCCATCGGCATCGAGATCCCGAACACCGACCGCGAGGTCGTCTCGCTCGGTGACGTGCTCCGCTCCGCACCGGCCCGCAAGAGCGAGCATCCGCTGCTCATGGGCGTCGGCAAGGACGTCGAGGGCGGGTACGTCACCGCGAACCTCGCCCGGATGCCGCACATGCTCGTGGCGGGCGCGACGGGTGCCGGCAAGTCGAGCTTCGTCAACTCGATGATCGTCTCGATCCTCATGCGCTCGACGCCCGACGAGGTCCGCATGATCCTGGTGGACCCCAAGCGCGTCGAGCTCACGGTCTACGACGGCATCCCGCACCTCATCACGCCCATCATCACCAACCCGAAGAAGGCCGCGGAGGCCCTCGAGTGGGTGGTGCACGAGATGGAGCAGCGGTACGACGACCTGGCGATGTTCGGCTACAAGCACATCGACGACTTCAACGCCGGCGTCCGCTCGGGCAAGGTCAAGCCTTTGCCCGGTAGCGAACGTCACATCGCTCCCTACCCGTACCTGCTTGTGATCGTCGACGAACTTGCCGATCTCATGATGGTGGCACCCAGGGACGTCGAGGCGTCGATCCAGCGGATCACCCAGCTCGCACGAGCGGCGGGGATCCATCTGGTGCTGGCGACGCAGCGACCGAGCGTGGACGTGGTGACCGGCGTGATCAAGGCGAACGTCCCGTCGAGGATGGCCTTCGCGACGTCGTCGCTCACGGACAGCCGGGTCGTCCTGGACCAGCCGGGCGCGGAGAAGCTCATCGGGCAGGGCGACGCCCTGTTCCTGCCGATGGGCGCCGCGAAGCCGATGCGCGTCCAGGGCGCGTGGGTGACCGAGGCGGAGATCCACGCCGTGGTCGCGCACGTGAAGACCCAGCTGAAGCCGACGTACCGGACCGACGTGGCGGCGCCGGTGGCTCGCAAGCAGGTCGACGACGACATCGGCGACGACCTCGACCTGCTGCTCCAGGCCGCTGAGCTCGTCATCTCGACCCAGTTCGGCTCCACCTCCATGCTGCAGCGCAAGCTGCGGGTCGGCTTCGCCAAGGCGGGCCGCCTCATGGACCTGCTCGAGTCCCGCGAGATCGTCGGTCCCTCGGAGGGCTCCAAGGCCCGCGAGGTGCTCGTCGCGCCGGACGACCTGGCCGCCACGCTCGCCCTCCTGCGCGGGGAACCGCCCGAGGAGGACGACGTGTTCGACCAGTCGGACGACGACGGCGGGCGGACATGGGACCAGGAGAGCTGACCCCGCTGACGGTCGCCCTGGCCGTCCTGGTGCTTGCGCTGACGGCCGCGGTCGTCATGCTCGTCCTCGCCCGACGTCGCGACGCGGCCGCGCGTGCCGAGGCGTCGGCCACCGTCGAACGGCGGCTCGCCGTCGTCCTCAGCGCCGGGCGCGACGGCGTGGTGGTGCACGCCGCCTCCGGCGCCGTGCTCGTCGCCAACGAGGCGGCAGCGGCGACGTTCGACGTGCCCGTGGCCCAGCTCGTCGGCCGACGCGTCGGCGAGCTCCCGGTGCGCTGGGTCACCGAGCAGGGCCAGGAGGTCACGCCTGCTTCGGTGTTCGGGCGCCGGCAGGGCGCGGACGCGCCGCCGTTCGTCGTCGGGGCGCTGCCGCACACCGGCGGGCCGGTGCGCTGGGTGCAGGCCTCCACCCGGCTGGTCGGCGCGGGCGACGGCGACCTGCTCACCGTGCTGGCCGACGTGACCGGCCCGCGCGAGGTGCGGGCCGCGCTCGCCCAGTCCGAGCTGCAGTTCCGGCTCGCGATGGAGAACGCACCGATCGGGATGGGCCTGGCCGACCCGCAGTGGCGCCTGCAGGAGGTCAACGCGGCGCTGGCGGCGCTGTTCGCGGTCGAGCCGGCCGTGCTGATCGGGCACGACCTGTCGGCGCTGTCCCACCCGGACGACCGGGGCGTCGAGCGCGCCCAGGTCCAACGTCTGCTGGCGGGGGAGGGGGAGCGGTTCTCGCTCGAGAAGCGCTACCTGCGACCGGACGGGCAGGTGGTGTGGGTGGTGCTGGACGTCGTCCTGGTGCGTGCCGCCGACGGCGCGCCCGCCCAGTTCGTCGTCCAGATGCGGGACATCACGGAGTCGCGCCTGCAGTCCGAGGCGCTCGCCCACCGGGCGATGCACGACCCGCTCACGGGCCTGGCGAACCGCTCGCTGATGCAGGACGTGCTCCAGCGGGCGTGCGAGCCGCCGGACGCTCCGGGCCGGATCGCGGTGCTCGCGATCGACCTCGACGAGTTCAAGCAGATCAACGACAGGTACGGGCACGCGGCCGGGGACGACGTGCTCATCCACGTGGCAGGCGTGCTGCGGGGGGCCACGGCCGGCCGTGGGCTCGTCGCACGCCAGGGCGGCGACGAGTTCGCGATCATCGTGACCGGCGACGACGCCGCGCGGATCGCGTTCGAGATCGCCGGGTCGATCCACAAGGGACTCGTCAACCCGGTCCGGACGCACCGGCGGCAGCTGCCCATCCGCGCCAGCGTGGGTGTCGCCGTCGCCGAGCCCGCGATCCTCACGGCAGGCGCGATGGGCATGCTCGCCGCGGCCGATGCCGCGCTGTACCGGGCGAAGGGCGGCGGGCGCAGCCGCACCGAGGTCTACGACAGGTCGATGACGGTCACGGCCGGTGCGAAGCACGGCGCCGCCGCCGAGCTCGTGCACGCGATCGAGACCGGCGAGCTCGTGCTGCACTACCAACCCACGGTCGCGCTGGCCACCGGTCAGGTCGTCGGCTACGAGGCCCTCGTGCGGTGGCAGCACCCGGAGCGCGGCCTCCTGCTGCCCGGTTCCTTCCTGCCGACGGCCGTCGAAGGCGGCCTCGCGGTCGCGCTCGGCACGAACGTCGTCTGGCAGGCGGCGTCCTACCTCGCCCGGACCGCCGACACCGGGCGCTGGGTGTCCGTGAACGTCTCGGCCGACCAGCTCGGCAACGGCGAGCTGGCGGCCCAGGTGCTCATGGCGCTCTCCCGGCACCGCGTGGGGCCCGGACGCCTCGTCATCGAGCTCACCGAGGCCGGGCTCGTGGACGGCGAGAGCCGGATCCGGCACGAGCTGGCCGAGCTGCGGGAGGCGGGCGTCCCGGTCCTGCTGGACGACTTCGGCACGGGCATCGCGCCGCTGTCCTACCTGCGCGACCTGCCGGTGGACGGCGTGAAGCTCGACATGTCCTTCACGGCGGGCATTCCCGAGGACCCTGCGGCGCAGCGCGTCAGCCGCGCTCTCGGCGCCCTGGCGCGCGAGCTCGAGATGATCACGATCGCCGAGGGGGTCGAGACGACCGAGCAGGCGCAGTTCCTGCACGCCTGCGGGTGGGAGTACGGCCAGGGCTGGCTGTTCGGCGCGGGGGAGTCCGAGCGCGTGCAGGCGGAGGGCCGCACGCACGGCTGAGGCCGGTCAGGCCCCCGGGGTGCGACGCTCGACCACGGGCGCCGGCCCGGTCGGCGTCGGCGGCGCGGTGAGCTCGGGGGCGGCC
>AXCX01000335.1 GCA_000767215.1 Actinotalea fermentans ATCC 43279 = JCM 9966 = DSM 3133
CGGCGTCGTCGGCGCGCAGGCGGACCAGGCCGACGCCGCACTCCTGGACCGGGCCCGCGCCGTCGCGCGGCGCGCCGCCCGCCTCCAGCCACGCGTGCGCGCTGCCGATCGTGGGGTGGCCGGCGAACGGCAGCTCGCCGCCGGGCGTGAAGATGCGCAGGCGGTAGTCCGCGGCCGGGTCGGTGGCCGGCAGCACGAAGGTCGTCTCCGAGAGGTTGGTCCAGCGCGCGAAGGCGGCCATCTCGTCGTCGGCCAGGTGTTCGCCGTCGAGCACGACGGCGACCGGGTTGCCGCGGTACGGCTCCGCGGTGAAGACGTCGACCTGGGCGAACGGACGCTGGCGCATGGGGCTCCTCCGGGATTGGTCGTCGCCGCGGCGACGGCCGCGGCACGTGCCTGCCATCGTCGCCCGGCGACCGGGTCGCGGCGGAGGCCTTTTCGATCAGGGAGGCCTTGTCGATCAGGCCGACGCGAGCGCCGTCCGGAACGCGTCCAGCGCGGCGTCGCCGAACAGGACGAACCTGACCAGGGTGACCGGGGCGTCGTCGTGCGCGGCGGACCAGGCGCGCACCGCCGCCACCGCGATCCGGGCGACCTCGCCGACGTCCCACCCGTAGACGCCCGCGCTGACAGCCGGGAACGCGACCGACGCCGCGCCCAGGCCCGCGGCCACGTCCAGCGAGCGCGTGAAGCACGAGGCGAGCAGGTCGGGGTCGGTCTGACCGGCGCGGCGGTCCGGGCCCACCGTGTGCACCACCCATCGGGCCGGCAGCTCGCCCGCGCCCGTCGCGACGGCGTCGCCGGCCGGCAGCCCGTGCGGCAGCGACGTGCGGCGCAGCTCGCGGCACTCGGCGAGGAGGGTGGGCCCGGCCGCCGCATGGATGGCGCCGTCCACCCCGCCCCCGCCGAGCAGCGCCGAGTTCGCCGCGTTCACGACGACGTCGACCTGCTGCGTGGTGATGTCCCCGCCGACCGCCTCGATGCGCATGAGGCGATCCTCCCCCCGTGTCGCAGCGCGGGCACGGCCTCGATTGCGGCGGGCCGCGCCCCGGGTGTCGAATCGATGTGCGCCGGACCGGCGCCCACCCGACTCCGCACGAAGGAGCACCATGCAGCAGCGTCGCATCGGCGACCGTTCCGTCAGCGCGATCGGTCTCGGCGGCATGCCGATGTCGATCGAGGGCCGACCGGACGAGGCCCGCTCGATCCGCACCATCCACGCCGCGCTCGACGCCGGCGTTACCCTCATCGACACCGCCGACTCGTACCACCTCGACCCGACCGACGTCGGGCACAACGAGATCCTCATCGCCAAGGCGCTGCGCCTGGCCGGCAAGGGGCCCGACGACGTCCTCGTCGCCACCAAGGGCGGGCACCGCCGGCCCGGCGACGGCTCCTGGTACACCCAGGGCGGCGCCGGGTACCTCAAGAAGGCGTGCGAGGCGTCGCTCCAGCGGCTCGACGTCGAGGCGATCGGCCTGTACCAGTTCCACCGGCCCGACCCGGCCACCCCGTACGAGGAGTCGGTCGGCGCGATCCGCGACCTGCTCGACGAGGGCAAGATCCTCATGGCGGGCATCTCCAACGCGAACCCGGCGCAGATCCGGCTCGCGCAGGAGATCCTCGGCGGCCGCCTCGTGTCCGTGCAGAACCAGTTCTCGCCCGCGTTCCGCAGCAGCGAGCCCGAGCTCGAGCTGTGCGACGAGCTCGGCATCGCGTTCCTGCCGTGGAGCCCGCTGGGCGGGATCACGCGCGCCGGCGAGCTCGGGTCCGCGCACGCGGCGTTCGGCGAGATCGCGGCCGAGCGCGGCGTGAGCCCGCAGCAGGTGGCGCTCGCGTGGGAGCTCGCGAAGTCGCCCGTCGTCATCCCGATCCCCGGTGCGAGCCGCCCCGAGAGCATCCTCGACTCGCTCGAGGCGGTCACGCTCGAGCTCACCGACGAGGAGCTCGCCCGCCTCGGCTGACCGCGGCAGGCGCCCGGACCGGGGCCGCGGACGACGCCGGTCCGGGCGTCGTCGCGACCCCGGCCCGGGCGTCGTCGCGGCCCCAGCCCCGGCGTCGTCGTGACCCCGGTCTGGGCGCCTCGCGATCATCCTCGGTCAGAAGGGCGGATCACCCGCGGAGGCGGGCTCGGACCCGTCACGTCGGTGCGGACGCACCACGAGGAAAGCGGAGTTCCGTCGACGCCCGTCGGCCGTCTGGAGCTCGACCGGCCTGCCCGGCACGGGAAGCACCGGCACGACGCCCTCGCCTGGCGAGCGCCCACGCTCCGAGCCGGCTCGGCGGTCACGATCGCCGCCGCCGCCGACACCACGTACCCCGCCGCCCGGGCCGTTCACCCGACGCCCCGCACTGACCGGCTCATCGGCCTGACCAGACACCGAGAGCTCCACCGGGACCCCGCCGTCGAGCGCGGTGCGGCGTTCGACGTAGCGGTGGCCGGTCGGCGTCGTCCACTCGAAGACCCCCGGCGCGACCTGGCGCAGCACGAAGCCAGCGTGGGTCTTGAGCAGGTGCTCGCGCTTGCACAGGCACCCGAGGTTGTCGTGCGCCGTCGGGCCGTCCTCGGCCGAACCGGGCGCCTGGACCGGGCCGAACGGCACGGTGTGGTCCACCTCGCAACGCACGGCCGGTGTCGAACAGCCTGGCCGCACGCAGGTGCCGTCCCGCGTGCGCACGTGCGCCTCGAGGCCTGCGGGCGGCCGGTAGCGCGTCCGGCCGACATCGAGAACCGTCCCGGAGAGCGGGTCCGTGACCAGCCGCCGCCAGGTGCCATCCCGCGCCAACGCCTCCGCGGTCGCGGGCGGCACCGGGCCGTAGCCCTCGAGCTCGGCCGCGCCGTCGGCGACGCCCAGCAACGCATCCAGCGGCACGACGACGCGGACCTCGGCACGAAGCGGCGGCGCCTGCAGGATGCGCAGGAGAGGGTCGTCGACGTTCCCGGGCGCGCCACCGGGACCGTCCGGCAGCGCGCCCTGGGCGCCCTGGGCAGCACCGCGCCCGAGCAGCGCGCCGCAGAGGGCATCTGCGCGCAGCTGGTCGATCGTGCGGGAGTCCCCGGCGCGGCGAGCCGCACGGGCGACGGCCCCGAGCTCCTCGTGGAGCGCCACCGCAGCAGGAGCGGGGAGCACCGCCCAGATGCCCGCCATGCCGTTCGGCAGCACGCGCGGCCGGCAGACCCGACGCTCCTCCACGGCGCGGGCCGCGCGCTCGGCGGCCTCGTCAGGGTCGACGCGGATCAGCGCCCGCTGTACGTCCCCGGCCAGCTGCGCCGGCGTCCGCCGGGGGGCCGTCGGTAGGACCTCCTCCTGGACGGCGATCGCGAGCTCGCCCGGCACGGGCACCAACGCCGTGAGCAGCACGCGGGCCTTCGACTCGTCGAGGTCGCCGCGCTCGAGCGCGTCACCGGTGGGCCACAGCGCACCCTCGTAGGCGGCACCGGCACGAACGAGGTCGCGCGCCGACCGGCGCGAGCAGGCCAGCCGCATCGCGAGCTCCTCCGCGGCGACGCACGGCTCCGAGACACTCCCCGCGACGTCCGGCCAGAGCGGGTTCATCGACGCGCGCCGGGAGAGCGCCTCCGCCGCGCGTGCCGCGCGCGCCGCCGCCCAGGACTGCAGGCGCCGCCACGCCGCCACGAGCTCGACGAGCGCGGCGTCGTCCAGCTCCTCGGCCACCGCCTGGTCGAGCATCGCCGCGAGCCCAGGCGAGGGCGGCGCAACGGCCAGCGCCTCCGCCTGCGGCGAACCCGACAATTGGAACATGTGTGTCAATCTACCTGCTGGGTCCGACACGCACGCGCACGGCCGCGCGCGGACGACACCGCACCGCCCCGGCCACGCAGCCATACCCCCGGGACGAACGTCGCCGCCGGGGCGCGCAGCGGGTGCGACGCTGCCACCATGATCGACTCGTCCGGCACCTCCCCCGCCACCCCGGCCCCCG
>AXCX01000336.1 GCA_000767215.1 Actinotalea fermentans ATCC 43279 = JCM 9966 = DSM 3133
GGAAGGTCACCGCCGCATCCTGCCGCACCGGGCGGGCGTCGTGCGGGCGTGTCGGCGGGTGATCCGCGCGGGCGCGGGAACGACGCCTGCGCGGACCGGGCGCGGCTACCGAGCCGGCAGGCCGGACTCCCACTCCCCGACGTCGACCGCGATGCCGGCGGACCGCAGCGCGCCCACGGTCGCGCTCAGCACCCGCACGGCCCGCTGCCGTGCGCCCCAGTCGTTGCCGCCGGTGGGGAAACCCACCCGCAGCACCGTCCTGTCGGGTCCGGGCGTCACTCCGGCAACGACGAGCCCGCGCTGGGGGAGCGAACCGCCCAGCAGGTCCTTCCAGCTCGTCCGGCTCGCCTCGAACCCCGCCGGTCCGGCCGACGACGTGATGCGGTAGCCCTCGGCCTCGACCGCGTGGCGCAGGGCGCCGAGCGCAGCCTCCGCGGGTCCGGCGACCGCAAGCGCGACGGTCGGCCGGGGGACGGAGACCGGCCATGGTGCCGGGACGTGCTCGCTCATCGTTCCTGCTCTCCTTCCGGACCGGACGTCTCGGCCCGCAGCGCGGCCAGCTCGGCCAGGGCGGCCTCCGCCTCGTCGCCGGGGACCTCGGCCAGCTGCGCCAGCCGGTGCCGCGACGCCTCGCGCAGCGCCTGGGCCTCCGCGGAGTCGTCGGTGCCCTCGAACACCGCGTCGAGCGACGTCTCACCGCGGTCGATCCGGTGCTGCACCGCACGCCAGTGCGGCCCCAGCTCACCACGGCGGGCGGCCTCGGCGCGCGCCCGGTCGCCGTCGGCGTGCTTCTCCTCCACCTCGCGGCCGATGCGTTCGACCTCGCTCGTCAGCGCTGCGATGCGCGCGCTGAGCCTGGTGAGGGCGCCGGGCGGGAGGGCGTCGTCGCCCGGGACGCCCATCACCGGACGGCCCCGGTCCTGCGTGCGACGGACTCGACGAGGTCCTCGAGCAGGCGGACGGAGTCCAGCAGCGCCACCTGGCTCTCCGCGAACTGCTCGATGGCGCTCATCACCGTCTCGATGAGGTTGTAGACCAGCCGCACCAGGCCGACGACCTTCTCGACGTCCCACCAGATGGTGGCCGCGCCGACGGCCCAGCCGACGACGGGCACGGCCGCCTCGGCGGCGATCTTGATGAGGATGTTGGCGATCTGCTTGATGGCCATCCCGATCCCGGCGCACGCGAGCTTCGAGACGGTCGCCACGGTCGAGACGAGGCCCGAGACCTTGTCGTAGCCGGCGGCGAGCGCCACGAGGCCACCGCTCATCGCAGCGACCAGTGCGCGGAACGCGTCGCCTCCCGCGCCCTGCCACCCGTCGACGGTGCCCGCGCTCAGGGCCGCGCAGTTGCGGCCGATGCCGATCGCCGCGCTCGCGCCGTGGTGCCAGGCCTCGGACGCCCGGCTGATCGCGCGCCAGTCGCCGCCGAGCGGGGAGAACACGCAGCGTTCGAGGATCGAGAAGCCGATGAACTGCTCGGCGACCCAGTCGATGGACCCGAGGAGCACGCCGGCGTTCCAGCGCACGTCCTGGACCCAGTTCTCGGTCGCCGCCGGTGGCACGAGGTACGACCGCGGGTCCACGGCCTCGACGACCGTCGCGTCGCCCGACCAGCCGGACACCCGGCCGATCGTGTCCTTCCCGCCGGTGATGAGGTCGCCGACGGCCGCGCCCGTTCCGGACGCCTTGTCCCAGAGCCACGAGTCGACGTCGCCGTAGTCGCCGGGCGCCTGCTCGACCGGTCCGCCGAGGGGCGGTACCGACGCCCGTGGGTCCCGCCACGGCTGGGTGGCGACCCCGAGCCGACGCCCCAGCGTGGACATCGCCTCGTGCTCCTCCAGGTCGACGCGGACGTAGTCGGCGGCCGCGGAGGTCACCTGGTCCGCGGCGAGGCGGAAGGCGTTCGCCGTGATCGACGCTGCCTGGGCGCCGAGCTCGGTCGCCGCCCGGGACAGGGGGCTGAGCGCGGCGAGCAGCAGGCCCGTGCTGTCGGAGATGTCGGTCTCCGCGCGCAGGTAGCTGTCGATGGCGCACGCATGACCGTCCTGCCGGTCGAGGACGTCGCGGGCGTGCAGCACGGTCTCGAAGCGGACGGCGAGCTCGGTCATGGGTCCCTCTCGGCGGGCGCTGCTGTGGTACCGGCGGGACCGTAGCAGCGTCCGGTCGCCCCTCGGGCGGGATCCGGAGCGCCATCGGGAATCCACGCCGGGGGCGGCGGGTTGCCGCTGGAGGGCGCAAGGCCCGAGACGACGAGGAGGACGCATGACGACGTACGCCGTGACCGGGTCGACCGGTCCGTTCGGCCGCACCGCCATCGAGACGCTGCTCGCCCACGGAGTCGCGCCGTCGTCGATCGTGGCCGTGGCGCGCACGCCCGCCAAGGCGGCCGACCTGGCCGAGCGGGGCGTCGTCGTGCGCGAGGGCGACTACGACCGCCCGGACACGCTCGGCCCGGCGCTCGCCGGTGTCGACCGGCTGCTCCTGGTCTCGGGCTCGGAGCTCGGCAACCGGGTCGCGCAGCACACGGCCGTGATCGACGCCGCGGTCGCCGCGGGAGTGGGACGCGTCGTCTACACCTCCGTGCAGCGCGCCGACGGCACGCACCTGCTCGCGCCCGAGCACGCCGGCACGGAGCGCGCGCTCCAGGCGTCCGGCCTGCCGCACTCGGTGCTGCGCAACGCCCTCTACCTGGGCGTCTTCACGAGCCGCCTGGACCAGGCGGTGGCGACCGGCGCCGTCGTGCACGCGGCGGGCGACGGGCGGGTGGCCGCGGCGACCCGCGCGGACCTCGCCGAGGCCGCAGCGCTCGCCCTGCTGCACGACGACGGACCCTCCTCGGTCCGCGAGCTCGCCGGCGAGCCGTTCACGTACGCGGACCTCGCGGCCGCGTTCGCCGAGGTCTCGGGCGCGCCCGTCGAGGCGCGCGCGGTGTCGGCCGAGGAGCTCGCGGGGATCCTCGCCGCGGCCGGGCTCGACGCCGGGACTGCCGGGTTCGTGGTCGCGCTGGACCAGGCCATCGGGGCGGGCGAGTTCGACGTGACGTCGACCGACCTGGCCGACCTGCTCGGCCGTGCGCCCGCGGGGCTCGCGGAGGCCCTGCGGAGCTAGTCCCCGTCGGTCGGGGTCAGTCCTCGTGCTCGTACCCGATGAGCCACGGCACGCCGAACCGGTCGACGAGCTGGCCGTCCCACGCGCCCCAGGGGCGCAGCTGCAGGTCGTCGACCACGCGGGCGCCGTCGGCCAGCCGGGCGAACCAGGTGCGCAGCGTCGAGGCAGGCGCCGCGCCGAGGAGCGAGAGCAGCAGGCCCTCGGCGCGGAACGGCGCCTCGTCGCCGGCGACGTCCGCCGCGAAGAGCGACACCGGGCCGTCGACGAGGTAGCCGTGGGCGATCGCGTCGGCCGGGCCGTCGGTGCGGCCGAACTCCTCGAACGTGTGGAGCTGGGCGCGCCCGCCGAACACGTCGGCGTAGAGCGTCAGGGCCTCCCGGGCGGTGCCGGGCAGGTGCAGGTACGGCGTGGGCTGGGCCATCCGGCGATGTAACCACGGCCCCACCCGGGAGAACAGGGCCTGGCCGCGGACGGCAATCAGGTCGACCGCCGGCGTCGCGACTCGCGACACTGGGTGATCATGGACGTGACGGCGGCCCTCGGGCTCGGGGCACTGGTCGGGCTCGGGGTGGCGATGCCGCTCGGGGCGATCGGGGTCCTGCTGCTGCAGACGGGCGTCCGGCGCGGGTTCCGCGTCGCCGCTGCGGGCGGGCTGGGGGTCGCGACGGTCGACCTGGTCTACGCCGTCGTCGCCGTGCTGGCGGGTGCCGCGGTGGCCGGGGCGCTGGCGGGCCACGAGCGACCGGTGCGGGTCGCGAGCGCGCTCGTGCTCGGTGCGGTCGCGGCGACGGGCGTCCTCCG
>AXCX01000035.1 GCA_000767215.1 Actinotalea fermentans ATCC 43279 = JCM 9966 = DSM 3133
CGGCATCGGGCGGCCGAGGTGGGTGCGGGCGAGCTCGCTGGCGGGGACGGCGGCCGCGTGGTGCGGCGGCAGGGCGGCGGCGACGGGGCCGAGGCCCAGCTCCGCGGGACGGTGGGGGGTGTCCAGCAGCAGCCAGCCGTCCCGCGCCAGGCCGTCGAGGACGTCGACGGCGCCCATGACGCTCACGTCGCGCACGACGACGACGCGCGGGTCCGCCAGGGGCGCGGTGCCCGGAGTGGCGTCGTTGATGCGGCAGCAGCAGACGAGCGGCGCCCCGGTGCGCTGGGCGCCGAAGGACCAGGCGGACGCGGGGTGCCCGTCGTGGCGGACGGCGAGGGCCAGCCCCTCGGCGAGGGCGAGCACGCCCTGCCCGCCGCGGCCGTGGAAGCGCACGCCGACGACGTCCCCCGCGGCGACGGCCGCGGACACACCGGTGGTCACGATCACGGGTGCCCCCCTCCGTGCCCTGTCTACCGGCCGCGGTCGGCCCGATGCGCGGGACCTACGTCCACGCGTCAGATCATCCGCTGGCCCTGTGCCACCCCGGCGCGCAGGATCCGCGGCACGCGGTCCTCGATGACCCCGACCAGGGCCTCGATCTGGTCCGCCGGTACGGGCCTGCCGAGCCCGAAGCCCTGGGCGACGTCGCAGCCCATGTCGCGCAGGCTCATGAAGGTGGAGTCGTCCTCGACGCCCTCGGCGACCACGGTCATGCCGAGGTTGCGGGCGAGCTCGATGGTGGACCGCACGATGGCGGCGCACGCGTCGTCGTCGATCATCCCGGTGACGAAGGAGCGGTCGATCTTGAGCCGGTGCACGGGCAGGCGCTGCAGGTGCGCGAGGGAGGAGTAGCCGGTGCCGAAGTCGTCGATGGAGAGCACGACGCCGAGGTGGGCGAGCGCCTGGAGCACCTCCATCGAGCGTTCGGGGTCGACGAGCGCCATCGTCTCCGTGAGCTCGAGCTCGAGCACGTTCCGGTCCATGCCGTGCTGGGCGAGCAAGCGCTCGACGCGCTTGGCGAACGTCGGGTCCAGAAGGTCACGCACGGACAGGTTCGCGGCGACGCGCAGTGGCGTGCCTGCCTCGCGCCACTCGACCGCCTGACGGAGCACCCGGTCGAGCATGTAGAACGTGAGCGGCCGGATCAGCCCCGTGCGCTCGGCGGCGGGGATGAAGGCGGCAGGTGGTAGCAGGCCGTGCACGGGGTGCGCCCACCGCACGAGCGCCTCGACGCCGCGCACCTCGCCCGTCGCGACGTCGACCTGGGGCTGGTAGTACACGACGATCTCCTCGCGCTCGAGGGCGCGGGAGAGCTCGCTCATGAGGTGCGGCGCGAGCACGCCGTCCGACGGCATGCGGCCGGTGTAGCGGGCGACGCCCTCGGGCCGGTTGCGCGCCGCGGAGAGCGCGACGTCGGCGCGTTGCAGGAGCTCGGCGCCGTCGGCGCCGTCGTCGGGCCCGACGGCGACCCCCACGAGCGCGTCCACCGAGACCGACACGTCGGAGAGGGTGAAGGCGGTGGTCAGGGACTGGCGCAGCCGGGCGGCCCACTCGACGGCGTCGACGTGGCGGTCCTCGCCCGCGTCGACGACGACAGCGAACGCGTCCCCGGCGAGACGGGCGGCGGTCCCGAGCTCGCCCACCTCGGCCTGGACACGGGCTGCGGCGGCGCTCAGCAGCTCGTCGCCGACGCGGTAGCCGAGGGTGTCGGTGATCTCGGTGAGCCGGTCCAGCGCCACGATGAGCACGAGGATGGGTTGGCGGGAGGCGGCCTCGGCGCGGCGGTCGAGCAGCGTGGCGAAGTGCCGGCTGGTGGCCAGGCCGGTCAGGCCGTCGGTCTGGGCGGCGCGCGCGAGCTGGGCGGCCTGCTCGCGCATCCGGGCGGCCGCGATGCCCAGGCGCAGGCAGACGAGGGCGATGACTGCGACGGCGGCGCAGATCGACGCGGCGCTGTCCACGGGCACACCCACAAGGATCTGGACGCCGGGCACGGACGGGACGACGACGAGGGCGCCTCCGAGCAGGGCGATCTGCCGGGCGCTGATCGGCCGTACGGCCTCGTCGCCCGGCACCGGGCGCAGACCGGACATCGACCGGTACGCGGGCGCCGCGCCGAGCAGCAGGTACGCGAGGAGCCACCAGGAGTGGATGAGCTGCTGCGCGGAGCCGATGTCGGGGAAGCGCACGGCGAGCGTCTGCAGCAGGTCGCCGACGAAGACCGACAGGAAGGCGAGGCCGACGAGGCTCAGGCCGAGCCGCCGGTGCCGTTCGACGCGGGCGAGGTAGCCGACCTGGAACACGATGAGCACGTCGAACGCCAGGTAGGCGAGGGTCGCGTAGCTGTCGATCGACACCGCCCCGGCGGACTCCCACACGGGCGAGACGAACGAGACGTACATGACCAGCGCGACGACGACGGCCACGATGAGGCCGTCGACGACGGCGTCCATGTCGATGCGCGAACGGCGCGAGCGGGCGATCGCGAACAGCGCTGCCGTGAAGAGCGCGTACCCGGCGAGGTAGAACGCGTCGGTGACGGGTGGGAACGCCTCACCGCCGGCGATGTGCCCGGCGAGGGCCCAGCCGGCGTCGCCGATCACCCAGGACAGCAGACCGACCAGGAGGAGCCACCACGCGGCCCGTGGCCGCGCGTCGGGCGCGCGCAGGCCCCACCAGGTCATCCCGACGGCGCCGAGGCCCAGGGCGAGGTAGGCGGCGTCGCGCCCGACTCCCTTGGGCAGGAGCAGCTGGCCGACGACCACCGCACCGGCGACGAGCCACCACACGCGACCGAGGGTCGCCGAACGGTCCGTCATGTCAGCCCACCTGCTGCGGCAGGACGAGGGTGTCGGCGAGGACGCCTGCCAGGCGGCGCTCGATGGCGTCGACGACGTCGAGCAGGCGGTCCGCCGGGACCGGCCTGCCCAGGCCGAAGCCCTGCGCGACGGCGCAGCCCATGTCGCGCAGCGCGAGGAGCGTGGCGTCGTCCTCGACGCCCTCGGCGACGACGGTGAGCCCGAGGTTGCGGGCCAGCTCGACGGTGGAGCGCACGATGGCGACGCTCGCGGAGTCGTGGACCATGCCCATGACGAAGGACCGGTCGATCTTCAGCCGCTGCACGGGCAGGCGCTGCAGGTAGGCGAGCGAGGAGTACCCGGTGCCGTAGTCGTCGACGGACAGCCGCACGCCCAGCTCGGCGAGGTCGTGCAGCACCCGCAGCGACCGGTTCGGGTCGACCATCGCCATGCTCTCGGTGACCTCGAGCTCGAGGAGCGACCGGTCGACGCCGTGCCGGGCCAGCGCCTGCTCGACCTCCTGGGGGAACTGCGCGTCCAGAAGGTCCCGCACGGAGAGGTTGACGGAGACGGCGAGGCGACGGCCGTCGGCGTGGAGGTCGGCGGCGTAGGCCAGCGCGCGGTCGAGCACCGCGCGCGTGATGGGGCGGATGAGGCCGGTCCGCTCGGCGGCGGGGATGAACGCCGCCGGTGGCAGGAGCCCGTGCACGGGGTGCTGCCACCGCACGAGGGCCTCGACCCCGATGACCTGCCCGGTGTCGACGGCCACCTGCGGCTGGTAGTGCAGCACGATCTGGTCGCTCGCGAGCGCGGCCGGGAGCTCGCTCATGAGATGGGGGGTGAGGGTGCCGTCGGCGGGCAGGCGGCCGGAGTAGCGGGCGACGCGGTCCGGCCGGCTGCGGGCGGCCGAGAGCGCGACGTCCGCCCGCTGCAGCAGCTCGGTCGGGGTGCCGCCGTCGTCGGGCCCGACGGCGACGCCGACGAGGCCGTCGATGGAGACGCTGACGTCGGAGAGGGTGAACGGCTCGCTGAGCTCGCTGCGCAGCTGGGAGGCGCACGTGGCGAGGTCGTCGGAGCGCATCGTGTGGTCGAAGACCACGACGCCGAACGCGTCGCCGCCGACGCGCGCGATCATGCCACGGTCGCCGAGGACGCCCGCGAGGCGCTGGCCCGCGGCCCGGAGCAGCTCGTCGGTGACGCGGAAGCCGAGCGTCTCCTTGATCTCGGCGAACCGGTCGAGGTTGACGAGCATGATCGGCACCCGCGGCTGCTCCGGGTCCGCGAGCCGGACGGCCACCTCGTCGGTGAACAGCCGCAGGTTCGGCAGGCCGGTGAGCGCGTCCGAGGCCGCGAGCGCCGCGAGCCGGTCGGACTGCCGCACCAGCTGGCGGGTCATCACCATCATCCGGACGAAGACCAGCAGGATCACGACGACGCCGGCCACTGCGAGCTCGACCGAGTCCGGGTCCTCGCCGAGCAGCCGCTGGACGAGCGCGGTACCGGGCAGCGCGAGCAGGCAGGCACCGAGGAAGGCGAGCTTGCCCAGGCCGGCGAACGCCGTCAGGGCGAGTCCCGGCTGCCGCTCCCCCGCCGCGGCCATGGACGGGTGCAGCGCCGCGCCGCCCAGGAGCAGGTATCCGGTCAGCCACAGGAAGTCGAGGCTGTTCCCGCCCTCGCCGACCCACGGCAGGTAGTCGACGAGGGCGAACAGCAGGTCGGCGGCCAGCGTGACGACGATGCCGAGGGCGAACATGCGCAGCGCGGGCGAGCGGAACCGGGTGTCCCCGGCGAGGTACGCCAGGTACATGAGCAGGACGACGTCGCCGAGCGGGTAGGCGGAGGCGACGGCGGCGCTGAGGAAGTCGGTCTCGGGAGACTCGAACGTCGGCCCGATCACGAGGATCCAGAGCACCGCGACGGCGACGGTGGCCACGAGGATCGCGTCGAGCATCGCCGTGGCGTCGCCGCGCGGGTTGCGCGCTCGCGCGAGGGCGCGCACGCCCGCGGCCAGCACCGGGTACGCGGCGATGTAGAGCACGTCGGCGACGCTCGGGAACGGGTCGATGTCGAGGACGTGGTCGAAGAGCGCCCACAGCGCGTCGCCGCCGGCCCACAGCCCGATACCGACGGCGAAGAGCACCCAGGGCGCGCGGGGCACGGGCCGGTGCCGGCGGATGCCGACCACCGTCATGACGACGGCGCCCACCGAGAAGCCGAGGTAGAGCAGGTCACGTCCGAGGCCGAGGGGCAGCGCCGACTCCACGGCGACGAGGACGCCGCCGAGCGCCAGCCACCGCCACATCGGACTCACCTCCACCTCATACCTGGCCATCGGCTTCCGGGGCGGCGGAGTGAAGGTCGTGAGCGGAGTGAAGATCGAGGTCGCGGGGTGAAAAGGGGACCCGGGGAGGGGGCGCCGACGCGATGCGGACGTAGGTGCCGGGTCTCCCGCGCCGCCCGCCTCTAGGCTGCCGCGCATGGGGGCGATCTCCGTCATCGGTTGCGGTTACCTGGGCGCGGTCCACGCGGCGTGCATGGCCGACCTCGGCCACCACGTCGTCGGCGTGGAGACCGACGCGGAGCGCCTGGCCGCGCTCGCGGCCGGGCGGGCGCCGTTCCACGAGCCAGGCTTCGACGAGCTCCTCGCCCGGGCCGTCGCCAGCGGCCGGCTGCGCTTCACCGCCGACATCGCGGACGCGGCCGATGCGCGGGTGCACTTCCTGTGCGTCGGTACCCCGCAGCGGCCCGACGGCGGCGCCGCCGATCTCACGTACGTGGACACCGCGTTCGAGGCGCTGCTGCCCCATCTGCGGGCACATGAAGCGGGGCGACCGGCGCTCGTCGTCGGCAAGTCCACGGTGCCGGTGGGCACGGCCGAGCGGCTGGCCGACCGGCTCGCCGAGGCGACCGGTGGCGCCGCGACACTGCTCTGGAACCCGGAGTTCCTGCGCGAGGGCTTCGCCATCCAGGACACCGTCTCCCCCGACCGCATCGTCTACGGGCTGCCCCCGGGCGAGGCCGGTGATGTGGCGCGCGAGACGCTCGATGCCGTGTACGCGGACGCGCTGGGGCGCGGGATCCCGCGGCTGACCACCGACTACGCGACGGCCCAGCTCGTGAAGGTGGCCGCCAACTCCTTCCTGGCGACGAAGATCTCGTTCATCAACGCGATGGCCGAGCTCTGCGAGGCGTCGGGAGGGGACGTGACCGAGCTCGCGCAGGCGATCGGCTACGACGAGCGGATCGGCCCGAAGTTCCTGCGTGCGGGCCTGGGCTTCGGCGGCGGCTGCCTCCCGAAGGACATCCGGGCGTTCATGGCGCGTGCGGGCGAGCTCGGGGCGGACGAGGCGCTGACGTTCCTACGCGAGGTCGACGCGGTGAACCTGCGGCGGCGTGCGCACGCGGTGAACCTGGCCATCGCCGCGTGCGACGGCGACGTGAGCGGCCGCCGGATCACGGTGCTCGGCGCCTCCTTCAAACCGGACAGCGACGACGTGCGCGACTCCCCCGCGCTGGCGGTCGCGTCGATGCTGCACGAGCGGGGTGCGGACGTCGTGGTGACCGATCCGGCCGCACTGGAGAACGTGCGCCGCGTCCGGCCGCTGCTCCCGGTAGAGCCGTCACTTGAGGCCGCCCTGAGTGGCGCGGAGCTCGTGCTCCTCGCGACGGAGTGGCGGGAGTACCTGGCGCTCGACCCCGTGGCGGCTGGCGCGCTGGCGGCGCGCCGGTCGATCCTCGACTGCCGGAACGCGCTGGACCCGGTGGCGTGGCGAAGCGCCGGGTGGACCTACAAGGCGATGGGGCGGAGTTGAGCCTGTGACAGATCGTCGCGACGGCAACAACCTCGCCCGATCCACTGTAACGTCACGACTTCTATCAAAGAGACCCACGGACGGAGACCCATCGTGGCAAGCCTACGCGGACTCGGCTATCTCGCCTCGCAATTGGCGCGATCCCCACGGCAGCTTAAGCACATCGCCAAATGGATCCGCGCCCGATCCGGCTCCCCTGTTGAACAGCGTCTGCCTTGGCTCCCGTTCGACGTCATCAACTTGCTCGAGGCCAACGTCTCCCCGGACTCGAAGGTCTTCGAGTTTGGGGGCGGCGGTTCCACGATGTGGTTCAGCGATCGGGTAGGCACGGTCGTGACCGTGGAGCACGACCCCACGTGGGCCCAAAGTCTCATTGCCGCCACCGACGGCAACCCTCGCACGAACATACTCGTTCATGACGATTCCGACGGATACGCCAACTACGTCGAGGCAATCCGCGCATTCCCAGACGAGTACTTCGACGTCATCGTCGTTGATGGCCGAGAACGGGTCAGGTGCACCGCTGAGGCCGCCGCCAAGGTCCGGCCGGGCGGCCTGCTTCTCCTGGATGACTCCGAGCGGCCCCGGTACGCGGGCGCCCACAACCTCCTCGCCGGATGGCCTAGCCAAGTGATCACAGGCCTAGCGCCCTTCAAACCTCAGGCAGGGACCACCACCGTATGGCGTAGACCGGAATAGGTACCCGGCCGCGCCGTCTCACGTCCGGCGCGCGATACCCAGCGCAAACTCAGCGATCGCCTCCGCCTTCTGTCGCCAATCCTGCTGGCGGGCCAGTTCCTCGCCGCCCGCGGGTCCGCCTTCGTGCAGCAGCCGGGACAACCCCGCGACGGCTTGCGCTGGGGAGTCATAAGTCTCGACTGCACCAGCGAGTGCTTCCGTGACGGGAGTCTTCGAAGCGAGAACGCCCAGGCCCGCGGCAAGGTACTCATACAACTTCATCGGACTCCGGCCGGAGTTCTCAGCCCGAGCGGTAAGGGGGAGCAAGCCCACTTTCGCCGCCGCGAGGAGCTGCGGGACCGCCGAGTACGGGGCCGCGCCGAGAAGGTTGACGTTCGCCGCGACATCGGGCACGTACCTTGGTACAGGTCCGTAGATCCGGAAATCGACCGCAGGAAACGCGGACGCCAGGACGGCCAGATCCTCCCAGGCGAACCGTTCGTCAAGGGCGCCGACGTAGACGACACCACCCCTCTCAACGTCCCCTCTGATCGCGAACCGGTCAAACTCCACACCGTTCTCAATCGTTATCGCGGGCATCGAGAGCGGCCCCAGGTCCCGAAGCACGGGCCTCGAAGTCGCCACCACAGCGTCGGCAACCCGAAGTGCCAGGTTCTGGTACGCGCGCGCCGCCCGGCCAACGTAGATGTCTGTCGGGCGATATACGACGCACCCTTGCCGCCCGAGTAGGCCGGCGACTCGAGCGAGCTTTGGCTGGTCGAGGAGCACCACATCGGGAGAACGGAACCCGTACCGCGCGAGCACACGCACAATCGGCCCAGCGGATCCAGCAGGCGCTGGAAGCAGCGCGCGGGGTACGTAGTCCAGAACACCATCCGAAGCGAGTGTCGGACCCGCCAGGGCACCCTCTCTCCGGCCGCGCGAGCCATGGCCGGTCACCAGATGCACACACGAATACGGCGTCGACACATGCGCCACACGCCATCCCATGGCCGAGAACTCCCGCGACAGATGGTGGCTCCCGACAACGAAGTCACCGTGCCGATGGGTGTGGCTCAGGAAGACTACGGTCCGCGCCGCCAAGGCCCCCTTCTCAGCCACGAGAGAACCGGCCCGCCCCGCGCCGGTCAACGCTAGGCCCGACCAGACGTTGGTACTGGCCCGCGCCCAGCGTCGACGCCGTGCGCGCTCGCGCATCAACGACGCGGAACCAGACGGATAGCACAGCACCCGCCACAACGACCGGGAGAAACCGTGACGAGCCGAAGTAGAAGATGCGCGCGAACTCGAGCAGCCCCACCGCAGAAGCGCAGTAGACGACCGTCGCCACGACGCGCCCTCTCGCCGCACGGCGTGCAAGCACGTTGAACCACAATGCGACCGCCACAACGACCAGCGCCCCACCGAGTAGCCCCAGGGCGACGTAGGGGCTCAGGACTCCAGAGCGATTCGTGTAAGTCTCGAGCCCATAGACCCGGGCAGCACCCTCAATCGGCGATGGCCCAAAGACTGAGTCATAGATGTCGCCATCAAATAAGGCGGATGGAAGCCTCTCCCGGCCGAGGAGGTAGTGATCGAAGCCGGAGTTGTTCAGGGCCGTTGCATAGTAGCCGAGCAGCAGGTTCTGCACGTACGCCCAGAACGACCCCCCGTAGGAATCACGGACGGTCGCCCATGACCGGAAGAACTCGAAGACTCCGAAGAATGCAAACAGCGAGACCCACGTGCCCACAATGAGAGCCGGCCCGCCCCACGCCCGCCTAAGAACCGGCGGCGGCGCACTACGCAGAATGAGTGATGCCACAAGCCAGCTCGCGAGGATTTCGATCAGGGCGAGGCGCTCACTGTTAAGCACCGCCCGAAGTAGTGCCAGGGCGGCCACCGTTAGGATCACATTCCTGGCCGACCGCCCTCCAGCACGGGCACGGAGTACCGCCAAAGGCACGACGATCGCGCCGATCTGCATCCAGGTCGTCACACCACCGACCGACTCGAAGTAGTTGTTCCGGAGTACGTACATCGAGCCCCTCGTACCGCTAAGGAGCGCGATGACGTCGCCGGGACGAAGTCCTCGCGCGACCGCAATTCCGAACCACAGAAGGTATGCGCCGATTGTCACTGCCGTCGTTGAGCGAACCGCCTGGTCAAGCCAACGTAAATGTGAAGGCCCAAGCCGGATGCTCCCGCGATAGCGTCCCCGCGCGGGTGACCCGACAAGGAACACTGCGAGCATCAGCGAGCAATAGAGCAGGGCGACCGAACGGAGACTGGCATTGAGAAAGGCGGGCTGACCGAACAAAACAGGAAAGGCGTCCGGCGGAAGCAGGAAGGTCCAGACGACCGCAGGAATAGCGAGAATGACCATGAGACCCCCGGGTGCCCAGAGCCAATGGAAATTGACGGGCACAACAGCCGAGTCCGCCCGCTCGCCCGCAGCTGGTTCACTGATCTGCCCAGTGATCCCGTTCGCGCTCACAATGGGCCTGTTCCAGACCCAGCCCTCGGCTCCCGGCCCGTGAGGCGAATCCCCTCGACTGTTGCGCGAGCAACTTCGCTCCAACCCGAGAATTCCGGGGCCGTACGTCCCGGCACGTTTCGGCGCAGACGACTTGTGAGCACATCTCGGGTGGCCGTAACCCACTCGTCGGGCGACGTGGGATCGTCCACGAATCGAACATTCTCGCGCGCAATGCCCGCGTAAGGCGGCAGCCTGCTTGCGATCACGGGCGCTCCGAACTGCTGCGCCTCAGCCAATGGCAGCCCAAAGCCCTCGAACAGACTTGGGAGGAGTACGACCCGCGCCTCTCTATAAAGAGCCCCTAGTTCGCTCGGCTCCACGAAGCCGGGGCTGACAATCCAGTCCCCTTCTACGAGCGGATCGAGCAGCTGAGCCTTCTCCCCAGCGTAGTCCGGGCCAACGCAGACAAGAGGCAGCCCGGCCGCACCGTCCTTCCATGCCTCGAGCAGAGTGGCCACGTTCTTGTGCGGAAGGAACGCGCCAACATAGAGAGCGAACTCGCCGATCCCGCGCACCGGTGTCGGCAACTGCCCGCTATCGGGCAGCACTTGACCGGCGATCGGAACGACACGGACCGTTCGACCGCGTTCAACCCCGGCCCAACGCGATACATCGAGCTTGGTCGCGTTACTTACCGCGAAGATGCCGTCACACCGCCGAAGCGTCCTACCGAGTGTCGCCACATAACGCAGCCAACGCGCCCGACCGTAAAGGCCGGGGGCCATCGCCGGGCCGAGGTCGTGTACCCAGATGAACGTCGGCGTCCCTCGCGTCCACGGCCACTCTGGGGACGTGACCAAGACCGCGTCCGCCCGCGCCCGTCGCACAAGCCGGCGCATGTGGACGGCGCGCCAGGCTGCGCGGTGCACGGCCGTGTTTCGTCGCAAGCGCGCCTCGACGACGTCAAGCCTGTCGTCCCATTCCAGACCTGCCGCACCATCAACGACAACCGTCGTGCGCAGGCCCTGCATGCCCGCCAGCCCACGGGTCAGGCCCAGGGCATGGGTGCGCAGGCCAGCCTGCCCGCCCTTCGCGACGAGCGCGTCCACCACGAGCCTCATCGCGAGACCGTCCGGACGAGACGCCGCGCCTCGTCATACGCGACGGTAAGGACGAACCTGCACCAGATCGCCACCGGCGTCAGCGCCGCGACCAAGGGGGACTCGTCCCCGTGGCGCCGGAAGAAGCGCACCATGCTCCGATGGAACTCGTAGTTTAGCTTAGGGCTCCGAATACCTGTACTCGCCCCCTTGATATGGATGGCCGTGACGCCACCCTCGTACATGACACGCCATCCGTCTTCGCGGAAGCGCGAGCACAGGTCGAGATCCTCGCCATACATCCAGTACGACTCGTCGAACAGCCCGACCCGCAGCAAGGCTGCCGTACGGATGAGCATAAAGGCGCCACTAACGGCGTCGACCTCGGCGTACTCGCGGTCACCGATCTCTGAGGCAACATACCGAGAGCCCCGCTTGCCAACGAGGCGCCCCAAGAAGTACACCGCCGCCTCGCGGGCGCTTGGAATGAACCTCTTGGCCGCATGGTCGACTGTCCCGTCTTCCCTGAGGAGACGGCACCCAATCAGTCCAATCGAGGCGTCACCGTCGAGGCGCTCAATCAAGCGCTGAACCGTGCCGGGCATCAGCCGCGCGTCAGGGTTAAGAAGGAGAACGTACTCGGAGCGCACCTCGCGAAGTGCGACATTGTTGGCGACTGCAAACCCGGCATTGTCTGTCCGGGCGACTAAGTGTACCTGAGGGTACACGCTATTGACGAGGTCAACGGTCCCGTCCGGAGAAGCGTTGTCAACCACGTGGACCATAGTTCCAGCCGGCGCATATTGCACGACTGAATCGATGCAATCGCCAATCTCGATGGCCGACCGGTAGGTGACGACCACGACTTCGAGCGGTCTCATGCCACCCACCGTTCGCACGTCCTATCACTCACCAAACTGCGCCTCTCCTGTTTGGCCTACGAGCGTTGCGCGTTTCCGCGTCTCCCAACTTTTGGCGCAGCTGACCAAGAGGCCAGCGTACCGTAGCCACGTGGTCAGTGCATATGCCGCGGCGGCCCCTGCCGCGGCGGCCTGTTCGGTGCCGAGAGCGATTGCGACCAGGAAGATCGCCGAGAACACAGCAGAGATTCCTGCGACCCGACGCCCGAGCCCTTGACCCTGCATTGCCGTGACGGTCACCGGAAGCGCGACGAGCGCGGGTGATGCCAAAGCAAGCCAGGCGAGCGCAGGGCCCGCGGCTCGATAGTCCTCACCCAATATGAGCGGCGCGGTTTCAAGGAGCAGCGGCCAGGCGGCTCCAAGCACTAGCGCGGCGGCGGCACTCCATCGCGCGATTCGCAGGAGTGCTCGTCTCACCCCTTCGGGATCGCCGAGGGCACTCGGCGCCATGACGACCACACTTACTGCGGACGACAGCAGGTCGAACGGAGTGATCATTCTCAAGGCCGCACCAAAGACGCCTGCAGCGCCGACGCCACCGAACACTCCAACGATCCACGCGTCGAGCTGGCGTATCGCCGCAGCGGCGCTCGCGACCGCGAGACTCAGCATCGATTCGAGCGACCCATCGCGAGGGCGCCGAAAGGTTAGCGGCCAGTCCCGAACTGCGGCCGCCAGCACAGTTCCCAAGAGAATCGCGCCAGCCGCTCTGCCGTAGGCGTACCAGTCCATCACGCTTAGGCCCACCTGGATGGCCGCAAGCGCGCTCCCCAACGCGAGGAAGCCGCGAGTAGAGATGAGGAGGTTCACGAGGCGCGCTCGGCCGAACTGTGTACCTAGTGCGATGCGCGCCTCGGCGTTCTTCTCGCAAGCAATAGCAAGGGCTACCATGATCGCCGGCTTCGCTCCGACGTACCCCGACAAGACGGCCCACGTGCCGCCCACAATGAGGAAACCGCTGGAGCTCAGCAGGTTGAGGGTGAGTGCGTACGCGACGGCATGTGGCCGTTTCAGGGCGGCGGCACGGAGAGCGAACCCTGGGAGGCCCAAGGTGAGAAAGGCCGCCACGGCGGTGAGCACCGAGATGGTGATCGAGAGGCCGCCGAAGGCCTCAACTGGTGTATGTCGCACAACGAGGAGGAGGGCAACGGCATGAGCGGCCGCCCCAACTGTTCGCGCTGTCAACAAGCCCGCAAAATTCCGCAGTGAAGGCCGTGCAGCGTTCGGCCTCACGGACGGTTCCCACCGTGACGGACTGCCCCAACACCGCGGTCTGAGCCGATAGCGTGACCACTCCGCTCGGCGCCCACACGTCCGAGGAGGGCACGCCACGCCCTCACCGCGCGCCTTCCCCGGACAGGAGAACCCTTGCGGTGCGCGCGAGGATGATCGCGTCCCCGAAGAGGCTCCAGTTCTCGACGTAGTACACGTCCATCCGGATGCCCTCCTCCGGGGACACGTCGTTGCGGCCCGAGATCTGCCACAGGCCCGTCATCCCCGGCTTCACCAGGAGCCGACGTCCCGCGTGCCTGTCGTACTGAGCGACCTCCGCGTCGATCTGCGGTCGCGGGCCCACGAGCGACATCTCGCCCCGGAGGACGTTGAGGAGCTGGGGCAGCTCGTCCAGTGAGTACCTGCGGAGCACGCGTCCCACGCGTGTGACGCGTGGGTCGTTCTTCGGCTTGTAGAAGAGCCCGACCTCCTCGACACCCTCGGCCGCCAACACCTCGGCGAGACGCTCGTGCGCCCCCACCACCATGCTGCGGAACTTGAGCATCTGGAAGGCCTTGCCGTTCACGCCCACCCTGGACTGCCGGTAGAGCACCGGGCCTGCGCTCGACATCTTGACCGTCACGGCGATGGCCAGCAGGAGGGGCGACAGGACGGCGGTGATGAGCAGGGCCGAGACCCAGTCCACGACGGACTTGAGCAGGTACTTCGGCCCTGTGAATCTCGGCTCGTCGACGTAGACGAGAGGCAGCCCGCTGACCGGCTGCATGATCACCCGTGGCCCGGCGACGTCCGTGAGGGACATGGCGAGCGCCAGGTCGATTCCACTGCCCTCGAGGTCCCAGCCGAGCTGGCGCACGGTGTGTGTCGTCACCTTGTCGGAGCCGACGACAGCCACGGCATCGACCCTCAGCTCGCGGGCCATCGCAGCGGCTTGTTCCACCGCGCCGATCACGGGGACGTCACCCACGCGCCCGTCAGCCGCTTCACCGGCAGGCAGACACACACCGACTGCACGGTAGCCAGCACCCGGGCGACGAGCCAGGTCCGCGAGCAGCATCTCGACCTTGCCTCGGTGTCCGACGACGAGGATCCGCTTCCACCCGTCGCCGCGGGCCCACGCCCGGTGCAGCCACTGCCGCCAGACGAACCGGCCCACCAGCAGCAGGACGAGCCCCAACGGGAAGGCGATCGCCAGGTACCCGCGGCCGATCTCCATGCGCAGGAGATAAGCGAGGATCGCGATCGCCGCGAAGACGCGCCACGTCACCGACGCGACTCGCTGGTACTCCTCCGGGCCGCTCCCCACCAGCCTGCGGTCCTGGGTGCGGCCGGCCACAAGAGCGAACACCCACAGCCACATGATCAGAACGGAGACGAGCAGATACGACGGGGACAGTCGTCCGTCCACTGTCGCTCCGCCAGCCGGATCAAAACGCACCACATAGGCGCCGAAGACGGCGACACCCACAGCCACCACGTCGGTGACGACGAGCCGGGTCAGATATCCGTGCCACCAGGGGTGCAGAGCAGCGGGCGCCGGTGCGGCGGATGCTTCGCCCGCCACAGTTCCCCGTGCGTCGACACTGTTCACTACCAGTCCCCTCGGCCCAATCCTGACCCGGCAAGGGTAGACGCTGCGGCGCACGCGAAAGACGGGACACTTGGGCGGTTTCGGGCGGAAGCTGAATCGATCATCCTTTTCACCCGGGTCCGATGTCTGGCGTCGGCCCGGGTTCGGCGTGAGACCATGACGAGCCCGTGTCGCACCGGCGGGATACACGCCGAAACACAGAGAACCAGAGGCAGATGGAGCTTCGCGACTACCTGGCCATCGTCCGCAAGCGGTGGATCTCGATCGCCCTGATCACCGTGCTGCTGACCGGCGCCGCCGTCGCGGTCACGCTCGCGACCACGCCGGTCTACACCGCCCGCGCCCAGGTCTACGTCTCCGTCCGCACCGGTGAGACGACCACCGACCTGCTGCAGGGCAGCAGCTTCAGCCAGCGCCAGGTGAAGTCCTACACCGACCTCGCGAGCACCCCCCTGGTGCTCACCCCGGTGATCGAGCACCTGGACCTGGCGACCACGCCGGACACGCTCGCGGAGAGCGTCAGCGCCGACTCGCCGCTCGACACGTCGCTGATCAACATCCGCGCGTCTGACCCCGACCCGCAGACCGCCAGCGACATCGCGAACGCGGTCGCCGAGAGCCTCGCGGAGCAGGTCACCGCCCTCGAGGAGCCCGACGAGGGCCCGTCCCCGGTCGAGATCAACACCGTCCGCACCGCCAGCGCGCCCACCGAGCCGTCCTCGCCCAACCTCAAGCTCAACGTCGCGCTCGGCCTGCTCCTCGGTCTCGCGGCCGGGTTCGGCCTGGCCATCCTGCGCGAGGTGCTCGACACCCGCGTCCGGACCGTCGACGACGTCCGCTCCGTCACGACCGCCTCGATCCTCACCTCGATGGCGCACGACGAGGAGTCCGTCGGCAAGTCCCTGGTGGTCCAGACGGACCCGCACAGCCCGCGCGCCGAGGCGTTCCGCCGGCTGCGGACCAACCTGCAGTTCCTCGACGTCGCCGAGCGGCTCTCCGCCATCGTCGTCACCTCGTCACTGCCCACCGAGGGCAAGTCCACGGTCGCCGTGAACCTCGCCATCACGCTCAGCGACGCGGGCTCGCGCGTCGTCATCGTCGACGCCGACCTGCGCCGGCCCTCCGTGGCCGAGTACATGGGCGTCGAGGGCAGCGTCGGCCTGACCACCGTGCTCATCGGCAAGGCGAGCATCGAGGACGTCGTCCAGCCCTGGGGCACCGGCAACCTGCACGTGCTGCCGTCCGGGCAGGTGCCACCCAACCCCAGCGAGATGGTCGGCTCCGCCGCCATGGCGTGGCTCATCAACGAGCTCACCAAGCGCTACGACCTGGTCATCATCGACACCCCGCCGCTGCTGCCCGTGACCGACGCCGCGATCCTCGCCCGGCTCGTCGACGGCGCCCTCGTCGTCACCGGCGCCAACCGGCTGCACCGGCACGAGCTCGCCGACGCCATGGGCTCGCTCGAGGCCGTCGGTGCCCGCGTGCTCGGCGTCGTCGTCAACCACCTCGCCCGCAAGCACGGCGAGGGGTACTCCTACCACTACTACGGCTCGGACGAGAACGCCCCGCGTCAGCGGCGCGGCGCCCGACGCCCCGCGCCCAAGGCACGCTCCTCGCGGGCGGCCGGGCACGCCAACGCGCCCGTCACGCGCCTGACCCCACCGCCGAGCGCCACCCCGCCCCGGGTCACCACCCGTCACACCCCCGAGGCCGCGCCGCAGCCACAGCCCACCGGCAGCTTCGACGCACTGCTGCAGACCGAGCCCGACGAGGTCCGTCCCGGACGCTGGCCCGGCGGCCCGATCGCCTGACGCCCGCCGCCCGAACCTGAGGAGGCCCGCCCAGCCGCACGGCTGAGCGGGCCTCCTCCATGTTCACGGCCGGCAGGCCGTTCGCAGGCCAGACAGCACGAGGGCCCCGCCGCTCCAGCGGCGAGGCCCTCGTGTCAGGCGAGGCGACTGGGCTCAGGCCCGGACGGCCTGGCGGCGACGCGCCACGACCACAGCAGCGCCACCGGCGAGGATCAGGGCGCCGGCGCCGAGCGCGAGCTCCATGCCGTCGAAGCCCGTGTCGCTCAGCGAGGAGCCCGGCGCGGCGGCGACAGTCAGGACCTCGTCGCCGACGAGAGCACCGGCCGCGTTGGTCACGCGCGCCGTGTAGGTGCCGGCCGCGTTCAACGTCACGGACCACGAGGCGTCACCCGAGGCGTTCGCGGTCTTCGCGAGGCTCTTGGTGCCCGCCACCTGGATCTGGTCGTTGCCGATCGTCGCGGGGTTCGAGGTGATCGTCAGCGTCAGCTGCTCGTTGGGCGTCTGGCCCAGGGTGTTGATGGTGATGGCCTGGCCGACGGCCGGCGTCGAGTCGTTGACCGTCGTGTCGTAGCCCGGCGCGTCGTACGCCATGGCGACGGCGGGAAGCGCGACGAGCGTGAGCGTCCCGACGGAGGTGAGGAGGGTGCGACGGAGATTCATAGCGGTAAGCCCCTTGCTTGGTCTGCGCAGTCAGTGCCGGTCACGTGCCACATGCGTGCCGCAACACGAACGACACCCCCGGGCATCGGCAACCCTATGCCGGATCATGAGCACTGGACCCCGACTAATGGCACGTCTTGCACCACTCGTCCGGGTGAAGTTCGAAGAACGACAGGCCCCCTGTGCACCCGATCCACGGAGATGGTAGCGACGACCGAAACGCTCTGACCAGGTTTCAGCTGCACGGTCTTGCCCACGACCGGGAGCCCGTTCTGCACCTGAGAGGAGACGCCTGGCACGTCATTCATGATCGTCACGTCCTCGATCTGACCGCCCGTCGGTGCGTAGACGAGCACGTTCGTGCGCACCTCACCGATCGGGACGACCGTCCCGGAACCCGTCACGTACGTCGGCAGCGTCCCGACGAGCGCGGGGTCCACCGTGTTCGTCAGCGTCACGTCCAGCTCGACCAGCCGCGAGCCGTCCGGGGCACATGTCTGCCCCCCCACCTCGGTCGAGACGTCCAGGTAGTAGCTCATCTTCGCCTGGCTGCCGTCGTTGAGGAACACGCCGATCACCGGCGAGTCGCCCGCCTCCCCGCGCAGCGCACCGCTCAGCACGGTGTCCGCGAGCAAGGCCTGCTCGCCCTCCCGAGCCGACCACACGAGCAGCCGGCCCTGGCGTGCGGCCTGCGCGAGCGCCTCGATCGTCGCCGAGGGCTCGCCCGCGCCTCCCACCAGCGCACCGAAGACGCCCGCCGCGGTCTGCGCGAAGAACTCGTCCTGCTCGCGCGGGTCCAGCAGCGTCAGGTACACGGTGCTGAGCAGCACCTCGACCGCGTTGTCGGCGGTCAGCTGACCGCCCGTCACGTCGGCGACCGCGCCCGGCGGCATCGGGACCGGCCCCGTGGCACCGAGCACCAGCGCGAGCGTCCCGGGGTCCACCGACACGACGCCGTCGACCTCTCCGCCCACCTCCTGTGCCCAGATCTGCCGTGCGATCGACGCCCCACGCGGGAAGTCGGGTGTGAAGGTCACGTCGCGCATGTCGGCCGCGAGGTCCTCGCCGAACAAAGCCATCTCGGCGTCCGTCAGCTCCGTCACCGGGGCCGGAAGATCGCCGAGGGATCCGCCGGAACGATGATCAAGAATCTCCACGCCGCCGTTGTCGGCACGCAGCAGAAGAATTGACCCGGGAATTCCCCCGGTGGCGCGCAGCTCCGCATTGTTCTGCACCAGAACCAGATAGGTCCGCGGCCCGTCCCGGCCCAGCATCGGGGGCAGCAGGCGCACCGCGCGCGACGCCGTCGCCGTCGTCACGGAGACCTCGTCCACCTCCTGCCGGGCCTCCTCGAAGGCGTCGGCGACGAAGGGCCAGAGCGCCTCGGCGTCGACCGCGTCCATCCTGGCCACGGCGGCCTGGACGGCCTCGTCGGCGGCCACGACCCGCGGCGCGGCCTCGACCAAGGGGTCGAGGGCGATCCGCCCGTCCACCGGCGCGAGGGCCGAGGGGTCCACCACGTCCGTCGCCTCGAGCAGCGTCGGGACGGCGTCGTGGGCCAGGTCGTCCATCACCACCGCGACCGTCCGGACGGCCTCGACGTTCGGGCCCACCCACGGCACCCGGGCGGCGATCGCCCAGTGCGGGCCGTCCGTCGCGTCCAGCGCCGCCTCCGCGTGCGCCTGCAGCGCGGCGACCGCGGAGTCGACACTCGCGTCGTCGCCGGCGAGCACGTCGGCCTGCAGCTCGGAGACGAGTGCGGCGGCCTCGAAGAGCTCGGCCCGAGCAGTCCGCGCGTCGCTCAACAGCCACCAGGCCATGCCGAGCGCCGCGAGCACCACGACACCCGCGACCAGCAGCCAGCGGCCGCGGTGCCGGGCCCGGCGTCGTCCGCTCAGGTGGGCCGGACCGTGGCCCGAGCCCCCCGCCGCGGCGTCACGAACTGGCACTCGCCCCTCCTCGCCCGACACCGGCGCGAGCCTACCCGGGCCGGGTGAAGCGTCGGCGCGCCACCCCGATCGTCCTGGGCTCGTCCGGTCCCCACCCCGCACACTGTCCGCGTGACAACCGTCCTCATGGTCTGCACCGGCAACATCTGCCGGTCCCCCGCGGCCGAGCTGCTGCTCGCCCACGCGCTCGGGCCGGACGCCGGGGTGCAGGTCGCGAGCGCGGGTACCCACGCCGTCGTCGGCGCGGGCGTGCATCCCCCGATGGCGCGACTGCTGGCCGCCACCGGCACGCCGTACGACGCGTTCCTGGCCCGCCAGCTGACGCCCGCGCACGTGCGCGAGGCGAGCGTCGTCGTCGCCATGACGCGGCGCCACCGCGGGCACGTCGTGGAGCTGCTGCCCGCCGCCGTCCGGCGCACCTTCACCTACCGGGAGCTGGCGCGCTTCGCCGACGCCGTCGCGCCCGAGCTGCCCGCCGGCACGCCCGCCG
>AXCX01000337.1 GCA_000767215.1 Actinotalea fermentans ATCC 43279 = JCM 9966 = DSM 3133
AGGCGGACTGGGAGGAGCTCGAGGAGGTCCTGCTCCTGGCCGACGTCGGCGCCGGGCCGACCGCCGAGCTCGTCGACGCGCTGCGCGAGCGCGTGCGGGTGCTCGGCGTCCGCGAGCCGGCCGCGGTGCGCGCGCTGCTGCGCGAGCAGCTCCTCGCGCTCGTCGGGACCGACCTCGACCGTTCGCTCGCCGTCGCGCCGACGGCGGCCGACGGCGTCACGCACCCCGCCGTCGTCCTCGTCGTCGGCGTCAACGGCACGGGCAAGACGACGACCGTCGGCAAGCTGGCCCGCGTGCTCGTCGCCGAGGGCAGCAGCGTCGTGCTCGGCGCCGCGGACACCTTCCGTGCCGCCGCCGCCGACCAGCTCCAGACGTGGGGCGCCCGGGTGGGCGTCCCGGTGGTGCGGTCCGACCGCGAGGGCGCGGACCCGGCGTCGGTCGCGTTCGAGGCGCTCGCCCAGGCGCAGGAGGCGGGCGCCGACGTCGTGCTCGTCGACACCGCGGGCCGGCTGCAGAACAAGGCGGGCCTGATGGACGAGCTGGGCAAGATCGTGCGCGTCCTGTCCCGTACGGCGCCGGTGTCCGAGGTGCTGCTGGTGCTCGACGCCACGACCGGCCAGAACGGGCTGCGTCAGGCGCAGGTGTTCACCGAGGTCGCCGGCGTGACCGGCATCGTGCTGACCAAGCTCGACGGCACCGCCAAGGGCGGCATCGTGGTCGCGGTCCAGCGCGAGCTCGGCGTGCCGGTCAAGCTCGTCGGGCTGGGCGAGGGCCCGGACGACCTCGCGCCGTTCGACCCCGAGGCGTTCGTCGACGGCCTGCTCGCCGGCTGACGGCCACCGGGGACCGCGCGCGGGCCCGCAGAAACGCAGAGTTAACGCAGCGGGTCCTGGTGTGATCGCGCCGTAACGCGACGCACGTCGTCGCGAAACGGCGCGCCCCGACAGTTGTTCCCGGACCAGCCGCCCGGCTGGCGAGGGAAGGAAGTCGGATGGACCTCAACTTCGGAGCGACAGCCTGGATGCTCACCTCGGCATCCCTCGTGCTGCTGATGACGCCCGGACTGGCTCTGTTCTACGGCGGGATGTCCCGCGCCAAGTCCGTGCTGAACATGATGATGATGAGCTTCGGCGCGCTGGGCGTCGTCGGGGTCATCTACGTGCTGTGGGGCTGGTCGATGTCCTACGGCTCGGACGTGGGCGGGCTCTTCGGCAACCCGTTCGACCAGTTCGGGCTCGCGGGCACGATCTACGACGACGCCGGTGAGTTCGTCCTCGACGGGTGGGGGGTCCCCGGCATCGTCGGCGTGGCCTTCCAGGCCACCTTCGCGATCATCACGGTCGCTCTCATCAGCGGTGCGCTCGCCGATCGCGTCAAGTTCGGGACGTGGCTGGTCTTCGCGGGCGCCTGGGCCACCGCGGCCTACTTCCCGATGGCCCACATGGTGTGGGGTGGCGGTCTGCTGAGCGGCAGCGAGGACGGTCTGGCCGCGATGATGTTCGGCACCACCGACGGCGCAGCCACGGTGGCACCGATCGACTTCGCGGGTGGCACCGTCGTGCACATCAACGCCGGTGTGGCGGCCCTGGTGCTCGCCCTGATCGTCGGGAAGCGCAAGGGCTTCGGCAAGGAGCCGATGCGCCCGCACAACCTCACGCTGGTCATGCTCGGCGCGGCCCTGCTGTGGTTCGGCTGGTTCGGGTTCAACGGCGGTTCCGCCTTCACGGCCGACGGGTTCGCCGGCCTGGCCTGGGTGAACACCACCACCGCGACGTGCGCGGCGATGCTCGGGTGGCTCCTGGTGGAGAAGATCCGTGACGGACACGCCACATCCCTCGGGGCGGCGTCCGGCATCGTGGCGGGCCTCGTCGCGATCACCCCGGCGGCGGGCACCGTCTCGCCCGTCGGCTCCATCTTCCTCGGCGCGATCGCCGGTGCGCTGTGCGCGCTCGCGGTGGGCCTGAAGTACAAGCTCGGGTACGACGACTCGCTCGACGTCGTGGGTGTGCACCTGGTCGGCGGTCTGACCGGCACCGTGCTCATCGGCTTCTTCTCCACGAGCACGGGTCTGTTCTACGGCGGCGGCGCTCGCCAGCTCGTCGTCCAGGCCGTGATCGCTCTCGTGGCGGTGCTCGTCTCCGGCGTCGTGACCCTCGTGCTCGGACTGATCCTCAAGGCCACCATGGGCTGGCGGGTCACCGAGGACGTCGAGGTCGCCGGGATCGACATCTCGGTGCACGGTGAGACCGCGTACGAGGCCCTCCCGGCCACCCGTGGTCGCGCGATCGACACGTCAGTCCCGAGCACGGCCGCCGGCCGCGCCAGCACGGAGGTGAACGCATGAAGCTCGTCACGGCTGTCATCCAGCCCCACCGGCTCGACGACGTGAAGGCGGCCCTCGAGGCAGCAGGCGTCCGCGGCATGACGGTGAGCGAGGCGAGCGGCTACGGCCGGCAGCGCGGGCACACCGAGGTCTACCGGGGCGCGGAGTACCAGGTCGACCTCATCCCGAAGCTGCGGGTCGAGGTCCTCGTGGCCGATGTCGACGCGCTCACGGTCACCGAGGCGATCGTCAAGGCCGCGCAGACCGGCAAGATCGGCGACGGCAAGGTCTGGACCATCCCCGTGGAGGACGTCGCTCGCGTCCGCACCGGGGAGCACGGCCCCGACGCGCTCTGACCGATGTCCCTGCCTGAGTCCACCTGGCCGGTCCCCGGCCCGGGCTCCGGCGAGCCCGAGGTCCCGCACCCCCTCGCCGGGGTGCGGGACCTCGCCGTCGACAGGCTCGACGTCGCGGCCCGGATGACCGGCCCGGGCGCCGACGGCACCGTGCGCCGGGCCGCCGTCGCGCACCTGGTCACCAGCCGGCTCGCCGAGCTGTTCGACGTCGTCACCGCGGACCTGCCGACGGCGGACGGCCTGGCGCTCGGCGCGGTCGGCAGCCTGGGTCGCGGCGACGCCAGCCCCGCGTCCGACCTCGACCTGCTCCTCGTGCACGACGGCCGGACGCACACCGACGCCACCGTCGCGCGCGTCGCCGAGCGGCTCTGGTACCCGATCTGGGACGCCGGCCTGTCGCTGGACCACTCGGTGCGCTCGCTCGCCCAGTGCCGCCAGGTGGCGTCCGCGGACCTGCCCGCCGCCGTCGGGCTCCTCGACCTGCGGCACGTGGCGGGGGACCGCACCGTGGTGCACCGGGCCCGCACCGCCCTCCTGACCGACTGGCGCGGCGCCGCGCGTCGGCGCCTGCCGGAGCTCCTCGCGTCCACCAAGGCGCGCGCGGACCGGTCGGGGGAGCTCGCCTACCTGGTCGAACCCGACCTCAAGGACGCTCGCGGGGGCATCCGCGACGCCGTCGTGGTCTTCGCGCTCGCGGCCACGTGGCTCACCGACCGCCCGCACGGCGGCGTCGACGCGGCGTACGCCCACCTGCTCGACGTGCGGGACGCCCTGCACGTGGTGACCCGACGCCCGACCAACCGGCTGCTGCGGGCCGACCAGGACGAGGTCGCGGCGCTCCTGGGGGTGGGCGACGCCGACGACCTGCTCGCGGGACTCGCGGAGGCCGGCCGCACCGTCGCGCACGCCCTGGACACGACCGTGCGCCACGCGCGCCAGGCGCTCGCGCGGCCGTCTTTGCGCCGGCCGGTCGTGCGCCGAGGGCGTCCCCTCGCCCCGCGCCTG
>AXCX01000338.1 GCA_000767215.1 Actinotalea fermentans ATCC 43279 = JCM 9966 = DSM 3133
AACCGGGTCGCGCGGGCCCGTGCGGCCCAAGGCCTGGCGACCCGGGAAGCGGCCGTCGCGCACCGCGTCGCGGCCCTCCTGCTGGAGTACCCGACCGCGGAGCTGCGCGGCCTCCTGCCGAGCCTGCGCGCTGCGGTCGACGAGCTGGCGGCTCCGCTGGCCGGGCCGCTGGCGCGCACGCTCGAGCACGTGGCCGGGACGGAGCCGACGGCGCTGGCCGCGCAGTACGTCGAGACGTTCGACCTGCGCCGCCGGTGCAGCCTGTACCTGACGTACTACGCGTACGGGGACACCCGGCGCCGGGGAGTCGCGCTCGTGGAGTTCAAGCAGGCGTACCGGGCCGCGGGGATGGAGCTGGCCGACGACGAGCTGCCGGACCACCTGGCGGTGGTCCTGGAGTTCGCCTCCGGCCCGGATCAGGCCGCGCGCGAGGCCGGGCTGCGGCTGCTCCTCGCCCACCGAGCCGGGCTCGAGCTGCTGCGCCTCGCGCTGGCGGACGCCGGGTCGCCGTGGGCCGGCGCGGTCGAGGCGGTCTGCGCCACCCTGCCGCCGCTCGACGGCGACGAGCGGACGGCCGTCGCGCGGCTCGCCGCCGAGGGTCCGCCGGGCGAGGACGTCGGGCTCGACCCGACCCTCCAGCCGTACGCCACCACCGTCTCGACGTCGGGAGCACGACGATGACCACCCCGGACCCGGCCGACGTGACGACCCTGGACACGGTGCTCTGGGTGGTCCTGCCATACCTGTTCCTGACGGTGTTCGTGCTCGGCCACGTGTGGCGGTACCGCTACGACAAGTTCGGCTGGACCACACGGTCGTCACAGCTGTACGAGCGGCGCCTGCTGCGCTGGGCGAGCCCGTTGTTCCACTTCGGCATCCTCGCGGTCTTCCTGGGGCACGTGATGGGCCTGGGGATCCCGAAGGCGTGGACCGACGCGGTCGGCATGAGCGAGCAGATGTACCACGCCATGGCGGTGGGGATCGGCGGTGTCGCTGGGATCTCCACGGTGACCGGCCTCGTGCTGCTCATCTACCGGCGCCGCACGGTGGGCCCGGTGTTCCGGGCCACCACACGCATGGACAAGGTGATGTACCTCGTCCTGGCCGTGGTCATCGCGCTCGGCATGTGGAACACGATCGCCGGCTCGATGCTCAACCTCGGCGGCGAGTACGACTACCGGGAAGGTGTCTCCGTGTGGTTCCGCGGGATCTTCCGGTTCGACCTGCACCCCGAGCTCATGGCGGACGCACCGATCGGCTTCCAGCTGCACGGCATGGCCGCGATGCTCCTGTTCGCCCTGTGGCCGTTCACGCGCCTCGTGCACGTCTTCTCCGTGCCGCTGGGGTACCTGTGGCGGCCGTACGTCGTCTACCGGGCGCGCACCCCGCGCGTCGGGCAGCGCGGCACCCGGCGCGGCTGGGAGGGCGTCCAGCGTCCGCCCGAGCGCGTCGGTCCGCTCTGAGCCCGACGACGTGACGCGCGGCTCCCGGTCGATCTCA
>AXCX01000339.1 GCA_000767215.1 Actinotalea fermentans ATCC 43279 = JCM 9966 = DSM 3133
GGACGGTGTCCTGCCGGTAACGCCGCCACGCCCGTCCGCGAAACACCCCGCTCCTAGCGTCGCGCCCAGGCGGCCGACGTCGTCCGCCCGCAGCACCGCCCCGACGGCGCGCTCGCGGAGCGTGGGAGCAGGAGGCACGGATGACGACGACGGACACGAGCCCGACGACGACGGACACGAGCACGACCCACCGGCGCGGGACGACGGTCATCGCGCCGCCGTCCCGGCGGTCCGCCTGGATCGAGCACTGGGACCCGGAGGACCACGCGTTCTGGCAGGGCGGTGGCCGGACGGTCGCCCGCCGCAACCTCGTGCCGTCGATCCTCGCCGAGTTCCTCGGCTTCGCCGTCTGGGCGTCGTGGTCGATCGTCGTGCCGCAGCTCGGGGCCGCCGGGTTCGACCTGACCGTGGACCAGCAGTACTGGCTCGTGGCCGTCCCGGCGCTCGTCGGGGCCACCCTGCGGATCCCGTACACGTTCGCGGTCCCCAGGTTCGGCGGCCGGAACTGGACGGTGGTCTCCGCGCTGCTGCTCCTGCTCCCGGCGTCCGCGCTCGCGGTCGTCGCGTCGCGACCGGCGACGCCGTTCGCGGTGCTCCTCGTCGTCGCGGCGCTCGCCGGGCTGGGCGGCGGGAACTTCGCCTCCTCGATGGCGAACATCTCGTTCTTCTACCCGGAGCGCGAGAAGGGCCGCGCGCTGGGCCTGAACGCCGCCGGCGGGAACCTCGGGACCGCGTTCGTGCAGCTCGTCGTGCCGGTGGTGGTCGTCGCGGGCGGCGGGCTCGCCCTCGAGCGTGCGGGGCTGATGTTCCTCCCGCTCGTGCTCGGGGCCGCTGTCCTCGCGTGCCGGCGGATGTCGAACCTGACGGGCGCCCGCGCGGACTACCGGGCGTTCGGCGCGGCCACCCGCAACCGACACACGTGGGTGATCTCGTTCCTCTACATCGGCACGTTCGGCTCCTTCATCGGGTACGCGGGGGCGTTCCCGACGCTGCTCGCCGGGCAGTTCCCGCAGGTCGGCATGTCCCTGGCGTTCCTGGGCGCGCTCGTCGGCTCGCTCGCCCGCCCGGCCGGTGGGGCGCTCGCCGACCGATGGGGCGGCGCGCCGGTGACCATCGCGTCGTTCCTCGTCATGGCGGCCGGCGCCGCGGGTGCCGTCGCCGCCCTGAGCAGCCGCGACGTCGGGCTCTTCCTGGGCTCCTTCCTGGTGCTCTTCGTCGCCAGCGGGGCCGGCAACGGGGCGACGTACCGGATGATCCCGGCGGTCTTCCAGGTCGGCGCCACGACGCCGGAGCGGGCCGCCGCGGCCCGCAAGGCGGCCGCGGGCTGCCTCGGCATCGCGGGCGCCGCCGGCGCGTTCGGCGGGTTCCTCATCCCGCGGGGCTTCGCCGTCTCGACGACGGTCGCCGGCTCGCTCGTCCCGGCGCTGTGGGTCTTCGTCGGCATGTACGCGGTGACGGCAGCCACGACCTGGGCGGTGTACCGGCGCCCGTCTGCCGCGCTGAGCGCGGCGAGGATCTGAGTGCCGGCCCCCGCGCAGGTCCGCGAGGTCGCGACCCACTGCCCGTACTGCGCGCTCCAGTGCGCGCAGACGCTCGGCGCGCCGGACGAGGCGGCCACGGCCTCCGGCGCGCCCGTCTCGGTCGCCGGGCGGGACTTCCCGACGAACCGTGGCGGGCTGTGCCGCAAGGGCTGGACGAGCGGGGTCGTGCTCCGCGCTCCGGACCGCCTGGTGGCGCCGCTCGCGCGGGACGCCGCCGGCGACCTGCGCGCGGCCGGCTGGGACGAGGCCCTGGACCGCGTCGCCGCCGGGATCCGGGCCGCTCAGGAGCGGTACGGACCAGAGTCCGTCGCCGTGTTCGGTGGCGGCGGGCTCACCAACGAGAAGGCGTACGCGCTCGGCAAGTTCGCGCGCGTCGTCCTGCGGACCCCGTACGTCGACTACAACGGGCGCTTCTGCATGGCGAGCGCGGCGGCCGGGGCGATCCGGGCCTTCGGCGTCGACCGCGGCCTGCCGTTCCCGCTCGCTGATCTCGGCGGCGCCTGCGCCGTGCTCCTCCTCGGCTCGAACCTCGCGGAGACGATGCCGCCCGCCGTGGCGCACCTCGCCGGCGCCCGTGCGGCTGGTGGACTGGTGGTCGTCGACCCGCGCCGCTCGGCGACCGCCGCGCTCACCGAGGACGGCGCCGGGCTGCACCTCGCGCCCGTCCCGGGCACCGACCTGGCGCTCCTGCTCGGGCTGCTGCACGCCGTCCTGGCCGAAGGGCTGGCCGACGAGGCGTACCTCGCTCAGCGCACGACCGGTGCCGCCGACGTGCGGCGCAGCGTGGCGGCGTGGTGGCCCGAGCGCACCGAGGCCGTCACGGGGGTGCCCGCCGACGACGT
>AXCX01000340.1 GCA_000767215.1 Actinotalea fermentans ATCC 43279 = JCM 9966 = DSM 3133
GGCGGCGTCCTCCTCGTAGGCGGCCGGGTCGGGGACGCGGGCGCGCAGCCAGAGCAGCAGCGCCATGACGCCGACGCCGGGCACCGCGAGCACGGCCAGCGCCGGGCCGTAGTCGCCGCCGGTGAGCGCGAGCATCCCGCCCACCACCAGCGGCCCGAGCAGCGCGCCGATCTGGTCGAGGGCCTCGTGCACCGCGAACCCGCGGCCGCGGCCCGTGACGGCGGTCGCGTGCGAGAGCAGTGTGTCCTTGGCGGGGGAGCGGACGGCCTTGCCGACGCGCTCGGCGATGACCAGCGCGGCCGCCGCCCACAGCACCCCGACGACGCCGAGCAGCGGCACCGAGATCACCGTCACCGCGTACCCCGCGATGGTCCAGGCCCAGAACCGGCGGGTCCGGTCGGTCAGCGTCCCGGAGACCAGCCGCAGGACGAGCGCGGCCGCCTCCCCGGCGCCCGTCACCGTCCCGACGACGACGGCGCCCGCACCCAGCGACGCGAGCAGCGGCCCGGTGACCGAGCGGGCGCCCTCGTAGACGACGTCGGCCAGCAGGCTCACGACGCCGAACGCGACGACGAACCGCCACGCACTCAGCCGGGACACGGGCAGACGCTACTCCGCCGCCGCTCCACCTCCGCCGCCGGCCCGCCCCCCGCCCAGGTCGAGCTCTCCGTTCGAGGTCGAGCTTTCCACTCGAGGTCGAAGGCGGTAACCCTCGACCTCGAACGAAAGGCTCGACCTCGGCCGGGTGAGCTGTGGGTGGGGACGGGCGGGTCGGAGGGGGCGGTGGGTGCGTCAGCCGGCGCGGGCGATGAGCTCCGCCGTGTCGAGGAGGCGGTTGGTGAAGCCCCACTCGTTGTCGTACCAGGCCAGCACCTTCACGGTCCGGCCCATCACCGTGGTGAGCGGCGCGTCGTAGATGGCGCTCGCGGGGTTGCCGACGATGTCGCTCGAGACGATCGGGTCGCTCGAGTACGCGAGCACCCCGGCGAGGGGTCCCGCGGCTGCCGCGCGGTAGGCGGCGTCGATCTCCTCGACGGTGACGTCGCGCGACGCGGTCACGGTGAGGTCCGTGATGGACCCGGTGATCACCGGCACCCGCAGCGCGAAGCCCGACAGGCGCCCGTCGAGCTCGGGCAGCACGCGCCCGATCGCCTTCGCGGCGCCCGACGACGTCGGCACGATGTTCTGCGCGGCCGCCCGCGCCCGGCGCAGGTCGCGGTGCGGGCCGTCCTGCAGGTTCTGGTCCGCGGTGTACGCGTGCACGGTGGTCATCACGCCGGTCTCGATCCCGACGGCGTCGTTGAGCACCTTCGCGAGCGGCGCGAGGCAGTTCGTGGTGCACGACGCGTTGGAGACGACGTGGTGCTGCGCCGGGTCGTAGAGGTGGTCGTTGACGCCCATGACGATGGTCAGGTCGTCGCCCGACGCCGGCGCGCTCACCAGGACCTTCCGGGCGCCCGCGGCGAGGTGGCCGGCGGCGCCGTCGCGCTTGGTGAAGCGGCCGGTCGACTCGACGACCAGCTCGACGCCGAGCTCGCCCCACGGCAGGGCGGCGGGCTCGCGCTCGGACAGCACCCGGATCCGCTTCGCGCCGACGACGATGGCGTCGCCGTCCACCGCGACGTCGGCCGGCAGGGTGCCGAACGCGGTGTCGTAGCGCAGCAGGTGGGCGAGGGTGGCGGCGTCGGTCAGGTCGTTGACGGCGACGATCTCGAGGTCGCTGCCGCGCTCGAGGGCGGCGCGGACGAAGCTGCGTCCGATGCGGCCGAAGCCGTTGAT
>AXCX01000341.1 GCA_000767215.1 Actinotalea fermentans ATCC 43279 = JCM 9966 = DSM 3133
GCCGATGCGCACGATGATCCCCATCTCTTCGGTGGGCGGCGTCATCGCAGCGGGGGCTCGGCCGCCCGGCTGAAACGGAACCGATCGGTTCCATCTCGAACGGTACCGATCGGTTCCGCAAAGCGCAAGACCCTCGTACGCTGGTCCGATGGCGACGAACGCCCGCGAGCGGCTCCTCGACACCGCGGAGGAGCTCTTCTACGCGCAGGGCACGCGGGGCACCGGGATCGAGCAGATCCTGCACGTCAGCGGCGTGGGCCGCGCGTCGTTCTACCGGCACTTCGCCAGCAAGGGCGCGCTCGTCGTCGCGGTGCTGCGCCGACGCCGGGAGCGCTGGGCGACGATCACCGTGCCGCGCGTCCTCGAGCGCGGCGGGCACCCGCTGGACACGTTCGACGTGCTCGCGGAGCGGCTCGAGGAGACCGCCTTCCGCGGGTGCGCGTTCCTCAACACGCTCGTCGAGATCCCCGACCCGGCCGAGCCCGCGCACCGCGAGGCCGTCGAGCAGAAAGACGACCAGCGCGCCTTCTTCGCCCAGTGCCTGGCTGCGCACGGCTACGCGGACAAGGACGGCGCCCTCGCCCGCCAGCTCCTCATGCTCTACGACGGCGCGAGCGTGGCCGGCCTGCGCGAGAAGTCCCCGCGCCCGGCGTTCGACGCGCGGTCGGTGGCCGAGCTCCTCCTGGCGGCGACCCCGCGCACACCCCCCGACCCTCCGCCCCCTCCATCCGCGAAGTAGACAGCCGGAAGCGTTGACTTATATAAGTCGGCACGCATACAGTCAGCTGCATGCACGCGTTCGACGTCCTGGGGGATCCCGTCCGGCGGAGGATCCTCGAGCTGCTGCTCGAGAGCGAGCAGTCGGCGGGTGAGGTGACCGCCGTCGTCCGCCGCGAGTTCGGGATCAGCCAGCCCGCCGTCTCCCAGCACCTGCGGGTGCTGCGGGAGAGCGGCTTCGCGCGCGTGCGCCCCGAAGGTGCCCGGCGGCTGTACGCCGTCGAGCCCGCCCCGTTGCGGGAGGTCGACGTGTGGCTGGAGCCCTTCCGGGCGTTCTGGACCCAGCGGCTCGACGCCCTCGGCACGGAGCTCGCCCGAGGCCGCCGGGAGCGGGAGCGGGCAGCCGCCCGCGCCGCCGCCGACGGCGCCACCGATCCACCTGGGAGGACCGACACATGATCTTCGACATGCTCACCGAGCTGGAGGCCACCCGCCGCGCCGTCGGGCCGGGGGAGGGCGACACCGTGGCGGTGTCGCTCACCCGCACCTACGACGCCGACGCCGAGGACGTCTGGGACGCCCTGACCAACCCCGAGCGGCTGCCCCGGTGGTTCTCGCCGGTGACCGGCGATTTCCGCGTCGGCGGGAGCTACCAGATCCAGGGCAACGCGGGCGGGGAGATCCTCGTGTGCGACCGTCCCGGCCTGCTGCGCGTGACGTTCGGCGGGCCCGAGAGCATCCTCGAGCTGCGCCTGAGCGCCGAGGGTGCCCGGACGACGCTCGAGCTGCGGCACGCGGTCCCGACGGCGATGGCCGGCGGCGGTGCGGGTGCCCTGTACGTCGGGCCCGGCTGGGACGGCGCCGTCATGGGCCTGGGGCTGCACCTGCGCGGGGATGTCATCGGCGACCCGGTCGAGGCCGCGAACAGCCCCGAGGTCGTCGAGTTCAACAAGGGCTCGATCGACCGGTGGGCGGCGGTCGTTGAGTCGTCCGGGACGGCGACGCCGGAGGCCCTCGCCCAGGCGCGCGAGGTCTCGATCCAGCAGTTCACCGTGCTGCCGGAGTAGGCCGGGGCGGGCCCGGCGCCGACCCGGGCGTGGCGCACCTCACGGAACGATTCGCACGGCTGCACCGTTGATATGAGCATCATGACGATGCTGCGGAAGTACGAGGAGTTCGAGGACGAGACCGGCCGCGTCGTGCGCTACCAGCGCGGTGCGTCGGGCGGCCTGGTGGCCTCCGGTGCCGAGGTCGCGGACGACGCGCGGATCGGCGCCTGGGCGTGGGTCGACGCCGGCGCGCGCGTGGAGTCGGGCGCGTCGATCGGCGAGCACGGCTGGGTCGAGGGCGGCGCGGTGATCGGCCCGCGCGCGCACCTGG
>AXCX01000342.1 GCA_000767215.1 Actinotalea fermentans ATCC 43279 = JCM 9966 = DSM 3133
GGTGCCGCCGGAGCGGTCGCCTGCACCGGTGCCTCCGCCGCGGGAGCCTCGACGGGCGCGTCGGCCACCGGCGCGGCCGCGGGCGCCTCGACGGGAACCGCGGGTGCGGTCTCGTCGTCGGCCGGAGCCGGGGCGGAGGCCTCGTCCACGGGCCGCTCGTCCTGCGCGTCGCGCTGCTTCTTCGCCTGCTGGCGCGCCTCCGACTTCTTCTTCATCGTCGGACCGAGCACCATGATCATGTTGCGGCCGTCCTGACGCGGCGCGCTCTCGACGAAGCCGAGCTCGGCGACGTCGTCGGCGAGGCGCTGCAGGAGGCGCAGACCCATCTCCGGGCGCGACTGCTCGCGACCGCGGAACATGATCATGACCTTGACCTTGTCGCCGGCCTTGAGGAACCGCTCGACGTGGCCCTTCTTGGTGCCGTAGTCGTGCGGGTCGATCTTCAGCCGGAACCGGATCTCCTTGAGGACCGTGTTGGCCTGGTTTCGCCGGGCCTCACGGGCCTTCATGTCGGCCTCGTACTTGAACTTGCCGTAGTCCATGAGCTTGCAGACCGGCGGGCGGGCGTCGGGCGCCACCTCGACCAGGTCCAGGTCCGCCTCCTGCGCCAGGCGCAGGGCGTCCTCGACGCGAACGATGCCGACCTGCTCGCCGTTGGGGCCGACCAGGCGGACCTCGGGCACGCGGATCCGCTCGTTGATGCGTGGCTCGCTGATGTGGGACTCCTCGTCGTCGCGTCTCGGGCCGCCGACAACGAGAAAGGCCCTCGCTGTCGTTCACAGCGAAGGCCTCCGAACGCACCTGCACGTGCAGGTACCGGCCTCCCGGTGCGCATCGCGTACCGTCGGCCGTTCGGACCGGACCCGGGACCTGTCGCCCCGACGAACGGGACAGTCGGCGTGGGTGGGATGGACTCCGCTTGTGCACCGGTGGGCGGACCCACCGGTCGGTCGCGCACCAGGATAGCACCAGGCCCGCCCGACGCCGGGCCTGGCAGGATCGGCCCATGACCGACGCCACCCTGCCCACCGACGAGGGCGCCGACGCCGCCGTCGCCGCGCGCGACATCGCCGAGGTTCCCGCCGTCGAGGTGATCACCACCGCCGCCGTCCACCTCATGAGCGCCGCGGCGGTCAAGTGCGGGCTGGCCCCGGACACCGCGGAGGCCAAGGGCGCCGACCTGACGGACCTCGACGAGGCGCGTCGGCTCATCACCGCCCTCGCCGGCCTGGTGGTCGCCGCGGCGCCCGAGATCGGCAACCAGCACGCGCGTGCCCTGCGCGACGGCCTGCGGTCGCTCCAGCTGGCCTTCCGGGAGGCGTCGCCCTACCCCGACGCGCCGGGTGAGGGCCCGGGCGAGGCGCTCACCGGCCCGGTGAGCTGACCCGCACGTCCGGCCTCGGCCGTCGCGCGCCGGGCGCGCCGCTGGGCGACGCGCCTATCCTGACGACGTGAACGAGCCGCGGGGGGCCGTGACCGGCGACGCGCCCAAGAGCCTGGCTACGCCCGTGCCTGCGGCGCCCGACTCCGACACGGACGAGGGCACCGACCGGGCGGCCGTCGTCACCCCCCACCCGGACCGGGCCGACGACGTCGCCCCCGACCGCCTGGACGCCTCGGCGCACGCCCACCTGCTCGAGGAGCCGCTCCCACCGGACGCGGCGACCGAGACGGCGATCATCTACAACGTCACGCTCTCCGCACCGCACCTGGTGGAGGACTCCCCGCCGGAGCCCTCGGTGAGCGATGCGCCGCGAACGACGACGGTGCAGCGCCGCAGCGCGGTGGCGCGCGGCGGTCCCGGGAGCGGACGGCCGTCGTCGGCAGGCGCGGGCACCGGCGTGGCGACGGACGCCGACGAGCGCGCCGCGGCGTCGTCGTCCGCCTCCTCCCCCGGCGACGACCCCGCCGACGACGACGGGCGCGTCGCGGCAGAGCCCAGCACCGTCGACCGCGTGCCGACGGCACGGAAGGTCGGGGCGGTCACGGCGGTCGCGCTCGTCGCCGCCCTGGCCGGGTTGTCGGGCTACCTGTGGATCAGCGCGACCGAGTGGCGCGACCGGGCCGGCAGCTACCAGCGCACCGCGGGCGACCTCGGCGACGACCTCGCCACCACCCGCAACCAGCTGGCCGGGTCCCAGGCCGAGCTCGAGGCGGTCCGGGCACAGCTGTCCACCGCGCACGCCCGGATCGTGGAGCTCGCCGACGAGAAGAACCAGGCGCTCGACGACTGGGAGCTGACCCAGCAGCTCGTGGACTACCAGCAACGCATCAGCGAGGCGGCAGGGAACGTCGCCCTCGCCCTCGACCAGTGCGTCCAGGGCCAGCAGGAGCTCATCGGCTACCTCGAGCAGCAGGCTCAGCCGGGCCCGAGCACACCGCCCTACGACCCCGCGCAGCTGGCCGCCTTCGAGACCCAGGTCGAGGCCCTCTGCCAGGAGGCGAGCGAGGCCAACATCGGGCTCCAGCTCGCCCTCGCGCAATGACGCGACGGGCACCGGCGGTGGTCCCCGCGCGCCCGGGCCGGGGGCGAGCGCTGGTCGCGACACTCGTCGTCGTCCTCGTCGCACCTCTGGCGGGCTGCTCGGACTTCCCCTCCCGGCCACCCGCGCCGCAGACCACCTTCGTCCCGGCGGAGCCGCCCGTCGAGCGGCCGACCGGCCTCACCCCCGACGGCTTCGACGCGGTGCAGCGGATGGCCGTCCGGATCCGCAACGTGGGCTGCGGCTCGCTCTCGACGGGCTCCGGCTTCGCGATCGACGCCACCACGCTCATCACCAACAAGCACGTAGTGGCCGACTCTGCGGAGCTCCAGGTGTCGACGTACGACGGGCGCGACATCGACGTCACGGCGGCGAGCACGGCGACCATCGCGGACCTTGCGCTCGTGCGCACCGCGGCCGACCTGCCGTCCTACCCCGAGCTGGCCGAGTCGGACCCGGTGCGCGGCGACGTCGTGACCGTCGTCGGGTACCCGCAGGGCGGGTCCCTCACGGTGACGCAGGGGCAGGTCATCGGCGTCACGACGGACCCGATCAACGCGAACCTCGGCGAGGTGCTGGTCACCGACGCCCCCGTGGAGCCGGGAAGCTCGGGCTCCGCCGTGCTCGACGCCCAGGGGCGCGTCGTCGGCGTGGTCTACGCCAAGAGTGCCTCCGGCCAGTCGTACATCGTGCCGGTGAGCACGCTGACGGCGGTCCTCGCGGACACGACGGCGTTCACGCCGACTGCGCCCTGCCAGCAGCCCTGACCGCTCGCGAGTCGATCGTCATCGGGGGCGCCCGTCACGGCGCCGCAGGAGCAGGATGAGGGCATGGACTCCGCCCCCCGGTCGCCCGAGGCGACACCCTCCGGCACCACGTCCGGCACCACGTCCGGCACCACCTCCGGCACGGCACCCTTCGGCGCCTACATGACGCGTCCCCTCCAGGCTGCCCGCCGCCTCATCCACGTCAGGCGCGCCTTCGGCGATCCGATCGAGCGGGACGGCGTGACCCTGATCCCGGTCGCCCGGGTCTGCGGCGGCACGGGTTTCGGCGGCGGCGACGGCACCGTCGACGAGGGCGACGCGGCGGCGCGCTCCGGCTCAGGTGGCGGCGGCGGGCTGGGCGTCGGGGTGACGCCGGTGGGCGTCTACGTCGTCAAGGGCGGCGACGTGCACTGGGAGCCGGCCTTCGACCTCAACCGAGCCGTCATCGGCGGCCAGGTGCTCGGCGCCATCGCCGTCCTCGCGTTGGCGCGGGCGCTGCGGCGACGGCATCGCTGACACCGCTCGCCGCGGGCGCGTCGGCGTCGGCGTCGGCGTCGTCCGTCGCGGCGACCGGGCGCAGCTCGAGGGAGTCGACGGCGGCGGTGACCTCGCCGTCGCCGGCGAG
>AXCX01000343.1 GCA_000767215.1 Actinotalea fermentans ATCC 43279 = JCM 9966 = DSM 3133
ACGCCTCCGCGCCCGCCCCCGCGCCCGACGACGTCGACCACGTCCGCACCCGCCTCCCCCTGCCCGACACCGCACCCCCGGACGGGCCGCCCGCCGTCCTGCCCGCCGTGCGCGACGCCGAGGCGCCGCCGCCCGACTCCGTGCCGGGCCTCGCCCCTGACGAACGCACCCCCTGACGAACGCGCCCCCTGACGAACCGCGCGCGGCAGCCGCCATGGCTCGGGTGCCTGCGCGCCTAGACTCGCCAGCATGTCCAGCCCGCCTACGGAGCGCGTCGCCAGCGCACGTAGCCGCGTCGGCTCGGACCACGGGGTGCGGATCATCGACACGCCCGCCGTCCGGGTGCACCACCCCGCCGACCTCATGGGGTCGGTGCTCTCGCTCGTCGGCATCGCCGTCGTCGTCGTGCTCTCCGCCTACGCCCACGGCACGACGCGCGGCATCGCGGAGGACGTGCGCGGGGTCGCGGACATCGTCCGCAACCTCGTCATCTTCCCCATCGCGGTGCTCGAGTGGATCGTCACCGTGGCCGCCCCGATCGCGGTGCTCGCGGAGCTGTTCTGGCGGCGGCTGATCCGCCAGGCCGCCGAGGCGGTCCTCGGCGCCATCGTCGCGCTGCTCTCGGCTCGCCTGGCCATCTGGCTCATCGAGACCTGGGCGATCACGGCGCTGCAGAACGAGTTCTCCGTCTGGGCGAACGGCAGCTGGGCGGTCACCATCCCGCCGCTGCTGGCGGCGGTCGCGGGGATGCTGACGGCGTCGGGCACGCGCAGCCGACGGCGGTCCGCGGGCTGGTCCTGGAACTTCCTGTGGATCGTCCTGGGCGTCGCGATGATCACCGGGCTCATCACGCTCCCGGGCGCGCTGCTCACCGTCCTCATCGGGCGCGCGAGCGGCCTCGCGCTGCGCTACGCGTTCGGCGTGCAGAGCGAGCGCGCCTACGGCCGCGCCCTGGTCGAGGGCATCCGCCGCGCGGGCTTCGCGCCGACGCGCCTCATCCGCGTGCGCGACGTCGGCGCCGACGGCAACGACACCGGCGAGCTCGTCACCGACCTCGCCGCGATCGCCATCACCCGCGCCGGCGACAACCGCGTCTACGCGATGACGACGGCGGACGGCGAGCGCCTCGACGTCGTCGCGCTCGACGGCGACCGGCAGGTGGTCGGCTTCCTCA
>AXCX01000344.1 GCA_000767215.1 Actinotalea fermentans ATCC 43279 = JCM 9966 = DSM 3133
GCGCGGCATCGAGGGCCGCGCCGTCGTCTCCCTGCGCCAGGCGGCCGAGCGCGCGGCGCTCCTGTCGTACGCGGCGTGGTCGGCCGGCGTGTGCACCCCGCGGCTGCTCGGCATGGCCGAGGCCGAGGACTCGATGCTGCTCATCCAGCAGCACGCGCGCGGCGCCGTCCCCGTCCGCGACCTGCCGCCCGAGGCGCTGTCCGACGACGTGCTCGACGCCGTGTGGGAGCAGCTCGCGATCGCCCACTCCGCCGGGCTCACGCACCGCGCGATCACCTCCGACGTCGTCCTCGTCAACATGCGTCCGAACGCCTGCCCGCCGGACGCGCCCGCGCGCACCCACCACGAGCCCGGCGCGCCGGTCGTGCTGCTCACCGGGTGGGAGAACGGCGACGTCGCGTCGTCGGAGCTGGCGCGGCGGATCGACGTCGCGACGCTCCTGACCGTGCTGGCGCTCAAGGTGGGGCCGGAGCGGGCGGTCGCCTCCGCGGTGCGCACCATCCCGGACGACCTCGCGACGATCGGGCCGCTGCTCCAGCCGATCGCGTTCCCCCGCGCCACGCGGGACGAGGCGCGCGAGAACCGGCACATGATGGGCGAGCTCCGCGAGGCGCTGCTCGCGCGGCTGCCGAAGGCGGTCGTGGAGCCGGAGCGGATCGTGCGCTTCGGTGCCCGGACCATCCTCATGATCGTGCTCGGCATCGCCGCCGCGTTCGCCGTCATCACGTCGCTGAACCTCGAGCAGGTGCTGGACGCCGTCCGGCAGGCCTCGCCGGTGTGGGCGCTCGTGGCGTTCGTCCTGGGTCTGGTGACGTTCGTCGGGTCGGCGCTGGCCATGGTGGCCTTCGCGCCCATCAAGCTCTCGGTCTGGCGCACCACGCTCGTCCAGGCGGCCGCGGCCTACCTGTCGCTCGCGGCGCCCGCCGCCGTCGGGCCCGCCGCGCTGAACATGCGGATGCTCACGCGCAGGGGCGTCTCGAACGCCCTCTCCGTGGCGTCCGTCGGCCTGGTGCAGCTGGCGCAGTTCGTCACGACGATGCTGATGCTGGTCGGGCTGTCGATCGCGACCGGCACGGACCAGCTCGGCAAGTCGCTGCCGCCGCGGACGATCCTGCTGGCCATCGCCGTGATCGCGGTCGCCGCGGCGGCCCTCATGCTGGTGCCCAGCGCCCGTCACTGGGCGAGCGAGCGCGTCGTCCCCATCTGGCAGACGACGTGGCCGCGGCTCGTCCAGCTGATCGGCCAGCCGCGCCGGTTCGTCGTCGCCATCGGCGGCAGCCTGCTCATGTCGCTCGGCTACGTGGGGGCGTTCTGGGCGAGCCTCGCGGCGTTCGGTCAGGCGGACCGTCTCTCGCTCGTCGACATCGCGATCGTGTACCTGCTGGGCAACGCCGTCGGGGCGATGGTGCCGGTGCCCGGCGGCCTCGGCACGGTCGAGACGGCCCTGAGCCTCGCGCTCGCCGGCGCCGGGATCCCGATCGCCATCGCGACCCCGACGGTCCTGGTCTTCCGCGCCGTCACGTTCTGGGCGCGCATCCCGATCGGCTGGGTCGCGATGCGACGGCTGCAGAGGACCGGAGAGCTCTGAGAGCTCTGACCCACGGCTGCGGCCGGGTTTTCACCCTGTTCCCCAGGCGTGACCATGAAGGGCCCGTGCGAGCCTGGCCGGGATGATCCTCTTCTTCGGCACCCGGCTCCGCCGGCGCGTCCTCGGCGTCGGCACGTTCGACTGCCCCCACTGCGCGGTGGTGCGCGCCGTCGAGCGGGTCGCCTCGCGCGTCTGGGCACACCTGTTCTGGATCCCCCTGTTCCCCCTCGGCACACCGCGCGTGTCGCTGCAGTGCACCGCCTGCCACGGCGAGTGGCCCCTGTCGCCCGGCGGCGGTGCCGGCGCCGTCGGCGGCCTGTCGATGCCGCAGGCCTGACGCGCGGCCGTCGCCCAGCGTCCGGTGCGCCGATCGCCTCGGGCAGGCGTCAGGCGAGGATGCGCCCGCCGACGTAACGCAGCTCGTACAGCAGCCGACCCGCGCGCTCGATGCGCTCCCAGCCCGTGAAGCGGCCGACGTCGCCGGCCGTGACGTCCACGTAGTCGTAGCCGAGGGCCTCGTACCGCCAGCCGCCGAGGAAGCGCCCCTGGGCGTACAGCGCCCCGAGCGCCCGCTTGATCACCTGCCCCGCCGTCGCGGCGTCGAGCGCGTCGGGGTCGACGAGGTAGCCGTAGTAGGTCATCGCCCACACGGGGTCGCCGTCCCGGTAGACGACCTCCTGGCCCTGGAAGTCGGTGCCGCCCACGTAGCTGTCGTGGTACGCCCACCGGCCCTGCACGTACTGGAGGTCGTGGCTGCCGAGCCGGTAGGGCAGGAGCGTCGCGCCGTCCCCCGCGTAGGTCGCGGCCTTCGCCGCGACGACGAACGCCGTGAGCCCGTCGACGTCGGGCACCGCCGGCGGGGCGGGCACGGCAGGGAGCGGCGGCTGCAGGGCGTCGATCATGGCCGCCATCCTGGCGGCCACCACCGACACGTCTTCGCCGAGGGCAGAACGTCGTTCCAGCCGGGATGTCGGGATGCGCTGTTAGCGTCCTGAAGGTGACCCCAGCTCCCGCAGGCGGCCTCCGGGCCCCCGCCGTCGCCCGACGCGCGGCGACGCCCGCCCGCGGCCCGGCGCG
>AXCX01000345.1 GCA_000767215.1 Actinotalea fermentans ATCC 43279 = JCM 9966 = DSM 3133
TCCCCGAGGGCCTGCCCGTGCGCGACGAGGCGCGGATGCTCGAGTGGGCGATCGCCGTCGCGCGCCGCCTGGCCGGGTCGGTGCGGACCGCCGCAGGCCCGGGCGGGCGGGCGCCCGTCGTCCTGACGCCGGACCCGGCCGCCGCCGTCGACCTGACGATCTGGAGCGACCTGTGGCTCGACCCGGACGCCGCGCTCGCGGTGATGCGGCAGGCGATCCCGCGGGCGTACCTCAACCTGCCGGCGGGGACGTGGCAGGGGCCCGCCCACGCCGTCGGGCCGGGTGGTGCGGGGCACCCGCTGCCCGGCACCGAGCCCCTCACGCAGGCGCAGCGCGAGTACCTGCACGCGGAGGCCGACGCCTACGACCGCGCGATGCTCGAGGAGCCCGTCCCGATGGACTCCTACGGGCTGCTCGCGGACCTCGACCTCGACGGGTTCGTGGCCCTCGAGATCGGCGGGGAGACGAACCCGCCGCCCGTCGTCGCCGGGCTGCCGTGGGCCGCGCAGGGTGCGGTGGCGTACCGCGTGCGCTGGGAGCCGGTCGAGGAGGCCGACCTGGAGAAGGAGCGCGCGCCGCTCGCCCACCGGGTGGCCCGCGGCCGCGCGACGCCGCTCGTGGTGGCCGTCGCGCGCGCCGTGCACGCCAAGGTCGGCGGCGAGGTCACGGACATGATGGGCTTCGTCGTCGACCCCGCTGACCTCTGACGGATCTCACCCCGAACGCCAAGTGGAGCGCGGTGGCGCTACCGCGCTCCACTGGGGGCGGATCGGCGCCACCGCGCTCCACTTGAGGGGTGGGAGTGGGAGGGGTCGGGTGGGTGGGGGTGGGGGCCGGCCGTCAGGCCTGGCGGAGCACCTCGCCGAGCTTGACCCGGGCACCCGTGCGCAGCAGCGAGCGCTCGTAGATCTTCGCGCCGACGGCGATGACGCCCAGCGTCGTGACGACGAGCAGCGCGAGCGCGACGAGCGGCTCCCACCACATCGCGTCCCCGAGGAACAGGCGCATCGGCATCGCCACGGGCGCGCTGAACGGCACGTACGACAGCACGTTCAGCACCACCTCGTTGTCGTTGAAGAAGATGACGCCGAAGTAGGGGACCATCGTCAGCATCGTCGAGGGCATGACCACCGAGCCGACGTCCTCGACCCGGCTGACCAGGGACGCGCTCGCCGCGTACATCGCGGCCAGCAGCACGAACCCGATGAGGAAGAAGCCGACGAACCACACCAGCGGCGCGCCCAGCATGTCGAGCACGTCCTCCTGCCCGGTCACCACGAGGCCGATCACGGCCATCGCCGCGAGCCCCGCGGTCTGGCCGAACGCCAGCGCCGAGTTGCCGAGGATCTTGCCCGCGAGGAGCGCGCGGCTGGGCACTGCCGACAGCAGGATCTCCACCACGCGGCTCTGCTTCTCCTGGACGGTGCTCTGCGCGATCGTCGCGCCGTAGCCGGCCGCGGACATGAGGAACACCAGCCCGAACCCGAACGAGACCAGGTAGCGCAGGCCCTCGTCGGTGTCCGGCTCGTCGAGCAGCTCGACCTCGGGCGACACCGACAGTGCGGCGACGACCTCCTCCGGCGCCGAGTCGAGCGCGAGCAGCCGGAAGCCGAGGACGTTCTCCTCGTCCGGCACGACGGCGGCGCTCACGTCGCCGTCGCGCACCAGCTGCTCCGCGGCGGCGCGGTCCGCGGCGTCGACCGGCTCGAGGCCGTCCATGTCCGCCACGACATCCGCGGCCGTTCCGACGACGGCGACCTTGGTCGGGTCGTCGCTCCCGGCCAGGAGCGCGCCGGCGACGATCGAGACGAGCACGGCGGCGAACAGGATCGCCGTCGAGATGATGAACGACTTGGTGCGGACCTGGGTGACGACCTCGCGCTCGGCGACCATGAGCGCCAGGCGCGGGGTGGACGGGCGGGCCGGCCGGCCGGGCGCCGTCGCACGCGGCGGGGTGGGGGGCGTCGTCGTCGGGGTGGTGGTCGTGGGCGCGCTCATCGGGCGACCTCCAGCTCGGGCTCGTCGGCGACGACCTCACGGAAGATCTCGCCGAGCGTCGGGCGGACAGGGGTGAAGGAGCGGACGGCGTCGCGCGCCAGCGCGTCGCGCAGCACCGCCTGGGCGGCGTCCTCGGCCGCCTCGAAGAGCGCGTAGCCGCCGTCGAAGTCGACGACCTGCACGCCCGGCGCCGAGCGGACCCAGCCCACGTCGCCGTCGGTCACGAGCTCGAAGCGGGTGGTCCCGTGCGCGGCGCGCAGCTCCTCGCGGCCGCCCGCGGCGCGGATCCGGCCGCCGGAGATGATGACCAGGTCGTCGCACAGGCGCTCGACGAGCTCGAGCTGGTGCGAGGAGAACAGCACGGGCACGCCCGACGCCGCGTACTCCGCCAGCACGCCGACGACGACGTCCACCGCCAGCGGGTCCAGGCCGGAGAACGGCTCGTCGAGGACGAGCACCTGCGGGTCGTGCACCAGCGCCGCGGCGATCTGCGCGCGCTGCTGGTTGCCGAGCGAGAGGGTCTCGAGCGGGTCGTCGGCGCGCTCGGCGAGGCCCAGGCGGTCGAGGAGGTCCCGGGCCCGGTCCATCGCCGCGCCGCGGTCCAGGCCGTGCAGCCGGCCGAGGTAGGCGACCTGCTCGGCGACCTTCATCTTCGGGTAGAGGCCGCGCTCCTCGGGCATGTAGCCGAAGTCGACGCGGTCCGCCGCCGTCAGCGCGTGGCCGTCGAGCGTCACGCTGCCGGACTCGGCCGCGAGCACGCCGAGGACGATGCGCATGGTCGTCGTCTTGCCGGCGCCGTTGCCGCCGACGAAGCCGGTCAGCCGGCCGCGGGCGACGTCGAACGTGATGTCGTGCAGCACCTGGCGATCGCCGAAGGACCTGTTCAGGCCCTCGATCTTCAGCATGGTTCTCCCCACTCGGGACCGGTCACGATGGCGCTCCCCACGCTAGGGACGACGGCGCCCGCGAACCTCCGGCCCGAGGCCGAACCTTGCCCGCCGCCCGCCTCCGCCCCGAGGCGGACGGACGATGGTCCCGACCGGCCGGGCGGTCAGTCGCCCTCGTGCGGGCGGGCGACCCCGTGCTCGTACGCGAAGACGACGGCCTGCACCCGGTCGCGCAGGCCCAGCTTCATCAGCACGTTCGACACGTGGGTCTTCACGGTGGCGCGGCCCAGCACGAGCTCGGCCGCGATCTCGTCGTTCGACAGCCCGCGCGCGACCAGGCGCAGCACCTCGACCTCGCGGTCGGTGAGCACGTCGCGGACCGCTGCGGGGACGCCGTCGTCGGTGGCCTCGCCCGGCCCGGCTCCGTCCCCGGGCGGAGCCGGCGCCATCGCGCGCTCGATGACGGCGCGCGTCACCTCGGGCGCCAGCAGGGCGTCGCCGGCGGCGACCGCGCGGATCGCGTCGACCAGGTGCTCCGGGCGCGAGTTCTTCAGCAGGAAGCCGCTCGCGCCCGCGCGCAGCGCCTCGAGCAGGTAGTCCTCGCGGTTGAAGGTCGTGAGCATGAGCACGCGCGCGCACACGGCAGGGTCGGCGACGATCTGCCGGGTCGCCTCGAGGCCGTCCAGGTCCGGCATCTGCACGTCCATGCAGATCACGTCCGGCCGCAGGGTGCGCGCCAGCGCGACCGCCTCCCGCCCGGACCCGGCCTCGCCCACGACGACGACGCCCGGCTGGGCACCGAGGATCGTCGCGATCCCCGCGCGCAGCAGCGCCTGGTCGTCCGCGAGCATCACCCGGACCGGCCGCGCGCCGTCGTCGGCCGTCATGCCGGCACCTCCCGACGCTCGAGCGGCACCCGCGCGCGCACCAGGAACCCGCCCCGGGGCCGCG
>AXCX01000036.1 GCA_000767215.1 Actinotalea fermentans ATCC 43279 = JCM 9966 = DSM 3133
GCTCGCCCGGCGGCGCCGCCCGCCGCGGAGGCTCCCCAGGCCGCGCGCAAGCCCGCGGCGGCCGCCAGCACGCGACGGCTGGGGATGGGCGACGGCCCGGGGGAGAACGACCTCAACCTGGACGAGACCCTCCGCGCGATGATCGCCGTGGGCGCCTCCGACCTGCACATCACCTCCGGCGCTCCGCCGACGGTCCGGATCGACGGCCGTCTCCTGCCCCTCGAAGGGCATCCGTCGCTGATGCCGGACCAGATCCAGCGCACGCTGTACTCGGTCCTCACGCAGCGGCAGCGCGAGCAGTTCGAGACCGACCTGGAGCTGGACTTCGCCTACGCGGTGCGTGGCGTCGCGCGGTTCCGCGTGAACCTCTACCAGCAGCGCGACGCCCTGGGTGCCGCGTTCCGGGTGATCCCCTACGAGATCAAGCCCCTCGAGGCGCTCGGGGTGCCCCCGGTGGTCGGCAACTTCGCGAACCTGCCGCGCGGGCTGGTCCTCGTCACCGGGCCGACGGGCTCGGGCAAGTCCACGACGCTGGCCTCGATCATCGACCTGGCGAACCGGACCCGGACCGACCACATCATGACGGTCGAGGACCCGATCGAGTTCCTGCACCGCCACAAGAAGTCGCTCATCAACCAGCGCGAGGTGGGCGCGGACACGCTGTCGTTCGCGAACGCCCTCAAGCACGTGCTGCGCCAGGACCCCGACATCATCCTCGTCGGTGAGATGCGCGACCTCGAGACGATCTCGGTAGCCCTGACGGCTGCCGAGACGGGCCACCTGGTCTTCGCGACGCTGCACACGCAGGACGCCGCCCAGACGATCGACCGCATCATCGACGTCTTCCCCTCGCACCAGCAGGCGCAGGTGCGCACCCAGCTCGCCGGCGCGATCCAGGGCGTGGTCTGCCAGGCGCTGTGCAAGCGGGCGGACGGGCCCGGGCGCGCGGTCGCCACCGAGGTGATGATCGCCACGCCTGCGATCCGCAACCTGATCCGCGAGGGCAAGACGCACCAGATCTACTCGGCGATGCAGGCCGGCGCGAAGCAGGGCATGCACACGATGGACCAGCACCTGGCCGAGCTCGTCAAGGCCGGGCGGATCACCTACGAGCAGGGCCTCGAGAAGTGCCACCACGTCGCTGACTACAACCGCCTCACCGGCCGCACGGGGAGCGGGGGCGGCGGCGGGTCGTCCCTGGGCGCGATGTCCGGCGGCCTCGGCGACCCGATGAGCATGGGCTCGTCGGGCGGTCAGATGCCGGGCGCGTCCGAGACCTACGGAGGTCAGGGCTGATGGCGACGACGAAGACGTTCGAGTACGCGGTCCGTGACAAGTCCGGCAAGGTCGTCAAGGGCCGGATCGAGGCGAACAACGCGGCAGCGGTGGCGAACCGGCTCCGCACCATGGGGATGGCGCCCATCTCGGTCGACGAGGTGCAGACGGGTGCGCTCCAGCGGGAGATCAAGATCCCGGGGTTGTCCGACCGCATCAAGCTCAGGGACCTGTCGATCATGGCCCGGCAGCTCGCCACCATGATCAACTCGGGCCTGTCGCTGCTGCGCGCGCTGTCGATCCTGGCCGAGCAGACGGAGAACAAGGCCCTCGCGAGGATCCTCGCGCAGGTGCGCACCGACGTCGAGACGGGCTCGGCCCTGTCGGCGTCGCTGGCGAAGCACCAGGACACGTTCCCGCCGCTGATGGTGAACATGGTCCGCGCCGGCGAGGTGGGCGGCTTCCTGGACCAGGTGCTCCTGTCGATCGCCGCGAACTTCGAGTCCGAGGTCCGGCTGCGCGGGAAGATCAAGTCGGCGATGACCTATCCCGTGGT
>AXCX01000346.1 GCA_000767215.1 Actinotalea fermentans ATCC 43279 = JCM 9966 = DSM 3133
GGCGGCGGGGCCCGGGGCCGGCGCGGGCCCCGCCGCACCGTCGACCACAGCCGACCACGACTGAGCGCCGCTGTGGATGGCGCGGGCCGCGCGTCGGGCGGTGCCGTTAGCGTGCGCGCCATGGACCAGACCGGCAGGCGCTGCTTCGGCGACGGCGACCCCCTGTACTCCGAGTACCACGACACCGAGTGGGGCGTGCCCGTGCGCGGGGAGGCCGAGCTGCTCGAGCGGTTCTGCCTCGAGGCGTTCCAGTCCGGGCTGTCGTGGCTCACGGTGCTGCGCAAGCGGCCCGCGTTCCGCGCGGCCTTCCTGGGCTTCGACCCGGAGGCCGTGGCGCGGCTCGGCGAGGACGACGTCGCCCGCCTGCTCGCCGACCCGGGCATCATCCGCAACCGCGCGAAGATCGAGGCTGCGATCGCGGGCGGGCGCGCGGTGCTCGGCCTGTGGGAGGCCGGGCGGACGCTCACCGACCTCGCCTGGTCGCACGCCCCCGAGCCCCGGGCCGAGGCCGACCGGCCGCGGACCTACGCCGACGTCCCGGCGTCGACGCCCGCGGCCGTCGCCCTGGCCAAGGAGCTCAAGAGCGTCGGGTTCCGGTTCATCGGACCCACCACCGCCTACGCGTCGATGCAGGCGTGCGGGCTGGTCGACGACCACCTCGCGGACTGCCCGGTGGTGCTCGCGCGCTAGGTCAGGCCGACCCGACGTGCGCCGCGAGCGCCTCGACGATCCGCACGTCGGCATCGAGCCAGGGCACCGAGAGCCAGGCGTCCGGCTCGAGCCACCGCAGCTCGTCGTGCTCGACCAGCGGCGCCGGGTCGCCCGACGTCACCCGGGCCAGCCACAGACGCATCGTGTAGCGCTCGGAGAGGCGCCAGGCGCCGTCGTCGGGCCCGACCAGCTCCGCGCCGAGCTCCACGGCGATCCCGAGCTCCTCGCGCAGCTCGCGGTGCAGCGCCTCGACGGGCGTCTCGCCCGGGTCCA
>AXCX01000347.1 GCA_000767215.1 Actinotalea fermentans ATCC 43279 = JCM 9966 = DSM 3133
GCCGGCGAGCCGCTCGGGGTTGCGCCGTCGGGCGGCCAGGAGCAGCCGCGGCCGGGTCAGGTCGTCCACCAGGGCCGCGGCCACGACGACGATCGGGTGGCTCACGCGCCCAGCCTCCCAGACGCGAGCCACCGGCCCGCTCACTCGGGCAGGTGCCACTCCGGGCGCGCCGCGGCCACGATCTCGGCCGCCACCGCGGACGGCGCCTCGCCGCGGCGGCCGCCCCACCAGGCGCGCGGCTCGAGCGGCAGCAGGTACAGGTCGAGCGTCCGCCCGGCCGCGGCCTCCGCGACCACCAGCCGGTTCAGCCGGCAGGCCTCCTCGTGCCGCTTGCTCATCGCGTCGCGGCGGGAGATGTGCCCGAGGCCGTCGCGCACCCCGAAGGTCCGCTCGAGGTCGTTCGACCCGCCCACGTACCGGGCGACGCCGGCGGAGACCAGCGCGTACACGCCCGGCCGGCGCGGGACGGCGAACTCCGGCTCGATCCGGCCGAAGGGGCCGAGCGCCCAGGCCGGGTAGCGGTGCTCGACGGCGGCCATGTCGGCCAGCGGGGAGTGCACGATCACCGTGCCGTTCGCGTCGCGCTCCACGAACAGCCGACCGGCATAGGAGAGCACACGCCTGGCCAGCACGATGTGGTCGGGCGCCCAGTGCTCGTCCAGCACGGGACCGAGCGGAGGTTCCACACGCTCTCCTGCGGACATGACGAGGGCCCGGGCAGAGCCGGAGCACGTAGATGGTGCTCCGACACTACCCGGGCCCGGGAGGTCGAGTCGGCAAGCCCCCGCCGACGAGGGGTCCCGGTGCGCCCTGGGGCGCGTGCCGGGAACGCCGACGTCGCCGCCGGCGCGAACGGGCGGGCTCAGCGCAGGCCGATGGCCTTCGCGCAGGCGACCGCCTCGGCGCGGGTGTTCACGCCCAGCTTCTTGTACACCGAGCGGACCTGGGACTTGACGGTGTTCCGCGTGACGAAGAGGCGCGTCGCGATCTGCTCGAGCGTGACGTCCTCGTCGAGGTTCGACAGGATCACGCGCTCACGCCGCGTCAGTGCGGTCCGCTGGGTGGGGACCTCGCGCAGTTCCATCATCATGACCTCCAGGTGTTGCCCGGGTGCTGGGGGGGCACCGTCGCTGTCGCTACACCTGAAGAGAGCGTGGACTTCACCCGCGATGACGCGGTTTTCACCCGAACTTGCGGCCGGATGCAGTTGCGAGCCTTCTGATGACCCGCTAAGAGCGTGATCAACTCGGCATTGCCGCAGGTCAGCGACCTGAGAGCGGGCTCACACCTTCGGGTGACACAATCACCCGTTCGGAGTAACGCCCGTCAGCTCGCGGCGTGCGCGCGGTACTCGTCGGGGCCCATCAGCTCGCCGAACGACGTCGCCGACACCTTGATCAGCCAGCCCGCGCCGTACGGGTCAGAGTTCACGACGGCCGGGTCCGTCATCGCGCCCTCGTTGACCTCCACCACGGTGCCGTTCACCGGCGAGTACAGCTCCGAGACGGACTTGGTCGACTCGATCTCGCCGCACACGCCGCCTGCGATGACGGCCGTGCCGACCGCGGGCAGCTCGAGGAAGACGATGTCGCCCAGCGCCTCGGCCGCGACGGCCGTGATGCCGATGGTGACGGGGTCCTCGTCCGTCACCCACTCGTGCTCGGTGGTGTAGCGCAGGTTGTCGGGGATGTGGCTCACGGGGACCTCCGGTCAGGCGGGACGACGGTAGAAGGGCAGGTCGACGACGCGGACCGGCTCGAGCCGGCCCCGGACGTCGACCGACAGCTCGGTGCCGGGCGCGGACGCCTCGGGCGTGACGTAGGCCATCGCGATCGGCCGGCCCAGGGTGGGCGACGGCGCCCCCGAGGTGACCTCGCCGGCCCGGGCGTCGCCCCACAGCACGGGGTAGCCGTGCCGGGCGGCCCGGCGGCCGAGACCCTCGAGGCCCACGAGCAGCCGCGCCGGCTCCGACGACGCGCGGGCGGCGAGCGCCTCCCGGCCCACGAACGGGACCGGTGCGCCGTCGTCGGTGGTCTTGTCGAGGCGGACCACGCGGCCGAGGCGCGCGTCGTACGGCGTCGTCGTGCGGTCGAGCTCGTTGCCGTACAGCGGCATGCCGGCCTCCAGGCGCAGGCTGTCGCGCGCGGACAGGCCGGCCGGGACCATGCCCGTCTCCTTGCCCGCCACCATGAGCGAGGCCCACACGTGGTCGCCGGACTCCGCGGGAACGAACAGCTCGAACCCGTCCTCGCCCGTGTAGCCGGTGCGCGCGACCATCGCGGACACGCCGGCCACGGTCGCGGGGACGGCCGCGTAGTACTTCAGCCCCACGACGGCGTCCCGGTCGCCCTCCTCGACGGCGGCCGCGACGATCCCCTCGGCCGCCGGACCCTGGACCGCGATGAGCGCCACCTCGGCCGAGGCGTCGCGCAGCGTCACGCCCTCGCCGGCGCAGCGCACCCGGAGCTCGTCGGCCACGACGGCCGCGTTGGCGGCGTTCGCGACGACGAGGAACTCCTCCTCGCCCGGCCGGTAGACCACGAGGTCGTCGATGACGCCGCCGTCGTCCGCGCAGATCATGGTGTAGCGCGCGCGGCCGACCTCGAGGCGGGAGATCCACCCGACGAGCGCGCGGTCGAGCGCGGCACCCGCGCCCGGGCCGCTGAGCCAGATCTCGCCCATGTGCGACAGGTCGAAGAGACCCGCGGCCTGGCGCACGGCCTGGTGCTCGGCCAGGTCGGACGCGTACCGCAGGGGCATCAGCCAGCCCGCGTACTCGACCAGCGTGGCGCCCAGCGCGACGTGCGTGGCGTGCAGCGGGCCGCGGCGCGCGCCGCCGTCGTCGCCGCC
>AXCX01000348.1 GCA_000767215.1 Actinotalea fermentans ATCC 43279 = JCM 9966 = DSM 3133
ACCGCAGCACGCTCAGGTCCACGACCCGACCATCGCGCTCGGCCGACCACGCGCGTGCGACGAGCCGGCTCGCGGCCGTGGTGCCGTTGCGCGCGTCGAAGGCCGCCGCCAGGGCGGTCGCCTCGGCGCGGAGCCAGTCGTCCAGCTCCGCCACGGTCGTCGTGGGCGCCGCACCCGGCAGGGACATGGCGAGCACCCGGCCCCCGCCGCCGGCGTCGCGCACGAGGTGCGTCGCGGTGCCGACCCGGGCGAGCAGCTCCAGGCGAGCCCGAGGCGTCTCGCACTGGAGGAGCAGCTGCTGGTCGCCGACGATCCGGCGCAGTGCGGCGTCGTCGTTGCCGGAGCGCGCGCAGAACTCGATGAGCCGGCCGCGCGCGCCGGCCATCTCGCCCGTGGCCTCGTCGAGCTCCGCGATCGCCCGACGGTGCGCCCGGGCGGCGTCGGCGTCGTTGCCCAGGGCCAGGTGGGCGAGCTGGAGCACCGACAGCATGTCCGCCGGCTCCGTCGCGCAGCGCGCCGACTCGGCGAGCGCCGCCTCGACGATGCGCACCACCTCGGCGTAGCGCGACCGGGCGAGCAGGTAGACGGCCCGGTCACCCGGCTCGCAGGCCTCGCACTGGCTGTACTCGTCGCGCGGCGTGGCGCACCAGGCGTCGAACGCCGCGTCCGCGGTGGCCTCGTCGCCGAGCTCGTCCGCCCAGAGGAAGCGCTGCTGCATGACGGCGTTCAGGCCGAGGCCCTCGAGGCGGTAGCGGCGCGCCATGTCCTCGATCGTGGCCGTGATCTGCGCGGCGGGGACGGCCGGGAACTCCATGAGGTCCGCGACCATCCACTTGAACATCCAGAAGAGGGCGTGCCGGTCGTGCTCGTCGAAGTGCTCCGGGTGCTCCTCCCACAGCCGGACCAGCCGGGTGAACGGGACGAAGGACTTCTCGGCCTCGCCGGCCCAGAACATCGAGTCGACGAGGGTGCCGAGGGCGTACGGCACCACCTCGGCCGGGCCCTCGGTCTCGAGACGGCGCACGACCCGCTCGGCTGCCTGGGTCCGCGCCAGGCCGTACGGCATCGAGCTCACCCGGTGCACCTCGCGGATGGCCGCGTCGGTCATGGCGTGTCCTTCCCGGACCTGTCGGTGGGCAGCTCGTCGGTGGGCGACCCGTCGTCCCGCCCGTCCGGCGCGTCGTCCGTCGTCACGTCCGGCGCGTCGTCCGGCAGGCCGGCGTCGAGCAGGGCCACCAGCGACTCGGTCATGAGCGCCGTCTCCCGCCCGCGCAGGGGCTCCCCGGCCAGCAGGAGGGCCGACACGTACAGGGAACGCAGGCCGGCGTCCCGCACGGCCCCGGGGGGCGCCGCCAGCAGCCGGCCGGCGATCGGGTTCGCCGCGTTCAGCACGAGCTGGCGCGCGGCCGTCGGGCGTGCGAAGGCGGCCAGGGTCTGCCCCCAGGTGTCCGCGACCTCGGCCGTGCGCGCCAGCTCCCGCTGGTGGTCGCCCTCACGGTCGTGCAGCAGGATCGCGGGCAGCGTGGACGGCTCGAACGTCCGGACCGTGACCTCGGTCTCCTCGCGGCGGAGCAGCTCCGTGAACGCGGCGATGGTCGCAAGCCAGACCAGCTCCTGGGCGGGGTCCACGGGGCCGAGCACGTGCCGGACGTCGTCGCTCGTCAGGGTCCGTACGCGCCACTCGGGGCGTCGGCGGGCGAGCCGGGTGAGGATGTCGGCGTCGTAGACGTAGCCGCCGTTGACGACCGTCAGGCGCTGCGCGCGGGCGACCGGTGCCACCCGCCGGTACTCCTCCACGCTCGGGGTCCAGAGCACCTCGCCGGCGGCCGCGGCGACCTCGGCGAGCGTGGCCACGCCCTCGGTCGTCTCGTACGGCAGGACGGCGGCCGCGGTCTCGAGCATCGTGTCGTCGGTCACGGCGAGCGCCCGGACGGCGAGGTGGTGCGCCTCGAGGAATCGCCGACGCAGGGGACCGGGCTCGGCGAGCGTGCGGGTCAGCCAGTCGCGGATGGTGCGACCGAGCGACTCGCGCACCCCGAGCAGCACGTCGTCCACGTAGAGCTGCTCGCGCGAGGCGGTCGGGCGCAGGCCGTCCGCGTTGACCACGCACCTGACGAAGAACGCCCACTCGGGCAGCAGGCCGTCGACGCGCGTGCCGAGCAGCATCCGCTTGACGTACACGCGGTGCGCACCGCCGGACGTGGGGCTCACGGCCGAGGGCAGCACGAACGCGACGCCCGAGACGCCGGCGAGCGGGAGGTCGAGGTCCACGGCGGCCAGCGGGCTGAACCCGAGGGTCGCCTCGCAGTAGTCGGCGAGGGCCTGCGTGCGGTCGCCGTCGCGCGCGTCCCGGGCCCACGGCAGGGCGCCGGACGTCACGCGGCGCCACGCCCAGCCGTCCCCGACGGGTACCTCGACCGCGATGTCCACCGGCAGGAGCCCGCCGACGTCCCCGGCGAGCGCGAGCACCGTCTCGCGCGTCAGCCAGTGCTCGGCGTCCGGCCGGGCGCGCAGGCGCACGCGCGACCCCGGGGCGGCCACCCCGCCGGGCTCGCCGGCCAGCTCCTCGTCGAGGGCCCCGTGGGGGAGCGTCTGCAGCGTGTAGCTGCCGTCGGCGAAGCCCCGCCACCGGATCGGGGCGGCGCCGGCGGCGCTGACGCTGACGAGCTCGACCTCGTCGGCGACCATGAACGAGGACAGCAGACCGATGCCGAACTGGCCCAGGTACTCACCGCGGGCGGTGCCCAGGTCGTCGTCGCGCTTGGAGCTCGCGCCGATCGTGGCCAGCAGCTCCTCGGCCTGCTCCCGCGAGAGGCCGATGCCGGTGTCGCGGACCTCGAGCGTGCCGTCCGGCAGGCACCGCAGCCGCACCTGGGCGGGGCAGCCCGGCTCCGTCCCGCGTCGCGCCGTGATCGCGTCGACGGCGTTCTGCAGCAGCTCGCGCAGGTACACCCGCGGGCCGGAGTACAGGTGCCGGGCGAGGAGGTCGACGACGCCGTGCAGGTCGACCTGGAACGCGTGCGCGGACGGCCCGGCCGCGCCGTCGCCCTCGGCGGACGGGCGAGGGGTCATGCGTCGTCGGAGTCCGCGGCAGCTGCGGCCGCCGCCTCGGGGTAGTGCTCGTCGAGGTGCTCGAACAGCTGCAGGGTGGTGGCGAGGCCGCAGCTGACGAGGTCCTTGAGCTGGTCGTCGGTGACGCCCGCGCCGAGCGGCGTGGAGACCTCGCCGTAGACGCCGAGCTCCTCGCCCTCGGGGCGCACGTAGCCCTTCGGCCAGATCTTGTCGTCGTGCCAGCCGTTGAGGAGCGACATCATCGGCGCGAGCTGGTCCACGCCGACCGTGCGGGCCCAGCGGCCCCGGATGGTCAGCACGGTGCCCTCGGCGCCGCCCAGCATGAAGAAGAACAGGTGGCCGTCCCAGTAGCCGCCCAGGTCGCCGTCGTCGTCCACGGCGTAGTGCGCGTCCCAGCCGTCCAGGACCGCCGCGATGGCCTGCTGCGTGAGGGGGGTGGGTGCGCCCGCCGCCGCGCGTCCGCCGTCCTTGGTGAAGTAGCCCACTGGTCGCTCCTCATGATCGTCTGCCCTGCGGACGGTACCGGGCCGACGAGGTCTCGCGAGGGCGATTCCGCACGTTGGCCCCGTTCGCGGCACCCGTGCGCGATAGGTTCGCAGCGTGCTCGTGGCTGCCGCGCTCGTCCCCCCGACCGCCCTGCTGGTTCCCGGCGCATCCGGGGCCACGCCCGTGCTCGGTGTGGAGCGGGCCGCCGCCGTCGCCGCGGCGACCGCCGTGCGCGCGGCACGGCCGGACGTGGTGGTGGTCGTCGCGCCCGGG
>AXCX01000349.1 GCA_000767215.1 Actinotalea fermentans ATCC 43279 = JCM 9966 = DSM 3133
CGGCGCGCAGCAGCGCGTGGCAGAGGTCCGGCGCGGAGCCCGCGAGCGAGAGCGCCGGGGCGAGCGCGGCGACGTCGTGCAGCACCGTGCTCACGCGGCCGTGGCTGCCCAGGGTGGCCAGGCGCTCCTCCAGCAGGCCGGCGCAGCGGCGCGCGAGCCGCACGTGCTCGTCGTGCAGCGGGGTGACGGCGTCGACGTTGAGCGCGCCCACCACGCGCCCGTCCACGCGCAGGGGGATCGCGATCTCCGCGCACACGCCGGGCACGGCGATCCGGTAGCGCCGGTCGTCGGAGACGTCCCGGACCACGATCTCGGTGCCCGTCGCGTACGCGGCGCCGGTGATCCCGACGCCGGGCCGCAGCCCGTCCAGGACCAGCCACTGGCCGCGGCGGGAGTGGCAGCGCAGGATGCCGCCCCGCTCGAGGTAGACGCTCGGCAGCAGCCCACCGTGCCGCGCGAGGAACCGTCCGACGACGTCGCAGGCCGCCGCCGCGGTGCGCGCCGCGGCGAGCTCGACCTCGAGCGTCTCCTGGTCGATGGCCTCCGCCGGCGGCGACTGCGGCACCAGCACGCGCCGGGCCTCCGCCGTGACGTCGGCCCACGCGGGTGCGGGGCGCGCCAGCAGGTACCCCTGGGCCAGGTCGACGCCGATGTCGCGCAGCGCGCGCAGCTCGTCCTCGGTCTCCACGCCCTCGGCGATGGTCAGCGCGCCGACGGCCGCGGCGAACGCCTGGAGCGCCTCGACGAGCGCGCGCCGGCCGGGGTCGTTGTCGATGCCCTGCACGAGGGACCGGTCGATCTTGATGAAGGACGGGTTCAGCTGCAGCACGTGCGCCATCGACGCGTAGCCGGCGCCGACGTCGTCGACCGCGACGAGCGAACCGCTCCCGCGCAGGCGGCTGAGCGCCTCGCGCAGAGGCTCGTACCCCTCGACGGCGTGGTGCTCGGTGACCTCGATGACGTGCCGGGGCAGCCGTGCCGCCACCTGGGAGAACTCCTCGCCCACCAGCACGTCGGGGCTGACGTTGACGAACAGCAGCGCCCGGTCCGGCGGCTCGCCGAGCGCGGCCGCGGCCTCCAGGCACGCGAGCTCGACCTCCGCGCGCAGGCCCAGGTCGTCGGCCGCGG
>AXCX01000350.1 GCA_000767215.1 Actinotalea fermentans ATCC 43279 = JCM 9966 = DSM 3133
CGGGAACTGGGTGGCCCGGCTGAGGACCTCGTGGCCGACGACGGCGCTGTCCGAGACGCGCACGACCGGTTGCCGGTAGGCCTGGATGCCGTCGGGGCGGAGCAGTCCCTCCACCACTGCGGCCGGGGCGGGCAGGAGCTCGTCAGGCGCAGTGGTCACGCTGTTACCTCGGCACGCGACGGCCTGATCATGATTGCGAGTTTGTTAAACCTCCGGGGGTAATTCCCGCCGCGGCCCGTCACGACCGCCCACGCGGAATCACCGCGCGTCGGCCGCCGTTGGCACCCTCGTGCAGGACGACACCACCACCAGCCCACGCCCGGACCGACCCGTCGGCCTGCGCCGCGACCGCGAGCGCGGCCCGGTGCTGCTGGCGCTGATGGTGACCACGGGCCTCATCGCGGTCGAGGCCACGATCCTCGCGACGGCCGTCCCGACGATCGTCGCGGACCTCGGCGGCTTCGCGTCCTTCCCCTGGCTCTTCTCCGTCTACCTGCTGACGACGGCCGTCACGGTCCCCATCTACTCCAAGGTCGCGGACACGGTCGGGCGCAAGCCGGTGATCCTCGTGGGGATCGCGCTGTTCCTGCTCGGCTCGCTGCTCGCCGGCTTCGCGACGTCGATGGCGGCCCTCATCGCCTTCCGCGCGGTGCAGGGGCTGGGCGCGGGCGCGGTGCAGCCGATGGCGATCACGATCGCCGGCGACATCTACTCCGTGGCCGAGCGCTCCAAGGTCCAGGGGTACATCGCGGCGGTGTGGGCGAGCGCATCGGTGATCGGCCCGACGCTCGGCGGCCTGTTCGCGGAGTACCTGGACTGGTCGTGGATCTTCTGGGTGAACCTGCCGATCGGCCTGGCCGCCGCGTGGCTGCTGGTCACCCGGTTCCACGAGCGGGTCGAGCGCCGCGAGCACCGGATCGACTGGGTCGGCGGCCTGCTGCTGACCAGCGGCTCCGCGGCCCTGCTGCTCGCGCTCATCGAGGGCGGCAACGCGTGGGCCTGGGACTCGGCGGCGTCGATCGGCGCGTTCGTGGCCGCGGCGCTGCTGCTCGGGACGTTCGTCGCCGTCGAGACGCGCGCGCCCGAGCCCGTGCTCCCGCTGTGGGTGCTCTCGCGGCGGCTGCTCGGGACGACGGCGCTCATCGCCGTCGGCGTCGGCGTGCTGCTCATGGGCGTGACCACGTACGTGCCGACGTTCCTCGAGGCCGAGCTGGGCGTCTCCCCGCTGGCGTCCGGACTCGCGCTCGCCGCGCTGACGCTGGGCTGGCCGATCTCCGCCTCGCAGGCCGGTCGGGTGTACCTGCGCATCGGCTTCCGCCGGACCACGCTCATCGGCGCGGCGGTCGCCGTCGTCGGCGCGGCGTCCCTGGCCGCCACCTCGACGACGCCGTCCCTCGCCCTGGTCGCGGTGAGCTGCTTCGTCATCGGGCTGGGTCTGGGCTTCGTCGCCGCGCCGAGCCTCATCGCGGCCCAGGCGAGCGTCGGCTGGGGCGACCGCGGGGTGGTCACCGGCGCGAACATGTTCGCCCGCTCGATGGGCTCGGCCGTGGGCGTCGCGGCGCTGGGCGCGCTCGTCAACGCGATCATGCGCGGCGCGGACCCGTTCGGCGCCCCTGCGCGGTTCAACGACGCCGCCACGGCGGTGTTCGTCGCGGCCGGCGTGGTCGCCCTGCTGACCGCCGTGGCCGCCGCGGCCATGCCACGCGACCACGTCGCGCGCCCGGAGCCCATCCCCGCCGACGACGTCGAGGCCCCGGCGACCGCGGAGGCCGCGCGCGCCTCGTGACCCGGCCGCCCCTCAGCGGATCGGGTACCAGCGCGCGCCCCAGCGCCGGGACACCCGCGTGACCAGCACGTCCACGAGCTCGCCCGCCCGCTCGACGACGGCGTGCCGGACCACCCCGGCCGCGGCGTCGTCGGCTGCCTCGAAGCGGACCGTCAGACGGGCCTCGCCGCGGACCACCTCGAGGTACTGCGCCTCGACCGCGGTGAGCTCGGCGGCGGCGTCGGCGGCCGCGGGCAGCACGGTCGCGGGGTCGACGCCAGGGCGCAGGTCACCCACGACCATCCGGACCCGGTACGACGGCACGCCGCGACCCTAGCCGCGGCGCGGACCTCCCACCGAAGGCGCGGGTGAAGCGGCCCGGACGAACCGCCGGGCGGCCCCGCACACGGCTAGCGTTGTCGCTCGTCAACACCGGTTCGCTCCCGACGGAGGACTCATGTCCGGCTTGAGGATCGGCGGCATCGTGGCCGCGCTGTTCGTCCTGATCGGCTCGTTCCTGCCGTGGGCGACCATCGACATGTGGCTCGGCAGCTACTCCGCCAACGGGACCGAGGGCGACGGCGTGATCACGCTGCTCCTCGGCGTCGCCGCCGGGGTGCTGATGGGCCTCTGGAAGCGGCCGCTGGTGATCATCGCGGCCGTGGCCTCGGGCCTGGCCGCGCTCGTCGCCGTCGCCAACCTCATCGACGTCGGCCGCTCGATGGGCGACCTCGACGGGCTGGCGGACGTCAGCCCCGGTCTTGGGCTGATCCTCACGCTGCTGGCCGCGCTGGCGGGCGTCGTGCTCGCCGTCCTCGGGCAGGCGCAGCTCGCGAAGGCCGGCCACGCCGCCGGGCTGAGCCTCGCCGAGCTCAACCGCGGCGCCGCCCTGCCCACCGCGACGCTGCCGCCGCAGCCCG
>AXCX01000351.1 GCA_000767215.1 Actinotalea fermentans ATCC 43279 = JCM 9966 = DSM 3133
GCGCTCGTCGCGGCCGCCGACGCCGGCGAGGCGGGGGCGGCCACCGCGCTCGAGCTCGGCCTGGACCTGCTGGCCATCGCGATCGGGACGGCCCTCACCCTGACCGGTGCCGACCGGGTGGTGCTGGCGGGCTGGGCGGGCGAGATCGTCGCGCGGACGCGCGGTGCCGTGCTGGCCACCCGCGCACGCGAGGCGGCCGCGTCCCCGGACGCCCACCTGGTCGGTCTGACGGCGTGCCGGGTCCCCGACGCCGGCGCCTACGGCGCGGCCCTGCTGGTGCTCGACCGGGTCCTCGACGCCGGTGGTGCGGTCCCTGCCCGTCGACCCTGAGGGCCGGCATCCTCCTCGAGACGGAGGCCGGCAGTGAAAAATCCACCCCTAGGTCCCCGCGCGTCGTCGGCGGTTGCTGGTACCAATGGGCACGTGCCCATCCCTGCTGCCTCGGACGCCCCCACGTCCGAGCCTTCCGACACCGCGCTCGCGGACCCCGCACAGGCGGAGACCACGCTCGCGGAGACTGCGCTCGCGGAGACTGCGCTCGCGGAGGACGTACTGGTCGAGCCCGAGACCGCCGTCGTCGTCGCCGAGGCGTCGGCCCCGGCGTCGGGCCGCCGGACCTGGCCGGGCTGGCTGCGCGAGCTCGTCATCGTCGCCGCGGTGTACTTCACGTACTCGATCAGCCGCAACCTCATCCCCGACCAGGTCGAGCAGGCCCAGCGCAACGCGCGGTCGATCCTCGACGCGGAGAAGCTGCTCGGGCTCGACATCGAGCTCGGCATCAACCACTGGGGCGCGGACCGGCTCTGGCTGATCATCCCGGCGAACTACTACTACGCGACGCTGCACCTGTCGGTCACGCTCATCGTGATGATCTGGCTGTACCGGCGGCGCAAGGCCGTCTACGCGCGCTGTCGCAGCGTCCTGCTGACGATGACGCTCATGGCGCTCGCCTCGTACTGGCTCTACCCGCTCGCCCCGCCGCGCCTGATGGCGGGCGCCGCCTACATTGACACGGTCAAGGAGCACGTGCTCTGGGGCTTCACGCCCTCGGACGACATGGTCTCCCTGTCGAACCAGTACGCGGCGATGCCCTCGATGCACGTGGGCTGGGCGCTCTGGGTGGGCGTCATCCTCGTCGCCTACGGGCGCCATCGCCTGGTGCGCGGCCTGGGCGTCGCGTACCCGCTCGCGACCGTCTTCGTCGTGATGGTCACGGCCAACCACTTCATCCTCGACGCCATCGCGGCGGTCGTCTTCTTCCTCGTCGCCATCGCGGCGGTGGACGTCGTCGGGCGGGTGACGGGCCGGCGGTCGTGGGTGGCCGAGGCACCAGGCACCGTCCTCGAGTCCCGCTAGTCCTCTCCGCTCCGACGGCGGCGGTCCCCGGTGGGGCCGCCGCCGTCGTCTGCGTGCCCGCCGTCGGGCACCGCTCCGACACCCGCTCGCCCGGGACCCTTGCGCAGACATTGATGATCGTCTATGTTCTCGTGCTGCAAGACATAGATGAACTTCGATGAGTGGAGAAGGTCATGGGCGACGTGCTCGGTGCCGTGGTGAGTCAGGTGTGGCTCTCCGTCGTGCACAACTGGCCGTTCCTGCTGGCGAGCGTCGTGGTGGCCTCCCTGGTCCAGGTGTACGTGGGCCCGGACCGGCTGGCCGCGTGGCTCCGGCGGCGGGTCTGGGTGGCCGTCCTGGGTGCCGTGGCGCTCGCCTCGTTCACGCCCTTCTGCTCGTGCGGCACGACGGCCGTCGTGCTCGGGGCGCTCGCGTCCTCGGTGCCGTGGGCGCCGGTGGTCGCCTTCATGGTGTCCTCGCCCCTGACCAGTCCCTCGGAGTACGTCCTGTCCACGGGTCTGTTCGGGAGTGCGTTCGCGACGACGTTCTTCGTGGCGGCGATCGTCATCGGACTCGGGGCAGGGGTGGTGACGCACGTGGTCGAGAAGGCCGGTCTGCTGGTCGGTCAGGCGCGGATGGCGCAGGGCCTCGCGGCCGGGGCGCCGGCCCGGGCGTCGGCCGCCGCCGTGGGCGCGCCGGCCGCCGAGGGTCGCACGTCGTTGGCTGTCCTCGAGGCGCCGGCCCCCGTGTCGTCCTGCTGCGGGCCGGAGGGCGGGTCCGCGGGGGCGTGCGGGGCGGCGGACGTCGTGGTCGACCGGCGACGCCTGTTCGTCCGGGCGCTGGTGGAGAACGGCCGACGCCTCGCGCTGTACTTCCTCGGTTTCGCCGCGGTCGGCTACCTCATCATCGAGCTGGTGCCGACGGAGGCGATCACGACGGCGCTCGGCGGCGACTCGTTCTGGTCGGTCCCGCTCGCGGCCCTGCTGGGCATCCCGGCCTACATCAGCACCGAGGGCTCGTTGCCGATGGTCGCCTCGCTCATGGACGGGGGCATGGGCGTCGGTCCGGCACTGGCCTTCCTCGTCACGGGCGCCGGCACGAGCGTCGGCGCGATCTCCGGGATGCTCGTCATCGCCCGGGCGCGCGTGGTCGCGCTGGTGGTGGGCTCGTTGGTGGTGGGTGCCGTCGTCCTTGGCTGGTTGGCACCACTCTGGCTGTGACGCCGCGCGGGTACTAGAGCGAATGCACTAATCTCAGCGTCAGCCCGCCGCGCGCTGGCGGGCCACCCAGGCGCTGGTCACCATCTCGGTGACAGAACCCGACGGGGCCCAGCCCAGGTCGCGCCGGGCGAGCTCGCCGGAGGCGACGATGCGCGGCGGGTCGCCCGGGCGCCGGGGCGCGACGCGCGGCGTGAACGCGATGCCCGTCGCCTCGGCCACGGCCGTCATCACCTCGCGCACCGAGGTGCCGGCACCGGCACCCAGGTTGTAGACCCGCTCGAGCGGGCGCCCCTCCTCGAGCGCGCGCGCGGCGGCGACGTGCGCGGCCGCGACCTCGGCGACGTGCACGTAGTCCCGCACGCAGGTCCCGTCGGGCGTCGGGTAGTCGTCGCCGTTGATCTGCGGCGTGCGGCCCTCGACGACGGCGTCGAGCACCAGGGGGACGAGGTTGTGCGGGCTCGTGTCACGCAGGGCCGGGTCCCCGGAGCCGACCACGTTGAAGTACCGCAGCGACGTGTGCCGCAGCTCTGAGGCGCGGGCCTGGGACGCGATGAGCCACTCGCCGATGAGCTTCGTCTCGCCGTACGGCGACTCGGGCGCGGTCGGCGTGTCCTCGGTGACCACGTCCACGTGCGGCGTCCCGTACACGGCAGCGGACGAGGAGAAGACGATCGCGCGCGTGCCGGCCTCGGCCATCGCGCGCAGCAGCGAGACCGTGCCGTTCACGTTCTGCTCGTACGTGTGCAGGGGTCGGCGCACGCTCTCGCCGGCGTACTTGAAGCCCGCGAGGTGCACGACACCCGACGCGTCGTGCTCGCGCAGCGCGGCCGCCACGGTCGCCGTCTCGCCGATGCCCGCCGGCACGAACGGGACGCCGTCGGGCACGAACTCCGCGTGCCCGGACGACAGGTCGTCGAGGACGACGACGTCGAAGCCGCCCGCGCGCAGTGCGTGCACCACGTGCGAGCCGATGTAGCCCGCGCCGCCCGTGACCAGCCAGGTGCTCATGCGTCCCCCTCGGATGTGCCGACGTCGTCCACGCGGCCGGCCGCGCCCGCGGGCTCGGCGACCAGGAAGGCGGGTGCGGCGAAGCCGGCCGCCGCGAAGGCGGCCGCGACGGCCGTCGCCACGGTCTTCGCCGCG
>AXCX01000352.1 GCA_000767215.1 Actinotalea fermentans ATCC 43279 = JCM 9966 = DSM 3133
GTCGCCCGACGACGTCGGCCGCGAGCAGCAGGACGGCACCGACCGGCGCGGCGAGCCCGATGAGCCAGGCGTGGCTCCCGCCGGCCACGCGGCGCACCAGGTGCGGCACGACGAGCCCGACGAAGACGATCGGGCCGGCGAGCGCCGTCGCGGAGCCGGCGAGCAGCACGACGGCCGAGAGGACCAGGGTCCGCCCGAGCCGCACCCGCTGCCCCAGGCCGCGGGCGACGTCGTCGCCGAGGGCGAGCAGGTCGAGCGCCCGCGTCGAGGTGACGGCCGCGACCGCGCCGACGGCGAGGAACGGGGCGAGCGTCACGAGTGCGTCGGCACCCCGCGCGGCGAGCGAGCCCACGACCCAGAACCGGTACGCCGCGAACGCCTCCTGGTCCCGCACGACCACGACCGTGATCACGGAGGTCAGGCCGGCGGTCATCGCGGCACCCGCGAGCGCGAGGGCCGTCGGCGCGGCGCCCTGTCGCCCGGCGGAGCCGATCACGTGCACCAGCGCGGCGGCGAGCGCTGCCCCGCCGAGCGCGAACCAGACGTAGCCGGCCGGCGTCGCCACGCCGACGAGGGTGACCGCGAGGACGACCGCCAGCGAGGCCCCCGCGTTGACGCCCAGCAGGCCCGGGTCGGCGAGCGGGTTGCGTGTGAGGCTCTGCATGAGCGCCCCGGCGACGGCGAACGCCGCGCCCGCGAGGAGCCCGATCAGCGTCCGCGGGACGCGCAGCGAGCGCACCACCGTGTGGTCGGCGAGCGCCGGGTCCGGGTCGAGGAGCGCGGCAAGCACCTGGGCCGGATCGATGGAGCGCGCGCCGAGCGCGAGGCTCGCGAGCACCGCGACCGCCAGCAGGGCGAGCGCGACGACCAGCCAGGCCGCGCGACGACGTCGGGCGCGGGTGCGGCTGGCGGCAGCGGACGGCGCGGACGACGGCGCCGCCCCGCCCCCGGGCGGGTCGCGGTCGACCGCCGGGTCGGCGACGCCGGTCATCGGACGGCGGTCATCGAACGCGGATCATCGAACGCGACCACGGCTACGAGAGCTCGGCGCGCCCGAGGCGCCAGTACCCCATGAACGCGACGCGCGAGCGGTCCACGCCGTGCCCGCGGACCAGCAGACGGCGCAGGTCCTTGATGACGCCGGCCTCCCCCGCGAGCCAGGCGTAGAAGGCCTCGTCCGGCGGCGCCGCGGGCGACTCCCAGAGCAGCTCGCGGTCGACGTCGACGTCGGCGAACGGCTGGGGCGCGGGGGCGGCGGCGGCCTGCAGGAGGTCGCCCGCGTCCTGTGCCCAGGCGGTCACGGCCGGAACCAGGCGCGCGCCGACGGGCGCACCGGAGCGTGGGAGCCAGTCGACCCGCGCCGTGGGCGGCAGGTCGAGGGCGAACCGGTCGTCGGGATCGGGGACCTCGATGAACGCCTGGGCCGCGCGATCCTCGGGCAGGGCCTCGAGGATGGCGCAGATGGCCGGCGCGGCGGTCTCGTCGCCGGCCAGCAGCAGGCGGCGGGCCGGACCGGGCCGGAAGTCGATGCCGATGTGGCTGTGGATGCTCCGCGCGTCGGGCCCGATGACGACGACCTCGTCCCCCGGGCGGACCGCCTCGAGCCACCGGGCCGCCGGGCCCGTGCCACCGTGCACGACCAGATCGATGTCGAGCTCACGCGCCGCGTGGCGGACGCGACGCACCGTGTAGGTGCGGAACGGGTTGCGGCGGGCCTCCGGGAGCGCGCGCCAGCGCTCGTACCAGGTGCCGTCCTCGACCACCTCGGGGGCGTCGAGGTCGCACAGGCTGCCGTCCGGCAGCGGGAACACGATCTTCACGCGCTGGTCGAGGCCGTCCCGCCCGAAGAGGTCGAGGTCGGGGCCGGCCAGCGTGACCCGCAGGAACGACGGGCACACCCGCTGCGTCCGGGTGACGGTCACCCGGAACGGCCGGTAGGCGGCGCGGTCCGTGCGGACCACGTCGCGGATCGCCGGCCCGTCTCCAAGTGAGGTAAGCATTACCTAACTGTAGCGATGTGGTGCCGTCCGGCGCGACGTGAGCCGGACCACACCTCTCGCCCCGCCCGGTCTCGGCGCCGGCGGAGGCACACCTGCGGCCCGCGGGTGCAGGATCGGGGCATGCGCGTCGTCCAGGCAACCCGTCCGGGCGGGCCCGAGGTGCTCGCCGTCGTCGACCTCCCCGACCCCTCCCCCGAACCCGAGCAGGTGATCGTCGAGGTCGCCGCCGCGGGCGTGAACTTCATCGACACCTACCGACGGTCGGGTCGGTACCCCGTGCCGTTCCCGCACGTCGTCGGGTCGGAGGGGGCCGGGACCGTGGTGGCCGTGGGGTCCGACGTGTCCTCGGTCGCGGTCGGCGACGCGGTCGCGTGGGTGGCGGGCTCGGAGGGCTCGTACGCGGAGCGCGCCCGGGTCCTTGCCGAGCAGGTCGTGCCGGTGCCCGACGGCGTCGCCCCGGACACCGCGGCCGCGCTGCTGCTCCAGGGCATCACCGCGCACTACCTGGTCCGGTCCACGTTCCCGGTGCAGCCCGGCCAGGACGTGCTGGTGCACGCCGGCGCCGGCGGCGTCGGGCTGCTGCTGACCCAGCTCGCCGTGACAGCGGGTGCCCGGGTCATCACCACGGTGTCGACCGAAGAGAAGGAGGCCCTGTCGCGTGCGGCCGGCGCCGCCGAGGTGATCCGCTACGACCGGATGCGCGACCTGACGTCCGAGCTCCCGGCCGCGGTCCGCGAGCTCACCGGCGGGCACGGCGTGCACACGGTGTACGACGGCGTCGGCGCCTCGACCTTCGACGCCTCCCTGGCCTCGCTGCGGCCACGCGGGGCCCTGGCCCTGTTCGGGGGATCCTCCGGAGCAGTTCCCCCGTTCGACCCGATGCGGCTGGAGAGCCACGGGTCGCTGTTCCTGTCGCGGCCCACCATCCGCCACTACACCGCCACGCGCGACGAGCTGCAGTGGCGGGCGAGCGAGCTCTTCGACGCCGTGCTGGCCGGCACCCTCGACGTCCGCGTCGGCGCGCGCTTCCCGCTGGGCGGGGCCGCCGACGCCCACCGGGCGCTCGAGGGCCGCGCCACGACGGGGAAGGTGCTCATCGTCCCGGACGGCCAGGCCTAGCCGGCCGACCCCGGCCGGGCGCCGGCACGACGACGGCACCACGACGGCCCGGGCGCTGCACGCGCCCGGGCCGTGTCGCGTCGCACGACTACGCGCGCAGGGTCCCGCCGTGCTCGGCGCCGACGGCGGCCACGACCGCCGCCCGGACCCCCGCGATGTCCTCGGCGGTGAGCGTCCGGTCGGTCGCCCGCAGACGCACGGTGATGGCGACCGACTTGCGGCCCTGCCCGACCTGCTCGCCCCGGTACACGTCGAAGACGTGCACGTCCTCGAGCAGCTCGCCGGCCGCGCTCCGTGCCGTCGCGACGATCGCGCCCGCGGCGACGTCCTCCGCGACGACGAACGCCAGGTCCTCCTTGGCCAGCGGCTGACCCGAGACCGGCGCGGCCTCGACCAGCCGCCCCTCCCCCGCGGCGACGAGCGCGTCGAGGTCCACCTCGAACGCGCACGTCCGCGCGGGCAGCTCGAGCGCACCGAGCACACGCGGGTGCAGCTCGCCCG
>AXCX01000037.1 GCA_000767215.1 Actinotalea fermentans ATCC 43279 = JCM 9966 = DSM 3133
GTGATCGGCATGCTCCTGTTCATCGTCCCGGTGTTCGCCGACATGTTCGCCGGCCTCGGCGGCGAGCTGCCGCCGCTCACGCAGGTCCTCGTCGCCATGTCGGCCGTTCTGAAGGTCGGCATCGTGCCGCTGATCGTCGCCGTGATCGCCTTCGCCGTCTGGTGGGGCAGGAACAAGAACAGCCCGGCGGTGCGCGAGCGCGTGGATCCGCTCAAGCTCAAGGCGCCCGTCTTCGGGCCGCTCGCGCAGAAGATCGCGATCTCCCGGTTCACCCGCAACTTCGGCACCATGATCCGCGCGGGCGTCCCGATCCTGCAGGCGCTCGAGATCGTCGGCGCCACGTCCGGGAACGTCGTCATCGAGCGTGCGGCGAAGGCTGTGCAGGACTCGGTGCGGACCGGGCAGTCGCTCTCCGGGCCGCTCGCCCAGCACCCCGTTTTCCCGCCGATGGTCGTGCAGATGATCGCCGTGGGCGAGGACACCGGCGCGCTCGACGCGATGCTCGAGAAGATCGCCGAGTTCTACGACCAGGAGGTCGAGGCGACGACGGAGTCGCTCACGTCCCTCATCGAGCCCCTGATGATCGCCGTCCTCGGCGGCATCATCGGCTTCATGGTGATCGCGCTCTACATGCCCATCTTCGGCGTCTTCGACCTGATCGAGTAGCGGCGGACCCCGGTGCGTCCGAGCGGGTGAATTTCCCGTCTTTGGGCTCAAGTTCGTCCGCAGGAAGCCCGACGAAGAACCCGTAGCACCACCCCGAACGCCGGCTCGCCGGCACTGACTCCGCATACGAAGGGGAGAGCGATGATCGCTCGTATTCGCAAGTCCATGGAGGAGAAGGACCAGGGCTTCACCCTGATCGAGCTCCTCGTCGTCATGATCATCATCGGCATCCTGGCCGCGATCGCCATCCCGGTCTTCCTCAACCAGAAGAAGAAGGCGGCGGAGGCCTCGGCCAAGAGCGACGCGACCAACATCTCGAAGGAGATCGCGGCGGCGTTCGTGGACGCCCCCAACGCCTCGCTGGCCATCGCGCTCGCGGGCAACAACACCAACGGCACGTCGACGATGGACGCGACGCTCACGATCGCCGGCGAGGCGACGACGGTCAAGGTCGGTCCGGGCAACAACGCGACCATCCTCGCGACGCCGGCGACCTCGTCGACCTACTGCGTGATCGTCGACCCGGCCGAGGCCGGAGCCGCCACCTGGAGCGCTGGCCCCAACGGCGTGTTCAAGAGCGCGACCTGCAGCTGATCCGTGGCTGACGGTGGGGTGAGCGGGCACCGCCCGCTCACCCCACCGTTCGCAGTTGGTGGCGAGAGCGCCGGCCTGGAAGGAGGAGCCCATGGGACAGCGGAGCCGTGCTGAGGCTGACAGCGCCGGGTTCACCCTGATCGAGGTCATCCTGGCGATGGTCATCACGCTCATCGTCATGGGCGCCCTCATGGGCACCATCGTCGGTGCCCTGAAGACCGTCGTGCAGGCGCGCGAGCGCCAGACCGCCACAGCACTGGCCACCGAGGTCCTCGAGCGGCTGCGCGCCCTCCCGTACGACACGGTCACCACCGGATCGGGAAGCGCGCCGGCCGACCCGTACGTCTCAGCCGGCTACCTGCAGACCTCGCTGCTCGAGACCGGCGCGCCGAATGAGGCCCTGGTCGTCAACGCATGGTCGCCCGGTCCCTACGACGACCCCAGCGACCCTAGCGACAACAACCCGAGGACCGTCGGGAACGTCAGCTACACCGTGCGCACCTACGTGACGCACCCGCCGAGCGGCCCCGGGTTCAACCTGACCGCCGTCGTGGAGTGGACGAGCAACGTCTTCCCGGGCGGCAAGACCGTCTCCCAGCGCACCACCACGTACTCCCCGCCGAACGGGTGCCTGACGACCTCGAACCACCCGTTCGCGGCGCCCTGCCAGGCGTACCTCCAGGCGAACGCGGGTTCCGCGGGCGCGGGGTACGTCACGGTCGGTCCCATCATCGGCGCGACCCTCGAGGGGTTCTCGGGCAGCGGCCTGGACATCGCGCTGCCGAGCTTCCGGTCGGCGGTCACCGTCGAGCAGACGGTCACCGGCGGCGCCAACGTCGCCACCACGAGCGCGGGCATCTCCACGACCCCGACCAGGGCGGGCGGCGCCGTCGCGGAGGCGTCGGTCGACTCCGACCCGTCCTCGGTGGCCTACCAGGACTCCGGCGTGCTGACCACCAGCGGCCACAGCAGCGCCACGCAGTCGCTCGCCGGGCCGGCCGGTGCGCTGGCCGTGCGCCCGTCGACGTCCGACAGCGGCACCGTCCGCTCCGCGGTCATGTCGAAGAACTGCGTCTCGCCCACGGGCTCCACGCTGATCACGGGCCCGACGAACGCCGAGCGGGCCTGCTCGACCTCAGCGATCAGCAGCGGCTCGGGCGCCGCGCTGACCTACACGACGCCCGCGGGCGGGGTCGCCGCGATCGTCGAGGTCGGCGCGCCGAGCTCGCCGTCCCGGGCCGTCGGCGCGCACCTGGCGAGCGCCAACTCGGGCTTCTGCTCCAACGCGTCGACGGGCGTCGGCTGCGCCGTCGCCGCCGCGCAGCGGGCGACGGGCGCGGTCGTCGTCGGGTCGCCGACCGGTGCGACGGGCGTACCAGGTTCCTTCACCGGTCTCGTGAAGGTCGATGCCAGCACGGAGACGGCCAAGGCCGAGGAGGGCATCGGCGCCACCGCGCCGACCTGGACGCGGACGGGTCGGGCGTACGTGTGGAACGGCACCGGCTACACGACGCTGAACCTCAACGGCCCGGGCACGCCGCCCGCTCCCGGAGGCTGGCCGATCGCTCCCGTGACGCTGACTTACGGCGCCTACCAGGTGCACTACGAGGGCGAGGTCATGGTGCGCGTCCCCACCGCCGCCCGCTCGTCGCGGTCGGCGACGACGCCGTGCGTGAACGAGTCGTGCACGTCGACCGTCGACGGCTCGTCGTCGGTGCGTGTGTCGTTGCGCGTCACCATCTCCACAGGCGGCGCGCCGGTGGGCAGCTTCGCGACGGAGGTCGACCTCGGCGGCCTGACGGCCAGCGCCGGGTACCGGACGGTGACCGATGCGCCGTGACGACGACCGGCGCGACGCCGGCATGACGCTCGTCGAGCTGCTGACCGCGATGATCGTGTTCGGCATCGCGATGACGATGATCATGACGGCCGTCATGCTCGTCATGCGGTCGCGCGACGAGGTCCTCCAGAGCGCGAACGCGGTGGCGGAGGTGCGCGAGGCGCTGCAGACGATCGACCGACAGGTCCGCTCTGGCAACGTCCTGTTCAATCCCGGCGCCGAGACGATCCCGTCCACGTGCACCGGCAACGCCACGACCCGGACGGGCACGTGCATGCGCGTGTACACCCAGGCCGACGGCGTCCCGCGCTGCTACCAGTGGCAGGTGGTCGACAACGGGCCCGGCGAGTCGTACCTGCGGTCCCGCTCGTGGCTCCCGGGCGGCGCGTCGACGGAGTGGACGACCGTCGCGACCGACCTCACGCTCACCGGCGCGCCGTTCAAGCTCGAGGGCGCCGACACCGCCTACGACGAGCGGCTGGTGCGGGTGGCGATCTACGCGCGCGATGCGCGGACGGGGCGCGACGTCAAGATCGACTCGGCCCTGACCGGCCGCAACACGACCTACGGCTTCGATGCAGGGCAGTGCACGCCAGTGCCGGCTCCGGTGGGAGGATGATGCTCGTGTTCCGCAACGTGCGTGTGCGACGGACCGGTCGGGAGCGGACGGGTCTGCGGCGGGTGCGCCCGGCGCGCCCCGGGGACGAGGGCGTCGCCCTCATCTCGGCCATGGCCGTCGTCGTCCTGGTCGGCATCCTCGTGGTCGCCATCGTGTCCACCGCCGTGTACGAGGCGACAGCCTCGGGGCGGGACCGGCAGCGCGCCACGGCGGTGACCACCGCCGAGGGCGCGATCGATGCGGTCCTCGCGACGCTCCAGACGTCGAACGTCGCGTCATACCCGTGCCCCGACCCCGCGGTGCCGTCCTCGCGTTCCTTCCTCGCCGACGACGTGGACATCTCGGTGGAGGTCACGTACTACAACGCGGCGGGCACGGAGGTCACCTGTGCGGCGGTCCGCGCGGGGACGGCCATCGCGAGCGCGCACGTCTCCGCGACGTCCGCGGCGGAGCCGATCGGGAACGCCCAGGTGGCACGGCGCACGATGGAGACGCTCGTCACGCTCGAGCCGCACGTGACCAACATGCTCGAGAACGCGATCCACTCCGACACGTCGGTGCGGTTCACGAACCACAACGACGTCATCAACGGCTCCGACACCCCGGGACAGGCCGCCAACATCTACTCCAAGGGCGACTTCGACTGCGTCAACCAGGGCACCTACGACGGGTCGATCGTCGCCGTGGGAAACGTGAACCTCGCGAACCCCTGCACGGTGAAGGGCAGCATCTGGAACGGCGGCACCGTCAACCTGAACAACTCGCCGACCGTCCAGGGGAGCATCCGGTCCGCCGGCAACATCAATCTCGACAAGGCCACGCTCGGCGGCACCGCCTATGCCCGGGGCGTCGTGACCGTGGCGAGCGGTGGTGCAGGCAAGGCGTGCCTCGGCTCCCCTGACAAGTGCCTGAGCGGACAGGCGATCGAGGCCCCGAAGCCCGTCGACAACCCGTTCCCGAAGATCGAGTGGCCGAACGCTCAGTCGGACTGGACAGCGCACGGCTACACGCAGGTCGTCACGTTCTCCGGCTCCACCTGCGGCAAGCCGAACGGCAGCAGCAGCGACTACGCCGCGAACTGGATCCGCGACAACATGGCGGCGGACACCGCTTCCAGCACGATCGTCGTCGTGGACTGCCCGGGCAACCCCGTGCGGTTCGAGGGTGGCATGAACACCGTCACGTTCGGGCGGGACCTGCTCGTGATCAGCCGAGCCGGGTTCGTGGTGTCCAACAGCGTCAAGTTCGTCTCCGCCGGGCCCGACGCGGACCGCAACGTGTACTTCATCCAGCCCGCGACGTGGTCCGGCTCGGCCGTCACGTGCAACCCGACGGTGGGGATCGACCTCAACAACCAGGTCTCGTTCGAGAGCCCGGTCCGGGTGCTCCTGTACAGCCCGTGCAGCATCGTCAAGGCGAACCAGGGCCGCACGGCGGGGCAGATCTACGCGCAGGGCAGCTTCACCTGGGACAACAAGGCGAACGTCATCTACGACCCGCTGCCGGTCTGGGGCCTCTCGTCCGGGTCCACGACGGCGGAGTCGTACGACGTGGAGATCGTCTACAAGCGCGAGACGCACTGACGGGTGGAGCTGATCGACCCAGGACTGCTGGCGGCCCTGGGCACCGGCGCGGTCGGTGTCCTCGGCCTGCTGGTCGGCTCGTTCCTCAACGTGGTGATCTGGCGCGTGCCACGCGGTGAGTCGGTCGTCGCGCCGCCGAGCGCGTGCCCGCAGTGCGGCCACCGGATCCGTCCGCGGGACAACGTCCCGGTGCTGTCGTGGCTGCTCCTGCGCGCGCGGTGCCGGGACTGCGGCGTCCGCATCCCCGTGCGGTACCCGGCCGTCGAGGGGGCCACGGCGCTCCTGTTCGTCCTCGTGCAGCTCCGCCTCGGGTGGAGCCCGGCGCTGCCGGTCTACCTCTACCTCGGCGCCGTGTGCTTCGCCCTGGCGCTGATCGACCTCGACGTGCATCGCCTGCCTGACGCCATCGTGCTGCCCTCGTACGTGGTGGTGGGGGCAGGGCTGGTCCTGGCGTCATGGCTCACCGACGACTGGGGTGCCCTTCTGCGGGCGCTCATCGGCGGCGCGGCCCTGTGGATCGGCTACTACGTCCTCATGAGCGTCAAACCGGGCGGAATGGGATACGGCGACGTCAAGCTGGCGGGGCTCCTCGGGGCGGTGACGGCCTGGCTCGGCTGGGGGGCGTTCGCCATCGGCGCGTTCGCCGCCTTCCTGCTCGGGGGCGTGTACGCCATCGGGCTGCTGCTGGCCGGACGGGCGGGTCGCAAGAGCCGCGTCCCCTTCGGCCCGTGGATGGTGCTCGGCGCGGCGCTGGGCGTGGCCGTCGGCGAGCCACTGTGGGCGTCATACCTCTCGCTGGTCGGCCTGGCAGCCACCTGACGGATCGGAGATTCGCGGCAGGTCCGGGGCTCAAGCCCGGGCGGCTGACGCCCGATACCCCAGCAGGAGATCGTGCGCCCGTCCGGTCGGCAGGCTCGCGCGGGAGAGGGGACACAGTGGCGAAGGTCGGAGTGGTCGGGCTCGACATCGGGACGAGCCATGTGCGGGCCGCGGAGGTGCAGCCCGGCCCACGCGGTGGCGCGCCCACGCTCGTGCGCTATGCCGAGGCGCCGCTCCCGGCGGGAGCCGTGCGGGACGGCGAGGTCGAGGACGCGACGACGGTCGCGTCGGCGATCAGGTCCTTGTGGTCGTCGGCGAAGTTCCCGACCAGGAACGTCAACATCGGGGTGGGGAACCAGCGCGTCGTCGTGCGCGCGCTGGACCTGCCGTGGATGCCGCTGCCACAGCTGCGGGGCTCGCTCGCCTTCCAGGTCCAGGACCTGCTCCCGATGTCGACCGACGACGCGCTGATGGACTACTACCCCACGGGCGAGGTGGACGCGCAGACCGGGCGGATGCTGCAGGGGATGCTGGTGGCGGCCACCCGCGACACCGTGCGGGCGAACGTCATGGCGGTGGAGGCCGCCGGGCTGCGTCCGCAGCTCGTCGACCTGAACCCCTTCGCCCTCCTGCGCGCGGTCGTGCGCGGCGACCTGGTCAACCGCACCGTCGCCGTGGTCGACGTGGGCGCGCGGATCACCCAGCTCGTCATCGCGAGCCGCGGCATGCCGCGCTTCGTGCGGATCCTGCCCAGCGGCGGGCAGTCCGTCACCGACGCCGTCGCGTCGGCGCTCGGGATCGCAGGCCCGGAGGCCGAGAACGTGAAGCGGCAGGTGGGCGTCGGCTACGCCGTCGCCCCGGAGTTGGCGGTGGCGGCGGAGGCGGTCAACAACTCCGTCCGGCCGCTCGTCGAGGCGGTCCGGAACACGTTCGTGTACTACGCCGGCAACCACCACGGCGACGGCATCGACGTCGTCGTCCTGACCGGGGGCGGCTGCCACCTGCCGGGACTCGGGCAGTACCTCTCGAGCGCCAGCCGCCTTCCGGTCACCCTCGGTGACCCGCTGTCGACGATGCGGGTGGCGAAGTCGTTGCAGTCCGACGCGCTCGCCGCGGCATCGTCGACGCTGGCCATGCCGATCGGTCTCGCCCTGGGGGTGGCAGCATGAGCACGACGACCGACGCGCCGGCCTCGAAGGGACGCGCGCGCCTGTCGGGGCGGGCGCCCGCGCTTGGGGCGCCGCCGTACCCCCAGGTCAACCTGCTGCCCCCGGAGGTGGCCGCGGCGCGTGGCCTGGCGCGGACGAAGCGCTGGCTGGCGTTGTTCGTGGCCCTGTCCCTCGTCGGTCTGGCCGGCCTGTACCTGCTCGGGGTGCGCGCGAAGGACGCGGCCGCCGACGACCTGGCCGCGGCGCAGCAGACGACGCAGGACCTGAACGCGCAGAAGGAGCAGTACGCCGAGGTGCCGCTGGTCCTGGCGGAGCTCGACCGCGCCGCGCAGGCGCGCCAGCTGAGCATGCAGACCGAGATCCTGTGGCGCCCGTACCTGCGGGCCCTCGCGGCGACCGCGCCGGAGGGGGTGCGCATCGAGACGGTGCGGCTCTTCGGGACCACCGTCATCGATCCTCCCGTCCCCCCGCCGGACGTGCTCGGTGGCGAAGGCGTCGGCACCGTGAGCCTCACGGTGGAGTCCCGGACCGTCCCGGACACGGCCGCTTGGCTGCGGGCGCTGGAGACCATCCCTGGTTTCGAGCACGCCTGGTTCAGCCAGCACACGCTCACGGCCGAGAACGACGTCGCCTACTACAGCGTGACCGCGACCGTGCAGATCAACGAGGCCGCGTTCGCGCTCCGGTACGAGCCCGAGGTTGAGGGGGACGAGTGATGGCACGCGGACGATCGGCCGGCTGGATCGCCGGGGCTGTCGTGCTGGTGCTGGCCCTGTCGGCCGTGGGCTGGTTCCTGGTCATCTCACCGAAGTTCGACGAGGCCGCGGAGACGCAGGCCATGGTGGACGACACGGAGATGCGCAACGACATCCTGCGTACCGAGGTGGCCGCGCTGGCGGAGAAGAGCACCCACATCGAGGACTACCGGACGGAGCTGGCCGGCCTGCAGCGGCAGATCCCCGTGGACGCCCAGCTGCCGGCGCTGGTCGACGCGTTCCAGGCGATCGCGAACGAGACCGGGGTCCTCATCACGGAGATCACGCCCGCGGCTCCGACCGCGGTGACCATCGCCGAGACGGTGCCCGCAGCCACGCCCGAACCGACGCCGGCGGCGACGGACCCCGCGGCCACGCCCGCTCCGGAGGGCGAGGTCACGGACGGCACGGACCCGAACGCCGTCCCGACCACCCCGACGCCCACGGCGCCGGAGGGCCTGGTGTACCTGCAGGTCAACGTCCGCGTGGTCGGGCCGTACGAGAACGTCGCCGTGTTCGTCGAGCGGGCGCAGAACCTCGAGCGGCTGTTCCTCGTGGGCGCGGTCGACGTCGTGCGGCTCGATCCCGCCGAGGAGGCCTCGGGTCGCCCCGAGATCTTCGAGGGGTGGGTCGAGAGCACGGTGACCGGGCTTGCCTTCGTGCTGACGCCCCCGGCGTCGGCGGTGCCGCTCCCGGACGGCACGGGTGAGGATGGCACGGGCGAGGACGGCACCGGTGAGGACGGCGAGACGCCGCCCCCGCCCACCATGCCCGACAGCGACCGGAACCCGTTCCTGCCCCTCGCGCCCCCGAGCTGACGGCGGCCGGGCGAACGCCCGGTCCGCACCGACCACCCGGCCCGCGTCCGTCGCACGGACGCGGGCCGGCGTGCGCCCGGGCCCGTGGAAGGATGACGGCATGCTGCGCTGGCTGACGTCCGGGGAGTCCCACGGCCCCGCCCTGGTCGGTGTGCTCGAGGGCCTGCCTGCGGGCGTGCGGGTGACGACCGACGATCTCATCGACGCCCTCGCCCGGCGACGCCTCGGCTACGGGCGAGGCGCGCGCATGAAGTTCGAGACCGACGAGGTGCGGATCCTCGGCGGCGTGCGGCACGGCCTCACGCAGGGCGGCCCTGTCGCCGTCGAGATCGGCAACGCCGAGTGGCCGAAGTGGGTCGACGTGATGTCCGCCGACCCGGTCGCGCCCGAGCGCCTCACCGTGGACGCCGGTACCGGGGACGTGCGCGAGATCGCGCGGAACCGGCCGCTCACCCGCCCGCGCCCGGGCCACGCCGACCTCGTCGGCATGCGCAAGTACGGGTTCGACGACGCGCGGCCGGTCCTCGAGCGCGCGTCCGCCCGCGAGACCGCGACGCGGGTCGCCCTCGGGCGCGTCGCCGCCGCCTTCCTCGAGCAGGCCGCCGGCGTGCGCCTGGTCTCGCACGTGACGGCCATCGGCCCGGTCGCGGTGCCCGACGACGCCGTGCTGCCCACGCCCGACGACGTCGCCGCGCTGGACGGCGACCCGGTGCGGTGCTTCCACGCGCCGACCTCGGCCGCCATGGTCGAGGAGATCGACGTGTGCCAGAAGGCGGGGGACACGCTCGGCGGCGTCGTCGAGGTGCTCGCCTACGGGCTGCCGACGGGACTGGGCAGCTACGTGCACTGGGATCGGCGTCTCGACGCCCGGCTGGCGGCCGCCGTCATGGGCATCCAGGCCTTCAAGGGCGTGGAGATCGGGGACGGGTTCCGCACGGCTGCTCGTCGCGGCTCGGCCGCGCACGACGAGATCGAGCGCGATCCGGAGACCGGCCTCATCGTCCGCAGGACCAACCGTGCGGGCGGCCTCGAGGGCGGGGTCACCAACGGTGAGGTGCTGCGCGTGCGCGGCGCGATGAAGCCCATCTCGACGGTGCCGCGCGCGCTGGCGACCGTCGACGTCGCGACGGGCGAGCCCGCGCAGGCGATCCACCAGCGCTCGGACGTGTGCGCCGTGCCGCCCGCGGCCGTCGTCGCCGAGGCGATGGTCGCCCTGGTGCTCGCCGACGCGGTGGTGGAGAAGTTCGGCGGCGACAGCGTCCGCGAGGTCGCGCGGAACCTCGAGGCGTACCTCGAGGCCGTCCCGCCGCTGCAGCGGTGAACGGCCCGGCGGAGAACAGCGCCCCGACGGCGCCCGTGCGGCCGCGCGTCGTGCTCGTCGGGCCGCCCGGGGCGGGGAAGTCGACGGTCGCGGCCGAGCTGGCGGGCCGCCTCGGAGCCGTCGTGCGGGACACCGACGCCGACGTGGAGGCGACGGCGGGCAAGCCGATCACCGAGATCTTCGTCGACGACGGCGAACCGGCGTTCCGGACCCTCGAGCGCGCCGCGGTCCTGGCCGCGCTGACCGAGCACTCCGGCGTCCTCGCGCTCGGCGGTGGGGCCGTCCTCGACGGCGAGGTGCAGGCTGCCCTGGCGGGCTACCGGGCCGCGGGCGGCACGGTGGTGTTCCTCGACGTGAGCCTGTCCGCCGCGGCGCCCCGCGTGGGCTTCAACCGGTCCCGGCCCCTCCTGCTCGGCAACCCGCGGGCGCAGTGGCAGACCCTGATGGAGACGCGTCGTCCGGTGTACGAGGCGGTCGCGAGCCTCCGCGTGGCCACGGACGACCTGACGCCCGCGCAGGTCGCCGAGGTCATCGCCGCGGAGCTGGCCGAGGGCACCGACGACGAGCGCACCGACGGGACGGGGGAGCGATGAGCGAGCCGACACGAATCCGGGTCGGGGGAGAGCGCCCGTACGACGTCGTCGTGGGCTACCACCTGCTCGGCGAGCTGGCGGGCCTGCTGGGAGACAAGGTCCGCAAGGTGCTCGTGGTGCACCCACGGTCGCTGACGGCGTCCGCCGAGGCGGTCCGTGACGACCTCGAGAAGGAGGGCTACCAGGCCTTCCTGGCCGAGGTCCCGGACGCCGAGGACGCGAAGACCGCCCAGGTGGCCGCCTTCCTGTGGCACGTGCTCGGGCAGGCCGACTTCACGCGCAGCGACGCGGTGGTGGGCATCGGCGGCGGTGCCACGACCGACCTCGCCGGGTTCGTGGCGTCGACGTGGCTGCGCGGGATCACCGTCGTCCAGATCGCGACGACGGTCGTCGCGATGGTCGACGCCGCGGTCGGCGGGAAGACCGGCATCAACACCGAGGAGGGCAAGAACCTCGTCGGTGCCTTCTGGACCCCGGCCGGCGTGTTGTGCGACCTCGCCGCGCTGGACACCCTGCCGGTGCACGAGCGCGTCGCGGGCCTGGGCGAGGTGGTCAAGCACGGGTTCATCGCCGACGAGCGCACCCTCGAGCTGATCGAGGCCGATCCGTCCGCGCTCACCGCCCCGCAGCTGACGGACCGCGACCTGGTCCGCGAGCTCGTGGAGCGCTCCGTGCGGGTCAAGGCCGAGGTCGTCACGGCGGACCTGCGCGAGTCGTTCCGGCGGGAGATCCTCAACTACGGGCACACGCTCGGGCACGCCATCGAGCAGGTCGAGCGGTACCGCTGGCGGCACGGGGCCGCGGTCTCGGTCGGGATGGTGTTCGCGGCGGAGCTCGCGCGCCTGGCCGGCCGCCTGCCCGACGACGTCGTCGCGCGGCACCGGGAGATCCTGCGGTCGCTGGGGCTGCCGACGAGCTACCGGGCGGACCGCTGGGAGCAGCTCCTGGCTGCGATGCGGCGTGACAAGAAGTCCCGTGGCGACCTCCTGCGCTTCGTCGTTCTGGAGGACGTCGGTCGCCCGGTGCGGCTCGAGGGACCGGACCCGACGTTGCTCGCCGCCGCGTTCGCCGAGATCAGCCGGGAGCCGGCGTCCGGCGCGGGCGTGCTGCTGTAGGCAGCGGCGGCGTCGGTGACGACGCCCGGCGCCGGTCCGGAGCCGGGTTGCGTGCGGCGGCGCCCGGCACGCGCCCGTCGCGCCGCTAGCCTTGCCGCCATGACGCGCGTGCTGGTGCTCAACGGTCCCAACCTCGGCCGACTCGGCGTCCGGGAGCCCGAGGTCTACGGCTCGGCGACGCTGGCCGACCTGCGCGAGTCCGCCGTGCGCTGGGGCGCCGAGGCGGGTCTCGACGTCGAGGTGCGGCAGACGGACGACGAGGCCGAGCTGGTGGGCTGGCTCCACGAGGCCGTCGACCAGAGGGCGGCGGTGGTGCTCAACCCGGCGGCTTTCACGCACTACTCCTACGCGCTGCGGGACGCGGCCGCCCAGGTCACCACCGCGGGTCTGGCCCTGATCGAGGTGCACCTGTCGAACCCGATGGCCCGCGAGAGCTTCCGCCGGCACAGCGTGGTCGGGCCGGTGGCCACCGGGACCATCGCGGGCTTCGGTTTCGACTCCTACCGACTGGCGCTCCTCGCCCTCGCGGGTCAGACAAGGTAGAAACCTTGTAGTGAGATGTACAAGGGCATAGGCTTGTCGCATGTACGTCCTGACTGTCGACCAGCGCGGTAGCCGGCGTCATGGCGATCGGGTGGCGGGGCTGCTCGAGGACCTCACCTCCCGCGTGCCTGCGGACGCGGGAGGCGTCGTCCGGCCGTTCGAGCGCACGGTCGGTGACGAGGTCCAGGCCGTGCTCGACGACGCCGACGTGGCCGTCGACGTCGCACTGACGCTGCTGCGCATCGGCGGCTGGAGCGTGGGCATCGGCGTCGGGTCCGTCGACGAGCCGCTGCCCGTGAGCGCGCGGGCGGGCTCGGGCGAGGCGTTCATCCACGCCCGCGCCGCCGTCGAGCGCGCCAAGAGCAGGGCGCGACCCGTCCCGCTCGCCGTGGTCTCCGAAGCTCCGGACGGGGGGCGGGGGGCCGAGGCCGTGCTCACCCTCCTGGGATCGGTGGTCGTGCGGCGCTCGGCGGCCGGCTGGGCGGTCATCGACGCGATGACGACGCCCGGCGCCACCCAGGACGACGCCGCGCGTCGTCTCGGCATCAGCCAGCAGGCCGTCAGCCAACGCCTGCGTGCGGCATTGTGGGCGGAGGAGGTGGCTGCGCGGCCCGTCGCGGCCCGGTTGCTCGCGGAGGGGGACGGATGAACCCGTGGCTCGTGACGCTCGTCGGGACGGTGGCCCTGGCCCTCGGCACGTTCGGCGGGTGGCCGCTGACGGCGGGAGTGCTGCGGCTCGCGGCGCGGTCGCGCGACGCTGGTCCCGCGGACGTGACCGGTGCGGAGACGGGTGCGACGGCGTCGGCGGTGGCCGACGGCGGCGACGGGCCCACCGGGGCGACCGCGCGCGCCGCCCTGCGCGGCGGGACGTGGATCGGTCTGCTCGAGCGCGCCGCCGTGACCGGAGGCCTGCTGCTGGGCTACCCGACGGCCGTCGCGTTCGTGATCGCCGTGAAGGGGCTCGGGCGGTATCCCGAGCTCCGCGACAACCCGGCCGCCTCGGAGCGGTTCGTCATCGGGTCGCTCGCCTCGCTCCTGTGGGCGTGCGCCGTCGGGGTCGCGGGCGCCGCGCTCGTCCGGGCCTGAGTCGCGGTCGGAGCCGGCGGTCGGCCCCAGGCGTCGGTCACGAGCGGGCCCGCACCGCGGGCGCGGCACGGGACCGCTAGACTTCCCTGCGCCCCGCGCGCGGACGGCCGACGTGCCGACCACCGGGACCGGCTCCCGACGCCGAACGCTCCTGACGCAGCACGCACCCGACGACTGACTCCCGACGACCAGGAAGACCTCACCGTGGCGACGACCAACGACCTGAAGAACGGCCTCGTGCTCAACATCGACGGCCAGCTCTGGACCGTCGTGGAGTTCCAGCACGTCAAGCCCGGCAAGGGTGGCGCGTTCGTCCGTACCAAGCTGAAGAACGTGCTCACCGGCAAGGTCGTGGACAAGACGTTCAACGCGGGCGTCAAGGTCGAGACCTCGAACGTCGACAAGCGCGAGATGCAGTACCTGTACAAGGACGGCACCGACTTCGTCTTCATGGACACGAGCACCTACGACCAGCTCCACGTGAGCGAGACCGTCGTCGGCGACGCCGCCAAGTACCTGCTGGAGAACCAGTCGGCCATCGTCGCCACCCACGAGGGGGCGCCGCTGTACGTCGAGCTGCCCGCCGCCGTGGTGCTCGAGATCACCTACACCGAGCCGGGCCTGCAGGGCGACCGGTCGACCGGCGGTACCAAGCCCGCGACGCTCGAGACGGGGACGGAGATCCAGGTGCCGCTCTTCCTCGAGGCCGGCACGAAGGTCCGGGTCGACACGCGTGACGGTTCGTACCTGGGTCGCGTGAACGACTGACGTGGCCGCCCGGAGCAAGGCCCGCAAGCGCGCCCTGGACGTGCTCTTCGAGGCAGACCAGCGCGAGCGGCCCGCGCTCGACGTGCTCGCCGAGCGCCTGACGACGCCGGGCACGCAGACCGCGTTGCCGCAGTACTCGGCCGACCTGGTCGAGGGTGTCGCGGCGCACCAGGCGCAGATCGACGAGCTCATCAGCACCTACTCGCGTGGCTGGACGCTCGAGCGCATGCCGGCGGTCGACCGTGCGGTCCTGAGGATCGGCACCTACGAGATCCTCTTCCGGGACGAGGTGCCCGACGCCGTCGCCGTCGACGAGGCGGTGGAGCTGGCCCGCGCGCTGTCCACCGACGACTCGCCGACGTTCGTCAACGGCCTCCTGGGCCGCCTCGTGGAGCTGAAGCCCACCCTGCTGGCCTGAGGCCGCCACGCCGCTGGCGTGTAGCCCAGGACCGTGCGCGGTCAGGACCCTGCGGCCGGCGACATCTGGTGCGGCAGGCGCTGGGGGAGTCGCTCGGGCGTGACCGCCTCGATCTCGCCCGTGCCGGGACGCCGCCCGCGGATCGGCAGGGTCGGAGCCGGGCGACCCAGCATGAAGCCCTGGACCGTGTCGACGCCCATCCCCACGAGCGTGGTCAGCTCCTCGGCACGCTCGACGCCCTCGGCGACGACGTCGAGGCCGTGCGCCCGCGCAACGGCGAGGACGGCGCGCAGCACCGCGTCGCCCTCGGGCGTGCCCGAGGCGTGCACGAAGGACCGGTCGACCTTGATCACGTGCACCGGTAGCTCCGCGAGCCGCGAGAGCGAGTTGTAGCCGGTGCCGAAGTCGTCGAGCGCGATCCGTGCGCCGCGGGCGGCCAGCGTGGCGAGGGCGGCGCGTGCGTGGGCGTCGTCGTGCAGCAGGGCGCTCTCCGTCACCTCGATCGTGAGCCGGCGCCACGCGCCCGGGCCCCAGGACTGCTCGACGTGGCGCACGAAGTCCGCCTCGTCGAGCTGCCGTGCGGCCACGTTCACCGCCACGGGCAGGTCGTACTTCTCGGACGCGTTGCGCGCCGCCGCGAACACCTGCCGGCCGATCTCCACGATGAGCCCGGTCTCCTCGGCGAGCGGCAGCCACTCCTGCGGCAGGACCAGCTCGCCGTTCCGGCGCCATCGTGCGAGCGCCTCGAGCCCCACGACCTCGAGCGTCCCGGTGTCGGTGAGCGGCTGGAAGTGCACGACGATGTCGCCGGCACTCATCGCCTCCTCGAGCTCGCGCCGCATGGTGGTGCGCTCGTGGAACTCCCCGCGCAGGAGATCGTCGTAGAAGGCCGCGCCCTTGCTGCCTCGCTTCGCGGCGATCATCGCCAGGTCCGCGCCGCGGACGAGGGCGTCGACGTCGCGCACCTCGCCCGGGCGCCACGCGGCGACCCCGACGGTCATCGGCGTCGCGGGCACGCGGTGCGCCAGGTACTCGAACCGCCCCTGCACGCGGCGGGCGAGCGCGAGCAGCTCCGTGTCGTCGGGGGCGCGCTCGACCACCACGACGAAGTCGTCACCCCCGTGCCGGGCCACGAAGGCGCCCGGCCCGGCCGCGTCCACCAGCTGCGCGGCGACGCGGCGCAGCAGGCGGTCGCCCCACTCGCGGCCGCGCATGTCGTTCGCGTGCTTGAAGTTGTCGAGGTCGCACAGGAGGACCGCGACGCGCGTCGACTCGACCTCGGCCTTGCCCAGGGCGGCGGCGAGCTGGCGATCGAGCGCTGGGCGGTTGTGCAGGCCCGTGAGGGCGTCCGTGTAGGCCGCGTCCCGCAGCTTGCTGGTGAGGGTGTGCCGCTCGGCGGCGCTCGAGACGACGCGCGCGACGTCACGCAGGAACGACTGCTCGTCGGGCAGCAGCGCCCGGCCCTCGGCGGAGTAGAACTCGGTGACGAACCGGTCGCGGGAGAGCGGGCGCAGCGTGCCGCGGATCGACGGGTCGTGCAGGAGCTCCTCGCACTGGGCGCGAGCCGTCTCCAGGAGCTCGGCCGGCGTGTGCGCGAGCCATGCGGCGTTCGAGACGGAGGCGATGGCGTCGCGCATCCGCGCGCGCCGGTCCGCAGCGCGGCGCACGGCGCGCACGCGCGCGGCGGCGAGCACCTCGAGGCCGGCCACCAGCGGCACCACCCACAGGCCGCGAAGGGGCTCGGTGCTCCACGACGCGGGCGCCACGGCGCCACCGACGAGGGCCACCACGGCGACGACGGCGCCACCGGCGACACAGGCTCCGGCGGTGGTGACCTCGAGCCCTCGGACGGCGCGGAAGACGTAGACGCCGAGCACGACGACGGGGACGAGCTCGGCGAGCGGAAGCAGCGGGCCGTAGCTGGGCACACCGTCGGCGTCGATCCCGGCGAGGATCAGCGGGCTGGTCCACCAGAGAACCCCGGCTGCGGCGAACCACGCGAGGAGCACCGTGCCGAACCGGCGGACGCCGGGGCCGCCGGTGTACGCACGCACGGCGGGCAGGGCCAGGACGATCGCCGCCGCGTAGGCGACGAAGCGGGCGAACAGCAGCCCCGACGCGTGCGGGCCCGGGGCCAGCACCCCGTACAGGCCGTTGAGGAGGCACACCCCAGCGAGGGCGAGCGACCACGCGCTTCCCCAGCGCACGCCGGAGCGACGCAGCTCTCCTCGCCAGGCGCCGGTCTCCATCGCGACGAGTCCGACCACGACGCCGGCCACGAGGCACTGGAGCACCGTGAGCCAGGACGGCACGGTTCCACCCACGCGCCAACTATCGGCGTTCTTGGGGCGCTACATGAGCAGATTCGCCCGAATGTCACGATCGTGTGAAGTGATGAGATGCCCGAACCGGTGCGTCGTGCGGCTGACGGCCTGCTCCCGCAGCACCGTGAGGAGCTCCCGGGTCCCGCTCGCGAGCACCGGTGCGTCGATGAGCGTGACCTCGCCCACGCGCGTGCGGGCGGCTGCGGCGAGGCCCGGGCAGTGCCCGACGGCGCGGATGCGGCCCGACACCTGGCCGGCGCGCACGGCCGACGCGAACGCCTCGTGACCGAGGTCGCCCGCCGCCGACATCGTCACCGGTGTCCCCACGAGCCCGGCCGCCGAGACGACCCGCGCGACGTCG
>AXCX01000353.1 GCA_000767215.1 Actinotalea fermentans ATCC 43279 = JCM 9966 = DSM 3133
CACGCCGGCGCGCGGCAGAGCTCGTGGCCGACGCGCGTCGCGCCCTCGCCGCGGTGGTCGACGAGCTCCTCGTCCGGCCGACCGTCGCCGTGCTCGAGGAGCACCGGGCGATCCGTGAGGCGGCTGCGCTCGCGACGGAGCCCGTGGTGCGGCCCGCGGTCCGGCCCGTCGGCTCTGTCGGAGGGCCGGACGGCGACGGTGGACGCGGCGCAGCGGCCGTGGTGTCGTCCACCGAGGCGTCGTCCACCGAGGACGCCGACGACGAGGCGTCCCCAGACTGAGCGGACCGCTGCGCCATCGGGCGGGCGCCGTGCCCATGCTCCCGGTGAGGGGCCGGAGGGGCCGGCCCCGACCGAGGAGGGCCGATGAGCAGCAACGCAATCGTCACGACAGTCGTGGGCTGGGCGGCGACCGAGCCGCGGGAGATCCACGCCGGGCGCGTGCCGTACACGAGCTTCCGGCTCGCGAGCACCCCGCGGCACTTCGACTGTGCGCGAGGGGT
>AXCX01000354.1 GCA_000767215.1 Actinotalea fermentans ATCC 43279 = JCM 9966 = DSM 3133
CTCACGGTCAAGGTGTTCCGCGACACGGCGCTGAACGTCGCGGGCTCGGTGCACAAGGGGCAGCCGCTCGTGGTGACCGGACGGCTGAGGACCGAGGAGTGGCAGGGGGAGAACGGCGCGCGGTCCGGTCTGGTGCTCGAGGCCAGCGCGCTCGGTCACGACCTCACGCGCGGCCGCGCGACCTTCGTCAAGACCAAGCACGTCGCGGCGGGCTCGGGTGACGCGGACGACGCCGGCGCCGCGCCCGGTGCGGGTGAGGTCCGGGGCGGGCCGGCGGACGGGGCCGACGTCGATCCGTGGCTCGTCGACGCGTCGGCCTTCGACGACGCGCCCGTGCTGTCCGACGCCGTCGCCGCCGAGCTGGCGGCGCTCGCGGAGGATGACGTCGAGGACGAGATCGACGCGGCCATGGACGAGGCGATCGACGAGGTGGCGGAGCAGCTCGCCGCCGGGGTCGCCGTGGAGGTGTAGGTGTCGGGCACGGCGTGTTCGGGACGGGGTGTCTGGCCACGGCGCGTTCGCCGGTGTCCGCGCGCGGGTCGCCCGCGTGCTGCGCCGTCGGGCGCCGGTGGCCGACGCCGTCTGCGGTCGGCGGGCAGGAGGACGCCGCCGTGACCCCGTAGGCTGGCCGGTGCCCGCAGCGCCCACCCCGCGCTGCCCGAGAACCCCAGGAGCAGACGAGCGACGTGGCCGAGTTCATCTACACCATGTACAAGGCGCGCAAGGCGCACGGGGACAAGCTGATCCTCGACGACGTCTCGATGAGCTTCTACCCGGGCGCGAAGATCGGCATGGTCGGCCCGAACGGCGCGGGGAAGTCCACGATCCTGAAGATCATGGCCGGCCTCGACCAGCCCTCCAACGGCGACGCGCGGCTCTCGCCCGGCTACACCGTCGGCATCCTCCTGCAGGAGCCGCCGCTGAACGACGAGAAGACGGTCCTCGGCAACGTCGAGGAGGGCGTCGCCGAGATCAAGGGCAAGCTCGACCGCTTCAACGAGATCTCGGCCCTGATGGCGGAGCCGGACGCGGACTTCGACGCGCTGCTCGCGGAGATGGGTGAGCTGCAGGAGGCACTCGACCACGCGAGCGCGTGGGACCTGGACGCCCAGCTCGAGCAGGCGATGGACGCGCTGCGCTGCCCGCCGCCGGACGCCGACGTGTCGGTGCTCTCCGGTGGCGAGCGCCGCCGGGTCGCGCTGTGCAAGCTCCTCCTGGAGAAGCCCGACCTGCTGCTCCTGGACGAGCCCACGAACCACCTCGACGCGGAGAGCGTCCAGTGGCTCGAGCAGCACCTGGCCAAGTACGAGGGCGCCGTCATCGCCGTCACGCACGACCGGTACTTCCTCGACAACGTCGCGCAGTGGATCGCCGAGATCGACCGCGGCCGCCTCTACCCGTACGAGGGCAACTACTCCACCTACCTGGAGAAGAAGCAGGCGCGCCTGGAGGTCCAGGGCAAGAAGGACGCCAAGCTCGCCAAGCGCCTCAAGGACGAGCTCGAGTGGGTGCGGTCGTCCGCCAAGGGCCGGCAGACCAAGTCCCGTGCCCGCCTCGAGCGCTACGAGGAGATGGCGGCCGAGGCCGAGCGCACGCGCAAGCTCGACTTCGAGGAGATCCAGATCCCGCCGGGCCCGCGCCTGGGCAACGTGGTCATCGAGGCGAAGAACCTGCGCAAGGGCTTCGACGACCGCGTGCTCATCGACGGCCTGTCGTTCACGCTGCCGCGCAACGGCATCGTCGGCGTCATCGGCCCGAACGGCGTCGGCAAGACGACCCTGTTCAAGACGATCGTCGGGCTGGAGGCGCTCGACGGTGGCGAGCTGAAGGTCGGCGAGACCGTGTCGCTGTCGTACGTCGACCAGTCGCGCGGCGGCATCGCGCCCGACAAGACCCTCTGGGAGGTCGTCTCCGACGGGCTCGACTTCATCAAGGTCGGCAACGTCGAGATGCCCTCGCGGGCCTACGTCGCCTCGTTCGGTTTCAAGGGCCCGGACCAGCAGAAGCCCGCGGGCGTGCTCTCCGGTGGCGAGCGCAACCGCCTCAACCTCGCGCTGACGCTGAAGCAGGGCGGCAACGTGCTGCTGCTCGACGAGCCGACCAACGACCTCGACGTCGAGACCCTCGGTTCGCTCGAGAACGCGCTCCTGGAGTTCCCGGGCTGCGCGGTGGTCGTCTCGCACGACCGGTGGTTCCTCGACCGCGTCGCGACGCACATCCTCGCCTACGAGGGCACCGAGGAGGACCCGGCGGCCTGGTACTGGTTCGAGGGGAACTTCGCCTCCTACGAGGAGAACAAGGTCTCCCGCCTCGGCCTCGAGGCGGCCCGGCCGCACCGGGTGACCTACCGCAAGCTGACCAGGGACTGACGGGCGGGCCCGAGGCGACGAGGGGGCGGCGTGACGCTGTCGGCGCAGAGCGGTCGACGGCTCGTCGCCGCCCTGACCGAGGTGCGCACGGGGGTCGCGGACCTGCGGCTCCCGCTCGAGACCACGGGCGCCGCAGACGACCGCGCGCTCGCGCGGCGGCTGCGTGACCAGCTCGACGACCACCTGCTGCCGCGGGTGCGTCAGCTGGGCGCGCCGTTGCTGGCCGTGGTCGGCGGGTCGACCGGGGCGGGCAAGTCCACCCTGGTCAACAGCCTCCTGCGCGAGGAGGTCAGCCCCAGCGGGGTGATCCGGCCGACGACGCGTGAGCCCGTCCTCGTGCACCACCCGGACGAGGGCGCGTGGTTCACCTCGGACCGGATCCTCCCTCGCCTGGCCCGGGTCACCGGCCCGGGTCGGCCTGCCCGCGACGTGCCCGACGTCGCGGGTGCCCTCCGCCTGGTGCCGCACCACGGAGTGCCGCACGGCCTGGCCCTGCTCGACGCGCCGGACATCGACTCGGTCGTGGAGGCGAACCGGCGCCTGGGGGAGGAGCTCCTCGGGGCCGCCGACCTGTGGGTGTTCGTCACCACGGCCGCCCGCTATGCCGACGCCGTCCCGTGGGACCTCCTCGCCGAGGCGGCCCGGCGCCGTGCCGTCGTGCTCCTGGTGCTCAACCGGGTGGAGCCCGGCGCGCGCGAGGCCGTGACCGCGCACCTGCGCCGGATGCTCGTCGAGCGCGGCCACGACGCACACGTGGTCGTCGTGCCGGAGACGCAGGTCGCGGACGGTCTCCTCCCGCCCGCGGCGACGTCGGAGCTCGGCGGCTGGTTGCGCGCGGTCGTCGGCGACGGGGCGGCGCGCGACGGCGTCGTCGAGCGGACCGTGCGGGGAGCGGCGGAGGACCTCCTGGCCGCCCTCGCGCACCTGGCCG
>AXCX01000355.1 GCA_000767215.1 Actinotalea fermentans ATCC 43279 = JCM 9966 = DSM 3133
GGCCCGAACCGCCGGACCTGCCGCCCGACCGGCCGCCGGAGCGCCCGCGGTCGCGGTCGCCGCCAGAGCGCCCGCCGTGCCCGCCCTGGCTGCTCTTGCGGGCCTTGCCGCCGGTCTCGCCCAGGTCCTCGAGCTCCTCGGCCGCGAGGCCGGCGCGGGTGCGCGCCTCCTTCGGCAGGGTGCCCTTGGTGCCCTCGGGGATGTCGAGGTCGGAGTACAGGTGCGGCGAGCTCGAGTACGTCTCGATCGGCTCGGGGAAGCCCAGGTCGAGGGCCTTGTCGATGAGCGACCAGCGCGGCACGTCGTCCCAGTCCACGAACGTGACGGCGGTGCCGGTGCGGCCCGCGCGGCCGGTGCGGCCGGTGCGGTGCAGGTAGACCTTCTCGTCCTCGGGGCACTGGTAGTTGACCACGTGCGTGACGTCGTCGACGTCGATGCCGCGCGCCGCGACGTCGGTCGCGACCAGGACGTCGATCTTCCCGTGGCGGAACGCGCGCAGCGCCTGCTCGCGCGCGCCCTGGCCGAGGTCGCCGTGGATGGAACCTGCGGCGAACCCGCGCTCGACGAGGTCCTCCGCCACCCGGGCCGCGGTCCGCTTGGTCCGGGCGAAGACGATCGTCAGGCCGCGGTCCTTGGCCTGCAGCAGGCGGGCGAGCACCTCGACCTTGTCCAGCGCGTGGCAGCGGTAGACGATCTGCTTGATCGCCTTGAGGGTCGCGCCGTCGTCGTTCGGATCGGCCGCACGGATGTGCGTGGGCTGCGTCATGTAGCGGCGGGCCATCGCGACGACCGCACCGGGCATCGTCGCCGAGAACAGCATCATGTGGCGGCTGGCGGGCGTCGCGGCGAGGAGCCGCTCGACGTCCGGCAGGAAGCCGAGGTCGAGCATCTCGTCGGCCTCGTCGAGCACCACCGTCGAGACCCGCGACAGGTCCAGGTGGCCGCTGTTCATCAGGTCGATCATGCGGCCGGGCGTGCCGACCACGACCTCGGCGCCGCGGGCGAGGGCCGCGACCTGCGGCTCGTACGCGCGGCCGCCGTAGACCTGGACCACCCGGACGCTGCGGCGCTTCGCGGCCACGTCGAGGTCGCCGGCCACCTGGACCGCGAGCTCACGCGTCGGGACCACGACGAGCGCCTGCGGCCGGCCGGGGGCGGGCAGCTCGTCGAAGCCGGGCTCGCCCGGGCCGACGGCGTGCTCGAGGATCGGGATCGCGAAGCCGAGCGTCTTGCCGGTGCCCGTCTTGGCCTGGCCGATGATGTCGTGCCGCTGGAGCGCGACGGGGAGCGTCATCGCCTGGATGGGGAAGGGGTGCGTGATGCCGACGTCGGCGAGCGCGTCGACGATCTCGCTGCGGACGCCGAGCTCGGCGAACGAGGCGACGAGCCGCGACGCCGCGTCCGGGTGCTCGTCGACCGTGGTGATGCCGGCGGCGGCGATCTCCTCGGGCGTGGGTGTGGATGTGGGCGTGGAGATGGGGGTCATGGTCACCTCGGGTCGGCTCGCACGGGGCCACACGAGGAGCACGTCGCGCCTCGGGCCCGCACCGCGTGAGCGGGGGCCGGCAGCCGATCGTGCAAGTCAGGCCCGCTGACTCAGCGGGAGGTTCGGGACGACCGGTCAACCGTCGAACGGAGCCATCCTACCGTCCCCGCCCGTCGGGGCCGGTAGGCGGCCCGAGCGGGCGGGTCATGCCCGTCCGCGGCGCTAGCCTGGCGCGATGACCGCCACGCCCGGCACGGGCCCCGCCGACACC
>AXCX01000356.1 GCA_000767215.1 Actinotalea fermentans ATCC 43279 = JCM 9966 = DSM 3133
TCGCCGTGCTGGGGCTCCTGGCCAACAGCGACCTCGCCGCCGTCACGCGGCTCGCGGCCGACGCCGAGGTCGCGCCGAGCGTCGTCGACCGCATCGAGCTGTGCCGGCTGGTCGGGGCCGCCGCCGAGCGCCTGGGGCGCATCGAGGCGCGCGCCGGCGAGCTGGGCGCGGACCTGGCGGACGTCGTCGCGCCGTTCCTGGGGACCTTCACGGACTTCGACGCGCGGACGCCCCCGGGCTCCTGGTGGGAGCGCCTGCTCAAGGCGCACGTCGGCTTCGGTGTGGAGGACGACGTCGCCCGCCTTCTCGTCCGCGGGCTGGACGACGGCGACGAGGCGACCCGCGCGCTCGCGCAGGCGGCCGTCGACGACGACCGGCACGGCGCACTCGTGGTCGCCCGGGTGACCGAGGCGACCGCGGCGGACCCCGTGCTCGCGTCGCGGCTGGCCTTGTGGGGCCGCCGGCTCGTCGGCGAGGCGCTCGGCGTCGTGCAGCGGCTGGTGACCGACCACCCCGAGCTGCGCGGGCTCCTCGAGCGGGCGCTCGCGGACGCCTCGCCCGACCAGCCGCTGCAGCAGCGGCTCTTCGCGGTGCTCACGGCGGAGCACACGCGGCGGATGGACCGGCTGGGCCTGACGGCCTGACGCTCTCGACGCCGTCGGCAGAACCGGCGGGGCCGGCCCGCGTCAGAGCGTGTGGAAGCCGACCTTGCGCGCCTCGTCGCCGATCTCGACATAGCCGACCGTGCCGGCCGGGACGATGATGCGGCGACCGCGGGTGTCGGTGAGCTCGAGCGCCTGCCCGGCGTCGAGCGCCTTGCGGATGGCCTTGGCGGCGTCGTCGGCCGTCTGGTCGGTCTCCACGACGAGCTCGCGGGCCACGTTCTGCACGCCGATGGTGATCTCCACGCCGTCCTCCTCGTTCTCGCGGCCGTGCGGCCGCTCGCCATCCTAAGCAGGATGGCGGCCCCGGCCGTGCCCGGGAGGGGCCAGCGCGGCTCGGCTACGCCGAGGGCGGAACCGGAGCGGCGCCGTCGAGCGGCGCACCTGTGCCGAGGGCCGGCTCGGCGGGGGAGACGAACCCGGCGACGCCGCGCCAGGCCAGACCGGTGATGAGGTCGACGGCCTCGTCGACCGGGACCTCGCCCGTCCGGTACCGCGCCGTGGCGGCGACGCGCGCCATGCCGACGAGCGCCGTGCTCAGCAGCCTGGCCTGCTCGGGCGCGAGGCCGGCCAGCTCCCGCAGGCCGCGGCAGACGGCCTCGGCGGCGTCGGCGGACGCCAGCTCGACGCGGCGGCGGACCTCGGCGTCGCGGGTCACGTCCGACTCGAAGAGCAGCGAGAAGGAGTCCCCGGCCTGCTCGACGAACTCCAGGTACGCCCGGACCAGCGCCCGGACGACGCCGCGCCCGTCGTCGGGGTCGTCGGCCAGCGCGACGTCGATCGCCGCGAGGAGCGACTCCGCCCGGTGGTCGACGACGTCGAGGTACAGGTCGAGCTTGCTCGGGAAGTGCCGGTACAGGACCGGCTTGCTGACCTCGGCGCGATCGGCGATGTCGTCCATCGACACGTGGTGGTAGCCCTGCCGCGCGAAGAGGTCCTGCGCGATCTCGAGGATCTGGGCACGCCGGACGTCGCGGGCCACGCTGGGGGCCCGGCCACGCCGCGGAGCGTCGGTCACGCGCCGATGCTACGCACCGGTACGGACCGGCGGGGTGCCGTCCGAGGGGTGGTTTCGTCCGCCTCGTGGGGTCCCCAGCGGGGTCCTGGGCCGGCTCCGGGAGGGAGCTGCGGGACGCTGTCGCGGGTGCCAGGACGGCTGCGGCGGCGTCCCGTCGATGCCACCATGGGCCGGTGACATCCCCGGGCACCGGCGCGTTCCGGCACGCCGGACGGCGACGCGGCGTCGTCGGCCCCGGCGCGCTGCTGCTCGCCGGGGGGATGGCCCTGCTCGCGGGTCTGGTCTCCGGTGCGTCGGTCGTCGGGGCGGCGCCCTGGTCGTCGCGCGAGGCGGCGGACGGCGGCGCGGACGGGGTGGCGACCG
>AXCX01000357.1 GCA_000767215.1 Actinotalea fermentans ATCC 43279 = JCM 9966 = DSM 3133
GGCGGCGCCGTCGCCGAGCGGCCACCTGCGCCGCTTCGGGACCTGGGCGGGCCGCCCGCCCGCCCAGGTGCTGGGGGAGCGGCTCGGCTGCGCCGTGCACACCGAGAACGACGCGAACCTCGCCGCCCTGGGCGAGGCCGTCTTCGGCGCCGCCCGCGGCATGCCGACGGTCCTGCACGTCAGCCTCGCGTTCGGCACGGGGTCGGGCCTGGTGCTGGACGGGCGGCTGCACCGCGGGCGCTCGGGGCTGGCCGGCGAGATCGGTCACCTGCACGCCGACGACGACGGCCGGCTGTGCCACTGCGGGGCGCACGGCTGCTTCTGGCAGACCCAGAGCGTGCCCGCTCTGCTCGAGGCCCTGGCCGAGGCCCACGGCCGCCCGTTCACCCAGCCCGACGTCGCGCGCGGGGTCGACGACGACGACCCGGACGTGGTCAGGGCGCTGCTCGGCTTCGGGCACGCGCTCGGGCGGCGCCTCGCCGACGCGATCGTGTTCCTCGACCCGCACGCCGTCGTGGTGGACGGCAGTCTCGGGCCCGCCAGCCGCGTGGTCGCCGACGGCGTCCGGGAGGCGATCCGGCGGTACGCCCCGCCGACCATGGCCCGGGGGGCGACGGTGCTCGTCGGCGCCTTCGGGGAGCAGGCGTACGCGCTCGGGGCGGTGGCCCTGGCGCGCTCGGAGCACCTCTTCGCGCGCCGGTAGCCGGCGCTCAGGGTGCGGTCCGCCTGAGCTCGACCGCGCCCTCCTTTACGACAAGATCGGCGAATATCCCCACCTCTGACGGCACGTCTTTCGTCTATTGACACGGTCATGATCGGGTCAATACGGTCCGGATGGGTCGCCACGCAGGGCAACGACGCCGGGCCGGCCCAGAGGGAGGTTCACCCATGTCCACACGACTGACGTCCGCCCGGGCCCGAGGGGTGGCGGTCGGCGCCGCCGCAGCCGTCTCGCTCCTGGCGGTCACCTCCGCCTCCGCCGGAGCAGCGGGCCAGCCCGAGTCGGGGATCCGCAACGTCATCCCCATCACCGAGATCCTGTCCTACGGGCAGAAGGTGACGGCCGTCGCCGTCGAGTACGCCGCCGACGTGAACCCGCGCACGCTCGATCTCGACACCTTCACGGTCTCGGACAGCCTCTACAACTTCCGCTTCAACCCGATCGCCGACCTCACGGACCCCGCGAAGCGCGGGGACCGCACCGTGACCGCGATCTACACCAACGACACGCCCTCGCTCGAGCCCGACCAGCAGTCCGACCGGGGCCGGTACGTGATCATCGAGCTGGACCCGATGGATCCGGGCGGCAGCACCGTGATCGCCTGGAACGGTGGCGTCAAGGTGAACCCCGACCTGCAGACCCGCGTGGTCCAGAACGCGGACGTGCGCGCGCAGGCCGGCAACGGCCAGGGCAACGGCCCGCTGCTCGCCAAGGCCTCCGCCACCGAGCTGACGCCCACCCAGCCCGCGGTGAACCTGCTGTACGACGACTTCACCTTCGAGCGGTTCATGA
>AXCX01000358.1 GCA_000767215.1 Actinotalea fermentans ATCC 43279 = JCM 9966 = DSM 3133
CGCCTTCTGGGTGCCCGAGGACTACGACCCGGCGCAGCAGTACCCCGTCGTCGTGATCCTGCCCGGCCAGGGCCAGGGCCTCCTCCCGAACGCCGCCGGCGAGGACAACGAGGGGGTCCAGGTGGCCTCCGACATCCCCGCCACCGCCTGGCTGCAGGAGGAGTGGACCGGCACGGACGAGGACGTCATCGTGCTCGCGGTGCAGAACCGCCGGGTCGGCAGCGCCACCCAGCAGTCGGAGCTCATGGTCGAGCTCGTGACCTGGTTCACCGGCCAGTACTCGATCGACCCCGACCGCATTTACGCGTCGACCGTCTCCTACGGGTCCACGCTCGCCTGGGCCGCCCTGACGAACCACCCCGGCCTGTTCGACGGCGTCCTCCTGACCGGAGGCTTCGCCGCGAGCCAGGCCCAGGCGGACGCGATCGCGGCCTCGGGCACCCCGGTCTGGATCACGCACGGAACGGGTGACCACCTGCTGCGGGTGACCACCACCGGGCAGGCGTCGTTCAACCGCATCTGGAACGCCTACATGGCGCTCGGCAAGACCCCGGCGCAGGCGACCGCGCTGGTCAAGTACACCGAGTACCCGCTGGCCGCCTTCTACGAGCCGGACCAGCACCTCGCCGCCGCACCGACCTACGAGGACTCCTCGATCCTGCGGTGGCTCCTGGCGCAGTGACGCGCGCCACCCCGTGACACGGGCCCCCGGTCGCCTCGGCCGGGGGCCCGTTCCACGTGTCCGGCACTGGCGACCCGACCGATGTCGAGAACCGCGCGCCTGCACCGTCCCAGGGGTGTGCCGCCGACAATGGCGCCACGCGTCGATCGACCGGAGGACCCACGATGGCCAAGTACCTGCTGCTCAAGCACTACCGCGGCGGCCCGGAGCAGATGCCCAACGCGCGCACCCCGATGGACCGGTGGACGCCGGACGAGGTCGGCGCGCACATCGCGTTCATGGAGCACGTCGCCGACGTGCTGCGGGAGCGCGGGGAGTTCGTCGACGCCCAGGCGGTCTCGCCCGAGGGCGCGTTCGTGCGGTTCGACGGCGCGGGCCGGCCGCCCGTGACCGACGGGCCCTTCGCGGAGACCAAGGACCTGATCGCCGGCTGGATGATCATCGACGTCGAGTCCGTCGAACGGGCGCACGAGGCGGCGGCCTTCCTGTCGTCCGCTCCCGGACCGGGTGGCGCCCCGCTCCAGGAGTGGATCGAGGTGCGCCCCTTCCTCGAGATGCCGCCCACGGTGACGGACTGACGCGCATCCCGTGGACGACCTGGTCCGGGAGCTGATCCCGCAGGTGATCGGCCTCCTCGTCCGCCGCGGAGCAGGCTTCGCGGCGGCCGAGGACGCCGTCCAGGAGGCGCTCGTCGAGGCCGTGCGCCGCTGGGACGACGACCCGCCCACGGACCCGAAGGGCTGGCTGGTCACCGTCGCGTGGCGCAAGCTCGTCGACGCCGGACGGTCCGAGGCCGCCCGTCGCGCCCGCGAGGAGCGGGTGGCCGACGAGCCGCCGCCCGGCCCTGCCGAGCAGGCCGACGACACCCTGCTGCTGCTCTTCTGGTGCTGCCATCCGGCACTGACGCCCGCCTCCGCGGTGGCGCTCACGCTGCGCGCCGTCGGCGGCCTGACGACCCGGCAGATCGCCGAGGCGTACCTGGTGCCGGAGGCGACGATGGCGCAGCGGATCAGCCGCGCGAAGCGCGCGCTCGCGGACGAGGAGCTCGGGCGGCCAGGCGACCTCCGGGCGGTCCTGAAGGTCCTGTACCTGATCTTCAACGAGGGCTACACCGGCAAGGTCGACCTGGCGGCCGAGGCCATCAGGCTGACCCGGCTGCTGGCCCGGGCCAGCGACGAGCCCGAGGTCGCCGGGCTGCTCGCGCTGATGCTGCTGCACCACGCCCGGCGTGCCGCCCGGTGGTCCGCGGACGGCGCCCTCGTCCCGCTCGCCGAGCAGGACCGCGCGTCGTGGGACACCGGGCTCGTCGCCGAGGGCGTGGCCGTGCTCCAGGCGGCGCTGGCCCGTGACCGGCTGGGCGAGTACCAGGCGCAGGCCGCCATCGCGGCGCTGCACTGCGACGCCGCCTCGGCCGAGGAGACCGACTGGCCGCAGATCCTGCAGTGGTACGACGAGCTGCTGCGGCTGACGGGCTCGCCCGTCGTCGCCCTCAACCGCGCCGTCGCCGTGGGCGAGGTGGACGGCGCGCTCGCGGGCCTGGCCGCGCTCCGCGGGGTGCCCGACGGCGTCCCGCGCCGCGCTGCCGTCG
>AXCX01000359.1 GCA_000767215.1 Actinotalea fermentans ATCC 43279 = JCM 9966 = DSM 3133
GGGCACCCCGACGCCGCCACCGGTCAACCCGCCGGCCCCGCCGGTCAACCCGCCCGCCCCGCCGAGCGACCCGTACGGCGTCGGGACCGGCTCCCAGCGCGGGACCGCCGACCAGGGCGCGGCGGCCGTCGCGTGGGCGCTGCAGCAGGTGGGCAAGGCGTACGTCTACGGCGCCAGCGGGCCGGACAGCTTCGACTGCTCGGGCCTGACCATGCGCGCGTGGCAGAACGCGGGGCTGTCGATCAACCGCACGTCGCGCGACCAGTACCGTTCGTACTACAAGGTGCCCTACGACCAGATGCGGCCCGGCGACCTGATCGCCTGGGGCACGAACGCCGCCGACCCGGGCAGCGTCTACCACGTGGCGATGTTCATCGGGAACGGTCAGATGGTCGAGGCGAGCCGCCCCGGCGTCCCGGTCCGCGTGGTCAACATCCGCTGGCAGAGCACCATGCCCTACGCGGCCCGCCCGTAACCCCCGCCCAGCGCCCCGGGCTGCCCCTCACCCCGCCGGCCCTGCCCCATCCCGCGTAGCCCGTACCTGCCGCTCCCAACGCCGAACCCGAGGGCTTGATGTGAAGCCGAGGGCTCAAGCCCTCGGTCTGGAACCAATGCCTCGGTCTGGCCGAGGCGTACCTGTCCTGGCGGTGGCCGGGGACACCGCGCGGGTGCCCAGATGGCTGTGGATGAAGCGTGGGGGTACGGACGCCTGCGCGAGGCTCGTCGGGTGCCACGCCGACTGTCCGCCCCCGACCCGCTGCCGTACGCCCGCCTGGCGATTCCTGCGGTGTTCCTCGACCGGGAGATCGCGCCAGGCGTCGCACGTGCTCAGGTGACCCGTGGGGCATGGCTACGAATACGGCGCGGGGCCTACGTCGAGACCGCCGAACTCGACGACGACGTCCATAGGCGTGCACGACAGCTCGTCCTGGCGACCGCCGTCGCCGTTGACCTGCAGACCTCCGCCACGGCCGTTTTCAGCCATGCCACCGCTGCAGCGATCTGGGGGCTTCCGCTCTACCGCCTGCCGGAACGGACACACATCCTCGTGTCGTCCTCGCGGGCTGGAGACACCTCGCGTGACATCGCGCGCCACGACGTGGGCAAGCCGACCGAGGGCATCGCGGAACGCCGGGGCCTCGTCGTCACGACACTCGAGCGCACCGTCGTGGATTGCGCGAGAACGCTGGATGCCCGCGGCGGTCTCGTCGTGGCGGATGCTGCCCTCGCCGCCGGTGCACGACGCGACGTCCTCGAGACCCTGGTGGCGGCCGCGCGGGGTGGGCGTGGCGTGCGGTGCGCGCGCGACGTCGTGGCGGCTGCCGACGATGGTGCGGAGTCCGCCGGCGAGAGCGTTGCGCGGTGGTCGCTGATCCGTGCGGGGCTGCCCGCCCCGGTCACCCAGGTGCCTGTCGGTACGCACCTCGGCACCTTCTGGGTGGACCTCGGGTGGCCGGCGTGGCGCATGGCCGCGGAGTACGACGGCGTCGCCAAGTACGGCGGTGCAACCACCGCCATCGTCCTCGCCGAGAAGCGCCGTCAGGACGCCATCGAGGAGGCGGGCTGGCGGGTGATCAGGCTGACCGCGGCGGACGTGCGCGACCCGATCGCTCTCGCGCGTCGGCTCCGGGCGCGGTTGCCCCCCGGCGCGCTGCGGCGCACCCGGGTCCTGGCGGACTGAGTGCCGTGCCGCGTGGCGACCACCCGCGTCTCGCGGGCGGGCTGGGTCGGGGCTGGGCAGGCGGGGCCCGGTCAGTGGGCGGTCGGGCGGGTGGTGTAGCCCGCGTCGATGGCGCGCTGGCGGCTGGCCTGGATCTCGGCCTCGGCGGCGGCGCGGTCGGCCCAGTGGGCGCCCTCGACGGACTTGCCCGGCTCCAGGTCCTTGTAGACCTCGAAGAAGTGCTGGATCTCCAGGCGGTGGAACTCGGACACGTCGTCGATGTCCTGGCGCCACGAGGCGCGCTGGTCGCCGGCCGGCACGCACAGCACCTTGTCGTCGCCGCCGGCCTCGTCGCGCATGCGGAACATGCCGAGCGCGCGGCAGCGGATCAGGCAGCCGGGGAACGTGGGCTCCTCGAGCAGCACCAGCGCGTCCAGCGGGTCGCCGTCCTCGCCGAGCGTCCCCTCGATGAACCCGTAGTCGTCCGGGTAGCGGGTCGAGGTGAAGAGCATCCGGTCCAGGCGGATCCGACCCGTCGCGTGGTCCAGCTCGTACTTGTTGCGCTGGCCCTTGGGGATCTCGATGGTGACGTCGAACTCCACGGCTCTCCTTCGCTCGCTGCCGGGCACGTCCCGACGCGCGGCCGGTGGGCCGGGCGGGCGTGCCGATCATTAGTGTGACGCACGGCGGCGACCAACGGCACAACGACGGAGGCAGGCAGGCGATGGCACGGGGTGCGCGGTGGGCGGTCGGGACGACGGCCGTCCTCCTGGTGCTGGGCGCGGGCGGCTACGCCGTCGCCGACGCCTACGACGTCGCCCCCGGCCGGCTCACGCTCGCCTCGCCCCCGCCCACCCCCGCCCCCTTCCCGACGGCGGACGTGGCGCCGGCGCCCGACGTCGCGGCGGTCCTCGGGGAGCTGGACCCGCAGGCGCCGCTGCCCTCGGGCGAGGCCGTCGCCGCGCTCGCGGCGACCGCCGTCGCCGACCCGCGGCTCGGCAGCTCGACGACCGTCGTCGTGACGGACGTCCTGACCGGGCAGGTGATCGCGGACGTGGGCGGCCGGCAGCCGCAGGAGCCCGCGTCGACGACCAAGATCCTCACCGCCGCGGCCGCCACGGAGGTCCTCGGCCCCGACGCGACGCTCACGACGAGCGTCGTGCAGGCGGCGCCCGGCACGATCGTCCTCGTCGGCGGCGGCGACATGATGCTCGCCGCGGGCGCCGGCGACCCGGCGGCCGTCAACGGGCGGGCCGGGCTGGCGGACCTCGCCGCACAGGTCGCCCAGGCCCTCACCGCCGCGGGCGTCACGCAGGTGACGCTCGGTCTCGACGACACGCTCTTCACCGGCCCGTCGTGGAACCCCGGCTGGGCGCCGGACCACAACCGCTACGTCGCCCCGATCTCCGCGCTCGCGATCGACATCGGCCACACGAGCGACCACCCGTACTCCGTCCGGCAGCCCGACCCGGCCCTGGAGGCCGCGCGGCAGCTGGCGCGCGCCCTGGGGGAGCGCGGCGTCGCCGTCGTCGGCGACCCGGTGCGGATGACCGCGCCCGAGGGGGCGACGCGCCTCGGCGCCGTGGAGTCCGCGTCGATGCGGGAGATCGTGCGGCTGACCGTGCAGGAGTCGGAGAACACGATCGCCGAGGTGCTCGGGCGCCTGGTCGCCATCGCCACGGGGGAGGCGGCGAGCTTCGAGGGCGCGACGCGCGCCGTCGTCGGGACCGTCGCCGGGCTGGGCCTGGACACCACGGGCACCGTGATCGCGGACTGCAGCGGCCTGGCCGCGGGGTCCCGGATCCCCGCCGACCTGCTGGTCGACGTGCTGGTGCTCGCCGGCTCGCCCGCGCACCCGGAGCTCCTGCCCGTCGTGGACGACCTGGCCGTCGGCGGCTGGACGGGGACGCTGCTCGACAGGTTCGGGCAGGGCCCGGCGCGCGGCCTCGTCCGCGCCAAGACCGGCAGCCTGCCCGGCGTGACGTCGCTGGCCGGCACGGTGCTCACCCAGGGCGGGCGGCTGCTGGCGTTCGCGGTCATGGCGGACGCGACGGGCGCCGTCGGGCAGGACCGTCCGCGGGCCGCGATCGACGAGCTCGTGACCCGGCTCGCGG